>DASYFN010000010.1:0-46251 GCA_036498385.1 Klebsiella sp.
GTGCCATCAAACTGGCAAATGGAAGGCTACGACGCCCCGATCTATACCAACGTGCGCTACCCTATCGACACCACCCCGCCGCGCGTCCCTGAGGAGAACCCAACCGGCTGCTATTCGCTGATGTTTAGCGTCGATGAAAGCTGGCAGGCCGAAGGTCAGACGCAGATTATCTTCGATGGTGTCAACTCCGCGTTTCACCTGTGGTGCAACAGCGAATGGGTCGGTTACTCGCAGGACAGCCGCCTGCCCGCGGCCTTCGATCTCACGCCATATCTTCAGCCAGGCAATAACCGCCTCTGCGTTATGGTGATGCGCTGGAGCGCGGGAACCTGGCTTGAAGATCAGGATATGTGGCGTATGAGCGGGATCTTCCGCTCGGTCTGGCTGCTGAACAAACCGACCCTGCACCTCTGCGACATCCAGCTCACTCCGCAGTTGGATGCGCTCTACCGCGATGCCGAACTGCTGGTAAATTTAAGCATCGCCGCGCCGGTAGCGCTGCTGGAGGAGCTGGTAGTAAAGGTCGAACTGTGGGATGACGATCGCCTGGTCGCCAGTCACCAGCAATCGCCGGGTTCGCCGATTATTGATGAGCGCGGAAACTATGCCGAGCGCGCATCAATTCGTCTGCCAGTAGAACGACCGGCGCTGTGGAGCGCGGAAACGCCAAACTGCTATCGGGCTGTCGTGTCCCTGTGGCGCGGCGATAAAACGATCGAAGCTGAAGCCTGGGATATCGGTTTTCGCCGGGTTGAAATCAAAAACGGCCTGTTGCTGTTGAACGGTAAACCGCTGCTGATCCGCGGCGTCAACCGCCACGAGCATCACCACCAGCGTGGCCAGGTAGTGACCGAAGAGGACATGGTGGAGGACATTCTGCTGATAAAGCAGAACAACTTTAACGCCGTGCGCTGCTCGCATTATCCAAACACTCCGCGTTGGTACGAGCTGTGCAACCGCTATGGCCTGTACGTCGTTGACGAAGCCAATATAGAAACCCATGGCATGATGCCAATGAATCGTATTTCCGACGATCCGGCCTGGCTACCGGCGTTCAGCGCCCGCGTCAGCCGGATGCTACAAAGCAATCGCAACCATCCGTCGATTATTATCTGGTCGCTGGGGAATGAATCCGGCGGCGGCGGCAACCATGAAGCGATGTATCACTGGCTGAAGCGCAATGATCCCTCCCGCCCGGTGCAGTATGAAGGCGGCGGAGCCGACAGCAGCACCACCGATATTATCTGCCCGATGTATGCCCGCGTTGAGCGCGACCAACTCATTCCTACAGTGCCAAAATGGGGGATCAAAAAGTGGATCAGTATGCCGGGCGAGCAGCGCCCGCTGATCCTCTGCGAATATGCCCACGCAATGGGCAACAGCCTCGGTAACTTCGCTGATTACTGGCAGGCGTTTCGCGACTATCCGCGTCTGCAGGGCGGATTTATCTGGGACTGGGCGGATCAGGCCATCAGCAAAACATTCGCTGACGGCAGCGTTGGCTGGGCCTACGGCGGTGATTTTGGTGATAAACCAAACGATCGCCAGTTCTGTATGAACGGTCTGGTCTTCCCCGACCGCCGCGCACACCCTTCATTAATTGAGGCTAAGCATGCGCAGCAGTACTTCCAGTTTACCCTGCTCGCGCAATCCCCGCTGCGTATCAGCATCAGCAGCGAATATCTGTTCCGCGTCACCGATAATGAAGAACTGCGCTGGCAGGTTCAGGCCGCCGGGGAAACCTTTGCCGAGGGCAGCGTGAGACTTGAGCTTCCCCCTGAAGGCCAGAGCGAGCTGACGCTGTGCGATGCGCTGGCGCTGCCCTTCGGGGCTGAAGAAGTGTGGCTGACGCTGGAAGTTGTCCAGCCGCAGGCTACTGCCTGGTCTGACGCCGGACATCGCGCCGCCTGGCAGCAGTTCCCCCTCGCCGCCCCATTAGCCCTGCGTAGCCCTGCATCTGTCGGCTCGGCGCCGGCACTTGACAGCAGCGACGAGTCCTGGACCGTACGCAGCAGCTCACAGCAATGGACGGTCGACCGGGAAAGCGGTCTGTTAACCCACTGGCAGGTGGATGGCGTGGAACAGTTACTGACGCCGCTGCGCGACCAGTTTGTGCGCGCGCCGCTGGATAACGATATTGGCGTCAGCGAAGTGGAGCGCATCGACCCCAACGCCTGGGTCGAACGCTGGAAAAGCGCCGGGCTCTATGACCTCTACGCCCGCTGTGTACAGTGCGACGCTCAGCGCCTGGCCCATGAAGTGGTTATCGATAGCCGCTGGCACTATTTGCGCGCCGACGAAGTGGTGCTTGTCAGCCACTGGCGGATGACGTTTGATGGCGAAGGTAAGCTGCATCTGGCGGTCGATGGCGAACGTGCCAGTACCCTGCCGCCGCTGCCGCGCATCGGGCTGACTTTCCAGGTTCCGGACCAGCATCAACCAGTGTCGTGGCTCGGCTACGGTCCGCATGAAAACTATCCAGACCGCCGCACCAGCGCCTGTTTCTCTCGTTGGCAACTGCCGCTGGAAGAGATGACCACGCCGTACATTTTCCCGACGGAAAACGGCCTGCGCTGCGACAACAAAGCGCTGGACTGGGGGCGCTGGCACGTGGCGGGCAGCTTCCACTTCTCCGTACAACCCTATAGCACCGCACAGTTAATGGAGACCGACCACTGGCACTGGATGCAGCCGGAAAACGGCGTCTGGATCACCCTCGATGCCCGACATATGGGTATCGGCGGCGATGACTCCTGGACGCCAAGCGTACTCCAGCAGTGGCTACTGCTTGAGACACAATGGCAATATCAGTTAACGATTCACTTTCAGTAATAATCAGGGCGCAAGCCCCCAACCTTACAGGCTAATAATATGGAATATTTACAATGAAACTCTCTGAACTCGCGCCACGAGAACGGCATAACTTTATTCCATGCTGTTTGGAGCGCCTCCGCTTTCGCACTGATCCTCGGCGTTCTGCTGTGATCCTGGGCGGAGAACAGCAATAGCAGTTCACCCTGAAAGGTAGCAAAATGCTGCTCCAGGCTGCTGCATAAAATTGAGCCACCAAAAACAATCCGGCGGCTCATCTTCATCGAAAAACGCGAGTTTTTTTCACAATAAAATGTGCATTCCGGGAAGACTTCTGCGAGGAGCTCATGCCGCAATTCTTCCGGATGGTCTTAAAAACGGCAGCAAGGTTGTGCCCATCGCTGTCGAGCACCCGCTCAACTGAAGAATTTTTTCATACCGCGGGTAAGCGCCACTCTTTTGAGTTTGTCCGTATCCTCATGGCTCTCGTTGAAGACGCCAAAAAAATAGCGTTCATTGTCAATAGTCTGCGATACGATCCTGTAACTCAGCAACTGACCGGATTTCGCACCGTATTGCGCAGGAGTCACGGAAATCTCCGTCGCGTTTTCGGCAACGCTGACCATCAGGCCGTCGCCTTTCCCTCCCACCAGCATCACCTTAATTAACGGGTGCACCATGTCCCTCCCGGGTTGAGGTCAATGATTAATTTTCGCTGGCCGCTGGCTGGCAGTTGGCCATTGCGCCACCGTGGCCGGACTTGCCTGTAGCAGAAACCGGATGAGCGCCCTCTTTGCCAACAACAGGCGGTAACGGCACACCTTCTTTGTCCACCGCAGGCGGCACTTTCTGACAGATCACCATTTTCGTGACATTTGCGCCCCAGGCAGGCGTTTGCAGACTCAGGATCGCCACAGGAGCAAGCAGTAACGTATTCTTCAGTACATTCTTATAGTTCATACCGGCCTTAAGTGAAAAAATTTATTTCTTATGCTGCGTTAAGCGCTGATTATTAGTAATAAAAACGGACAAATGATAAAGAAAAAAAGAGGAATTGTGGATATCGATAGTTCTTATTTATGAATCGCTACATTTCCCGCAACAGTATCACGCGGATTTTATATCCCAGAGTTATCCTAATCAATTGAAATCACACAACACATTGATTATGAAGAAATTCTTGACAGAAGCGAATAGCTATCCTTGAGGGAAAATAACGGTCTGCTTTATATCCCGAAGTTATGGAAAAATCCTGGAGTGGAGCTCGCCGCAGGCTGAGCATTTGTACTTCGCCTGTCAGCCACTAGACTTAAATAAGTCAAACGAAAGGAGACTCCCATGTCATCACAAGATTATGAAAACGACGCGCAGAATCTGGCCGACAAGGCTGGTAACAAAGTCAATGAATTTACCGGGGAAGCCCAGCAACAGTTTGGTGATGCGGTTGATTCGCCGAAACATCAATTAAAAGGCGCAGCGCGTAAATACGCCGCTCAGGCTTCGGATGTTGTTTCCGAGGTCTCTGATCGCGTAAGGGAAAACCCCCTGACCGGACTACTGGCGGCTGGCGCCATCGGCCTGATCATTGGTTTGCTGGCAGGACGGAAATAGTAATAAGGCCTCCGGGCCTTTACTTTTTGGTGTCTTCAGAAGGCCTTCTGTAAAGCTCGCTCAAATCTCCACTACTGCAGCAACCTCAAACTGAAAAACGCAAGGGTCAGATAGCAGTCGGAATTGCTCATCATCCGCATAGGTCACTGCGACATGGTACTTTTCACCGGCAAACGCGATGACAGCATCCAGATCGTTCCAGTAGGTTGCCAGAAAGAAGTGTTCCCACTCTCCCTGCGTTTCCCGCCTGACAAATGCCCCCGCGTTTCCGGCAATGCTCCGCGAGTGTTGCATGCCGGTCGCCTGCAAATGAACTGCAAACGCATCACCAGGCTCAACGGGAACACAACCATGCCAGGTTCTGACAATCATCTTCACACTCCATAAAAAATCAATCAGACTGCATTTATAGCAAATAAATAGCAAAAATTTCGATTTTTTATGCATCGCACCTCAAGCAAATCATACTGCCTGGTACATCCCGGACATTTACAGGTATAATCTCACTCATTATTCAGCGGATTCATAAACAAAGATGACAAAACTCACCTTACAAGAGCAGATGCTAAAAGCCGGGTTAGTAACCAGCAAAAAAATGGCCAAAGTTCAGAGAACGGCGAAAAAGTCACGCGTTCAGGCCCGTGAGGCCAGAGAAGCGGTGGAAGAGAATAAGAAAGCGCAACTGGAGCGGGATAAGCTGCTAAGCGAACAGCAAAAGCAGGCGGCTCTATCGAGAGAATATAAAGCGCAGGTCAAGCAGCTTATTGAGATGAATAAAATCGATATTTCTAAAGGTAATATTGATTTTAACTTCACGGATAACAATTTCATTAAAAAAATTGCCGTGGATAAACTGACTCAGGCTCAGCTGATTAGCGGTCGCCTCGCCATTGCTCGCCTGGCGGGTGATAATGACGGCGAAAGTCAATACGCGATTATCCCGGCGAGCGTAGCCGATAAAATCGCCCAGCGCGACGCCAGCAGCATTGTCTTAAACAGCGCGCTTAGTGCGGAAGAACAGGATGAAGACGATCCGTATGCTGATTTTAAAGTACCCGATGATTTGATGTGGTAAACAACACACGCCTTCGCCGACCGGAGATTCAGGCCTGGTTTGCGCGGACGTTGTGCTTTACACTGCGCGCGGCAAAAATTGAGTAGATAAACGATTAACCAGGCGGTAATGGCGATGAACGGAACGATCACAACGTGGTTTAAAGATAAAGGTTTTGGATTTATCAAAGATGAAAATGGCGATAATCGTTATTTTCATGTGATTAAGGTTGCCAACCCTGAACTGATTAAAAAGGATGCAGCGGTCACTTTCGAACCCACCACCAATAACAAAGGTTTGTCGGCTTATGCTGTGAAAGTTCTTCCGGAAAGCAAATATATCTATATCGCAGGCGAGCGGATCAAGCTTACGTCGATTAAATCTTACCTGGTTTATAAAGAAGAAGAGCCCGCCGACGCCCGCATTGATAAAGAGAATGCGGTACTGTCCGTGGGCCTGTTGATGGGAAATATCAGGCCAAAATCAACCACCAGGCCCGGCGAAATGCGCTCGGTTAAAAAACTGGCCATCACCACCTTTCAGGGAACCACGCTAATCTTCTCCGAAGATGAGATAGACATCGACGCCACGGTGAAACTGCTTAAGGTGTGAAAAAAGTTCGTCGAAGAACATTCATATAAAAGAACCGCGTTCTACGCACGGTTCTTTTTTATTCGACAATTCCCTTACTCGCTCAATCCGCGGTTTTCCAGCATCGGCTCAATTTCTGGGTCGTGCCCACGCCACTGGCGATAAAGCTCTGCTAAATCAGTGCTATTTCCGCGGGACAAAATTGCCTCGCGGAAGCGCTGACCGTTTTCACGACTTAACCCCCCCTGCTCCACGAACCACTGATAGCCGTCGTCCGCCAGCATCTGCGTCCACAGATAGGCGTAATAGCCTGCGGCATAACCGCCGCCGAAAATATGCGAAAAGTAGCTGCTGCGATAGCGTGGCGGCACTGCGGCAAGATCCATCTTCTCCACATGCAGGGCTGCGGCTTCAAAAGTATCGACATCGTCGGGTAGCTTATCCGCCGTCACGCTGTGCCAGTGCATATCCAGCAGCGCCGCGGCGAGCAACTCGCTCATATCGTAGCCTTTATTAAACTTCGCTGCGCGGAACATGCTGTCGCGCAGCGCTTCCGGCATGGTTTCGCCGGTTTGATGATGCCGCGCATAATGGGCAAAGACTTGCGGCTCGCTGGCCCAGTGTTCATTAATCTGCGAAGGAAACTCAACAAAATCGCGCGGCGTATTGGTTCCCGACAGGCTGGCATACTTCTGGCTGGCAAACAGGCCGTGGAGGGTATGCCCAAACTCGTGGAACAAGGTGATGACCTCATCCCAGGAAAGCAATGCGCTGTGTCCGGCTTTCGGTTTCTGATAGTTACAGACGTTGTAGATAACGGGATGCTGCGCACGCAGGATGGATTGCTCGACAAATACGCCCATCCACGCCCCGCCGCTTTTGCTGTCCCGCGAGAAATAGTCCCCGTAGAACAGCGCAATCCCTTCGCCGTTAGCGTCGATAATTTCCCATACCTGCACATCAGGATGATAAACCGGTATATCAAAGCGTTCCACAAAGCGAATGCCGAACAGCTGTGTCGCAGTCCAGAACACGCCATCGCGCAGGACGCGATCGAGAGCAAAATAGGGTTTTAACTGCGCTTCATCAATGGCAAATTTCGCCCTGCGCACCTGTTCACCGTAATAGAGCCAGTCCCACGCCGCCGCACGGAAAGCGCCGCCTTCATTATCAATAACCTGCTGAATATCCGCCAGCTCCTGCTCGGCTCGCGCCCGTGCCGCCGGGGCTATTCGCCGCATAAAGGCAAACGCCTCTGCCGGGGCTTCCGCCATCTGATCGGCCATCGACCAACTGGCAAAGTCATCAGCGCCCAGCAGTTGCGCTTTGCGCGCGCGGATTTCCACCAGACGTAGCACCAGCGCGCGAGTGTCATTAGCATCGCCTTTCTGATTTCGCGTCCAGCCAGCGGCAAACAGATTTTCTCGTGTCTGCCTGTTCTGCAACGAAAGCAGCGCGGGCTGCTGGGTCGTATTGAGTAAAGACAGTAGCCAGCGATCGCTGAGTCCCTTCTCCTGCGCGGCTTCTGCCGCTGCGGTAATCTGATCTTCGCTGAGGCCTGCAAGCTGATGAGCATAATCCACCACCAGACCGCCAGATTTTACCGCCGCCAGCAGGCGCTGCTGGAACTGGCTTTGTAGCGCTGCCGCTTCGGTATTCAGTGCGCGAAGCGCCGTTTTTTGATCGTCCTCAAGCGTCGCTCCCGCAAGGGTAAAACGTTGCCAGGTCACCTCCAGAAGACGCCGGGACTCGGCATCCAGAGAGAGCAATTCGCGCTGCTCCCACACCACCTTCACCCGCTGGAAAAGGGCGTCGTTGAGCCAGATATCATTAGCCAATTCCGCCAATTCAGCAGAGAATTGTTCATCAAGTGCCTGAATGGTCGGGTTGGTATGCGCTCCTGCCATCGCAAAAAAAACGTTCGTTACCCGTGCCAGCAACTGACCGCTCTGTTCCAGGGCCTCCAGCGTATTGGCAAAATCAGCCGGATGCGGGTTATTAACGATGGCGGCAATCTCAGCGCGCTGGCACCGAACGCCTTCGTCGAAGGCCGGGCGGTAATGACTATTGTCAATCAGATCGAAATGCGGCGCCTGATAAGGCAGCAGGCTGACGCTTAAAAAAGGATTATTCTCCGACATCTTCATCTCCTGGACACGAGTATTCTGTAAGATTAGGCAACTCATTGATTGACCGCAATGATTACTCTATTCACCACCGCGATCGACTACCTTGCCTGATGATTTCCATTACCCGTCATCGGGATCGCGTGCTATGGTATGAAGACACAAAAAGCGTTGAGGAACAGTAAGATGATTATCCTGGTTACCGGAGCAACCGCTGGTTTTGGTGAAAGCATTACTCGCCGTTTTGTCGCGAATGGTCACAAAGTCATTGCCACCGGGCGTCGCGAAGAACGCCTGAAAACGCTTAAAGACGAGCTGGGCGAAAGCCTGTATACCGCGCAACTGGACGTGCGCAATCGCGCAGCTATCGAAGAGATGATTGCCGGGCTGCCTGCAGACTGGCAAGCGATTGATATTCTGGTCAATAATGCCGGACTGGCGCTGGGTCTTGAACCGGCACATAAAGCCAGCATTGAAGACTGGGAAGACATGATTGATACCAATAATAAAGGGCTGGTTTATATGACCCGCGCTGTCCTGCCAGGGATGGTTGAGCGTAATCGCGGCCATATTATTAATATCGGTTCGGTCGCCGGCGCCTGGCCATATGCAGGCGGTAATGTCTATGGTGCGACTAAAGCTTTTGTACGCCAGTTCAGTCTGAATCTGCGTGCCGACCTTCATGGTACAGCCTTGCGCGTGACCGATATTGAACCGGGCCTGGTTGGCGGAACCGAATTCTCTAACGTGCGCTTTAAAGGTGATGACGCGAAAGCGGGTAAAACCTACGAGAATACTGAAGCCCTGATGCCGGAAGACGTCACCGAAGCGGTCTGGTGGGTCGCTACCCTGCCAAAGCACGTCAATATCAATACCCTCGAAATGATGCCGGTCAGCCAAAGTTTTGCCGGGCTGAACGTTCACCGCCAGGGCTAAGCTCTGTGGCCCGGCCTGCTGGCCGGGTCTGGGCTGTCAGGTAAAAAACACGTAAAATAACGCAAATACCTCATAAGAAAAGTAATCATCAATGGCCGCAGACGCTCAACTGAATCCGACACAGCCCGTAAATCAGCAAATTTATCGTATCCTTCGCCGGGATATCGTCCATTGTCAGATCCCGCCAGGTACCCCTCTGTCGGAGAAAGAAGTTTCTGTGCGCTTTGACGTTTCTCGTCAGCCGGTACGCGAAGCCTTTATTAAACTGGCTGAAAACGGTTTGATCCAGATCCGTCCGCAGCGCGGCAGTTACGTGAATAAAATCTCTCTCTCGCAGGTACGTAACGGCTGTTTTGTTCGTCAGGCCATCGAATGCGCCGTGGTGCGACGCGCCGCCGGGATGGTGAATGATGAACAGCTCTACCAGCTTGAGCAAAATCTCAATCAGCAACGCACAGCCGTCGAGCACCAGCAGTTAACTGATTTTTTCCAGTTGGATGATGAATTTCACCAGAAACTCTCGCAAATTGCCGACTGTCAGTTAGCCTGGGATACTGTCGAAAATATTAAAGCCACTATTGACCGGGTGCGTTATATGAGCCTCGATCATGTCACCCCTCCCGATATGATGCTGCGTCAGCATTATGATATTTTCCAGCCGCTGGCCGCTCGTAACCCGGATGAGGTGGAAAAAGCGATGAGCTTACATCTGCAAGAAATTAGCGAATCAGTGCTACTCGTACGTCAGGAGAACAGCGACTGGTTTAGCGAGGAATAAAGTTGAGTAGCGGCAGACTTTATTCTCTACCGCTATACCCGTCATACTTCAGGTTGCAGGTGTGTTGGCTTCGTTACTCGACTCATCCCTAAGCCTTACCCTTACGGACCGCCATCCTGCGGCTCGAATTATTTAGATTATTGTCAGTATTATCTGACAACCAGAACGGGTATGGTGGCGTGACGTAAAATCGACTCAGCATTTGAACCAAGAAGATGGGTCGATATGCCTGGTTTACGGGAACCAATGACGATAACGTCAAAGTCCTCATTTCTGCTAACAGCCAGGATTTCATCACGCACATTGCCAAACACAACCCTGGAGTGTATCCGCCCGGCGGGAATCGAGAACAGGCGGGAAATCGTCTTCATTTTTTTCTCTGACTCCTCGCGCATATAGGCTTCAAACTTACGTATATCAGCCGCAAAACCGCGTAAAATCGAGCGGCCGCTGTTCGGCAGGATATTGAGCAGCGTAATTTCCCCTTCATCGGCTGACGCTAAAAACTCGGCATGGCGAACCGCTTTGTCACTTAAATCCATTTCAAAAACGTCTACAGGCAACAAAATTTTTTTGTACATAGACTGTTATCCTTTTTTCTGAACAAACTTAGTAAGTTAACTCATCATGCCATATTTGTTTCAGCAGGAGAATAATTGATCAGCCAAATAAATAATTAATAAGTTAAAATAAACACCAATTATTTATACTTAATTATTCTTAGATAAAGTTTTGTATATTCAACGATCTGGATCAAATTTTATTAGATGTGAAAAATATTTTTAACGCGGAAATATTATTCAGGGATAAGGTGTAATAACAACGCCGCCGGGACCGGCGGCATCAGGAAGAGTTCATGAGTTTGTCTGACTCCAGGCCGCTACGGTAGCTTTTGCACCATGCTCTCGCAGCGATAAATAAGCGCGAACTATGGCGTTCACAAAGCGGCTATCCTGTCGCAGACTCCAGCCGAAAATAGCCTCAATACTCAACAGCGCCCTCACTCGTTCTGCGCCGTCTTCACTGTTCTGCACGGCTTGCGTAATCACCGGCAGCAAAGGATCGGAAATTTCAATCGCCTGCCCCAAGTCATCCACCCCGCTGACATAGCGCATCCAGGCCGCGACACCCATTGCCAGCAGAGTAAAGTCGCTACCGTGAGCCAGGTGCCAGCGAATCGAATCCAGCATCCGCTGCGGTAGCTTCTGGCTACCGTCCATGGCGATCTGCCAGGTACGGTGCTTCAGCGCCGGGTTGCTATAGCGATCGATCAGCAGACTGGCATAGCGCGCCAGATCAACGCCCTGCACGCTCAACGTCGGCGCCTGTTCATTCAGCATCAGCGTATGCGCGGCGCGACGGTAGTTTTCGTCCAGCATGCAGTCATTAATGTGCTGGTATCCAGCCAGATAGCCCAGCCAGGCCAGGAAAGAGTGGCTGCCGTTTAGCATACGCAGCTTCATCTCTTCAAACGGCAGCACGTCTGAGACCAGCTCGGCACCGGCTTTTTCCCATTCAGGACGACCCGCAACAAAGTTATCTTCAATGACCCACTGGCGAAACGGCTCACAGGCGACTCCCGCCGGGTCGCGAACACCAGTGAGCTGTTCAATTTTATCCAGCGTATCGGCAGTCACCGCCGGAACGATACGGTCTACCATGGTAGAGGGAAACGTAACATTTCGCGCAATCCACGCGGCCAAATCGGCATCGACAGCGTGAGCATAGGCACAGACGACATTACGCATGACGTGGCCATTTTCCGGCATATTGTCGCAGGACATCACGCTGAATGCTGGCAACCCTGCCGCTTTGCGCCGCGCCAGCGCTTCTACCACCACGCCCGGTGCAGATTTCGGTTGATGAGGATTTTGTAAGTCAGCAACAATTAACGGATGATCCAGTTGCAGTTCGCCGCTGGCCGGAGAGTGGCAGTAGCCTTTTTCGGTAATGGTCAATGAAACAATAGCAACCTGAGGCTCGCACATTTTCGCCAGCACGCTTTGCAGGCCATCCACCTGGATGTGCATCGCCTGTTTAACCACACCAACGACGCGGGCGTTCCAGGCGTCCGCCGACATTTCAGCAACGGTATAGAGTAAATCCTGCTGTTGCAGATCGGCGATCTGCTGCTCGCCACCGATCAGGTTCACTTCGATATATCCCCAGTCGCTGCCGTGTTCTGTCGCCAGAATATCGGTATATACGCCCTGGTGAGCGCGATGAAATGCACCAAAACCCAGATGAAAGATACGCGGAATAAGACGGTTGCGATCGTAAGATGGCAGCGTGGCATTAGCTTTTAAAAGCATGTTTTCCATGATGGCTCTCATAATGATGATTTCTGGATCCTCACAGTGAGTGAGAATACGCGGATGATGTAAAACACCCTATGCAATTGGTATGACATCTTTGACTTTTATCAACTACCATACAAGAAGATTGATTTATGATATTCCTCGAACATCGGGTATAACGAGATTCAGAAAAATGCCGGGCTACAAGCCCGGCAGATTCTTATTTACGGCTATCATGATGAAACGCGGAGTTAAATATACTGCCCGCTACGGGCCTCTCTATTATGCGATACAGAATCTGCAGCATCATTGAGCAAGCTCAGATCGCGGTCACGGACTTCAGGCATCAGGATGGCAGAGATTAATCCGATGATTGAGTAGCACACCAACATAACAACGATGGGCATCCATGAACCGGTCATATTACAGAAAATACCAGCCAGCACCGGGCCAAATCCTACTGCCACTAACCCCCCCGCCTCTTTTGAAATTGCCATGCGGGTAAAACGATTACGCGAGCCAAATATTTCAGCCATGGTGATATTTTCCAGCGCAAACAGCCCTAACACCGCTACATTATGAATAACGATCAATGAAGCCATAATGGTACTCGTGCTATAGCTCTTATCAACAATAATCGACAGCATCGGATAGGCCAGAATAATTGCTGAAATATTGATGATAATATAGGGTATGCGACGTCCCACTTTATCTGACAGCCATCCAAGAAATGGAATGGTAATAAAGCCAATAACAGAGCTAATCATCAGCGCATCGGTGGGTATTCCTTTATCAAACATTAAGGTTTGCACCAGATAACCCGCCAGGAACGTTTGCAATAAACCTGAATTCCCGGCCTGCCCGAAGCGCAGGCCCGTCGCCAGCCAGAAGGATTTACTTTTCAGCATTGAACTAAAACTACTTTCCTGAACTGCAATCTCATCCCGCAGACTATTGTCTTCGCTAACCTTCTCAAATATCGGACTTTCTTTCAGGTTGAGACGCAACCAGATGGCAAAGATCATCACCACAATGCTGGCCAGGAAAGGTACACGCCATCCCCACGCGACAAGCTGTTCACGATCCAGCACGAAAAACATTATCGCCCAGATAGCCGTGGCGCTTAAGGTACCGCAGTTGGTTCCCATTGCCACCAGTGAAGAGATAATCCCGCGCTTACCTTTCGGCGCATATTCCGCCAGCATGGTACCTGCACCTGATATTTCAGCGCCAGCGCCCAGCCCCTGAATAATACGTAAGGTGACAAGTAACACCGGAGCTAAAATACCGACCTGCGCATAGGTTGGCAGCACGCCAATAAGGGTGGTGCAGATGCCCATCATAGTAATGGTAATAAACAGAACCTTTTTACGCCCAATACTGTCGCCCATCTTGCCGAAAATAAAGGCGCCAACGATTCGCGCAATATATCCCGCGCCGTATGTTCCCATTGCCAGAATCAATGCCATTGCGGCGGACTGTTCCGGAAAAAAGATCTCATGGAAAACCAGCGCTGCCCCCAGGGAATAAAGTTGGAAATCCATAAACTCCAGTGCAGTACCTAACCAACCAGATACGGCTGCACGAATGAGATCGGAAGTGGTTCTCTCATTTTTTACGGTAGTCATAATGATTATCTCTAATTGTAGGATACAGAGTTCGCAGCGGTCGTTATTGGCCGAAGGTTAATAAAACCTTACAGCAATGTTTTCTATCATTTTCAAAAAGTTCAAGAGCATCGACAACATGTTCATAGGAAAATTGGTGGGTAATTAACTCCTCCGGATGAATTAATCCTTGGTCTAACCAATCAATTACCACAGGGAATTTATTGGCGTTAAGCCGCGATGAAAAAATCGACAGCTCTTTCCCGGTAATCCCTTGCTGTACCACTTGCGAAGGCTCCATTGAGAATCCCATCAATACAATTCTCCCCGCCGGTGAGGCCAGGGTGACCGCCTCTTGTAAAATAGAGGGATGGCAGGCCGCATCAATGATCAGCATCGGTAGGATCCCCTGCGCCTTCAGCGTATCCGCCAGAGGCTCGTCGCTGTTGTTAATCCCCCAGTCTGCACCGTTACGCTGCGCCATCTGCAGACGTTCATCAATGCGATCGGCGACTATCACCTGCTTAACACGATACACCCGCTTCAGCACCTGTATCGTCGTCAGGCCCATCGGCCCGGCGCCGTATACCAGCGCGATATCCTGGTCGGTTGGCGAGACATGCCCGGCGACATTAGCCGCGATAGTGAAAGGTTCAATCATGACCGCATGTCTGTCTGAAATGTTGTCTGATATCCGCCAGGCATTTTTAGCTGGCACCACCGCGTACTCGCTAAAGCCGCCATCCCGATGCACACCGAGCACCACCAGAGAGGTACAGACGTTCGGCTTGCCCACCGAGCAAGGGTAACAATGACCGCAGCTAATGACAGGATCAACGCTAACGCGCTGGCCGATGGCTTTGTCCGTAACCCCCTCCCCAACGGCGTCGATTACGCCGAAAAATTCATGGCCAATCACGCGCGGGTATTTAGCGAACGGATTGTGCCCGCGATAAATATGACTATCGGAACCGCATATCCCCGCCAGCTTCACTTTTACCCGCACTTCTCCCGCAGCAGGTTGCGGGATTGGACGCTCTTCAATCACCAGTTCATTGGGCTGACAAATCACGATACTTTTCATTTTGGCCTCCTTCCTTACCAGTTCCACAACGTGCCGTCTTCCAGACGTGCTACAGGCAGACAGGCCGGTTCATAGGGGTATTTCGCGGCCAGTTTTTCATCGAACTCGATGCCCAGCCCCGGTTTTTCACCCGGATGCATATAGCCGTTATCAAACGTCCAGCTATACGGGAAGACTTCCAGCATCTGCTCGGAATAGCCCATATATTCCTGCACGCCAAAATTCGGCACCCAGAGATCGAAATGCAGTGCGGCAGCCATGCATACCGGAGACAGATCGGACGGCCCGTGTGAA
This sequence comes from Klebsiella sp., assembly GCA_036498385.1. Classification (GTDB taxonomy): domain Bacteria; phylum Pseudomonadota; class Gammaproteobacteria; order Enterobacterales; family Enterobacteriaceae; genus Klebsiella. The sequence continues at coordinate 15,190 of DASYFN010000010.1, forward strand.
CCGGTGCGTACCTGATAAAGTGAGGCAAAATCGGCGATACGGCGCATCCCCGTAATCCCGCCTGCGTGGGTGATGGTGGTGCGGATATAGTCAATCAGTTGTTCTTCTATCAGCTGTTTACAGTCCCAAATGCTGTTGAACACTTCTCCTACGGCAATCGGCGTGACGGTATGCTGACGAATTAAACGGAAGCACTGCTGATTCTCTGCCGGGGTCGGATCTTCCATCCAGAACAGACGATAATCTTCGATGCTCTTGCCAAAACGAGCTGCTTCAATCGGCGTCAGGCGATGGTGCATGTCATGCAGCAGATGCTCGTTAAAGCCAAATTTTTCGCGCACGGCGGCAAACAGTTGTGGGATGAAATCGAGATACTTCTCGGTAGACCATAGTTGCTCTTCCGGCCACTGGCCTTTGGTTGCTGGCTCGTAGGCCTGGCCTTGACCTTTCGCCATACCATAAGTGGTTTTCATCCCCGGCACACCGCACTGCACACGGATCGCTTTAAACCCCCTCTCTTTATGACGGGCATAGTCGTCCAGCACTTCATCAATGGAGTGACCAGTGGTATGACAATAAACCATCACCCCTTCCCGCGAAGCCCCGCCCAGCAGTTGGTATAGCGGCATACCTGCGGCTTTCGCCTTGATATCCCAGAGCGCCATATCGATAGCGGAAATCGCCGACATCGTTACCGGACCACGGCGCCAGTAGGCGCCTTTGTAGAAAAACTGCCAGATATCTTCAATGCGATGCGCATCGCGACCTATCAGTTGCGGACAGAGGTGATCCCGCAGATATGATGCAACAGACAGTTCACGACCATTTAGCGTAGCGTCGCCTAAACCGATAATACCGTTATCCGTGGTGATCTTAAGGGTGACAAAGTTACGTCCCGGGCAGGTGACAAAAACTTCAGCGGCAACGATCTTCATTTCTCATTCCTTACTTCTATGCGGTTAGTGAATAAAATTAAAACACCAGACCTACTACCATACAAGTATAACAATCATAAAAAACGCGACAGATCACATTATCTCAACGGGCACAGAGGAGAAGTGAACAGAGAAAATCAGTGCGAAGGCAGAACAGCAAAGGACCGGGCTAACATCGTCTCTCCCGATGCACCAGAGGTATTAGATGCACCAAAGTAAAAGGGTTATGCTCGTCCCCAGCCGGCCACAATAATCAGCATGCCACATAGCGCAACCAGCGCCCCGGCCCAATCATAGTGGCTTAGTTTTACCCCATCGACGAAACGCAACCACAGCAGAGCGGTACAAATATATACCCCTCCGTAAGCAGCATAGACCCGCCCACTCGCCTCCGGGTGCAGCGTCAGTAACCAGACAAAAAGCGCCAGAGCAACGCCCGTCGGAATCAACAGCAAAGGCGTTGCCCCGCGTTTTAACCATAGCCAGGGTAAATAGCAGCCAATGATTTCACACAGCGCGGTGGTAAAGAAAAGCAGCGTAGTTTTTAACATCCAAAGCGTCGTGAATTTAGCAAGTGTTAACTCATTCTACGCAATAACGGGCGTAATTTACCCTATATTGTCGGGTATGCCGTCGAAAGGAGATGTAGTAAACTCAAACGGAGGAGATCACTTAAAGGAAATCGTGATGAACACAACACTGAACAAACGCTGGTGCCTCACCGCCATGCTGGCGCTGAGCGCGATGGTCTTTACCACATCGTCATTCGCCAAAACTGACAAACTGGTCATCGAGTCCGGCGACAGTGCCCAGAGCCGCCAGCACGCCGCCATGGAAAAAGAGCAGTGGAATGATACCCGCTCTTTACGCCAGAAAGTCAACAAGCGTGCCGAAAAAGAGTGGGACAAAGCCGACGTGGCTTTTGATGCCAGGGATAACTGTCAGAAGAGCGCCAACGTCAACGCGTACTGGGAACCCAGCACCCTGCGCTGCCTCGACCGCCGCACTGGCCGCACCATTACTCCGTAATGTATGGCGCCTGCGGGCGCCACAATCCACAAAACTCAGCAATAACACACAGGGATTTCCATGACCGACGCTTATCACGTCAAACTCCGCCCGCTCGAGCGCGAAGACTTACGCTTTGTCCACCAACTCGACAACAACGCCAACGTTATGCGTTACTGGTTTGAAGAACCCTATGAAGCCTTTGTCGAACTTTCCGACCTGTACGACAAACACATCCACGATCAGAGCGAACGCCGCTTTGTCATTGAATGCGATGGCGAAAAGGCCGGCCTGGTTGAGCTGGTTGAAATCAACCACGTACACCGCCGCGCTGAGTTTCAGATAATCATCTCCCCCGATTATCAGGGAAAAGGTCTGGCAACCCGCGCCGCTAAGCTCGCGATGGACTACGGCTTTATGGTGCTCAACCTTTATAAGCTCTACCTTATCGTCGATAAAGAAAATGAAAAAGCGATCCATATCTACCGCAAGCTCGGTTTTATAGTGGAAGGCGAATTGCTTCATGAATTCTTTATTAACGGCGAATACCGCAATACCATTCGCATGTGCCTGTTCCAGCACCAGTACCTGGACGGGCATAAATCGCAGGGCCAGACGCTACTTCAGCCAACGGCTCAGTAATACGCGATGGTATTTTTGATAGTGTAGTGGCGGGTTAGCGGTGAAGACCTGTAGCGTTCCCTTTTCATTACAGGCGCTAAGCGCCCCTGCTACTCATAACAGCAAAAACAGTTTTTTCACGCGCGACGCCGTTGGTGCATAGCACAATCATATTAGCAAATACAATTAGTTACACCACTTCTGCTATGCTTAACTGTGGATAACCTCAATAAGGAGTTTATGATGAAACTATCACCCTGGCTATGCGCGGCTCTGCTACTGGGTTCGGTATCTGCTTTGGCAGCGCCTGACTCTTGCGAGCGAGTTAAAAACGATATTCAGAAAAAAATCACCAACAACGGCGTCCCCGAATCAAGCTTCAGCCTGACGATTGTCCCGAACGATCAGCCTGATCAGCCTGGCGCGCAGGTTGTCGGCCATTGCGCCAACGATACCTTTAAAATCATCTACACCCGCGACAGCAGTGCGCAGTAACCTCGCCGCTTTACTGGAGAGGTCTTATCCCTCGGTTGACCGGGGATAAGATCTCTCTACTCCGTTTTAAGTATTATTTCTCACGCCACACGCTGAACAACGGCTGTGTTGGTGCTAAGAGCCTATCCCACCAGGCGTTATTGCCACGGGCAGTTTGAACACTGGCAGCGCTTCGATCCCGGAGTGTACAGGTAAGTACGTGAGGATTTATTCGCTACGCTCACCCTTCGGACCGCCGCAAGCGGCGTTCAAAGTGGCAAATAAAATAACCCTAATGAGGTAGGCTCTAAGTCATTATAAAAAATCATGGAGTGAGAAATGTCTAATCAGGAATATTCCAGCGGCCTTAGCCGTCGAACGTTAATCAAATCATCCGCCCTTGGTTCGCTGGCCCTCGCTGCCGGTGGTTTATCGCTGCCTTTTAGCCTGCGCAATGCCGCCGCCGCAGTGCAGGAAGCGACTCATGGTGAGGAACGTATTGTCTGGGGTGCCTGTTCGGTCAACTGTGGCAGCCGCTGTGCCCTGCGTTCACACGTACGTGATGACGAAGTGGTCTGGGTCGAAACCGATAATACCGGCACGGATATTTATGGCGATCACCAGGTGCGCGCCTGCCTGCGCGGCCGTTCTATTCGTCGACGCATCAACCACCCCGACCGTCTTAACTACCCCATGAAACGCGTCGGAAAACGCGGGGAAGGCAAGTTTGTGCGTATTAGCTGGGAAGAGGCGCTGGATACGATTGCCGACAATCTCAAAAGGATCGTCAAAGACTACGGCAACGAAGCGGTTTATCTCAATTACGCCACCGGGATCGTCGGCGGTAATATGACCCGTTCCTCTCCTGCCGCCTCCCCCGTAAAACGCCTGATGAATTGCTACGGTGGTTCGCTGAATATGTATGGCTCATATAGCACTGCACAGATTTCCTGTGCCATGCCCTATACTTACGGCAGCAATGAAGGCAACAGCACCTCCGATATTGAAAACAGCAAACTGGTGGTAATGTTTGGCAACAACCCGGCTGAAACCCGTATGAGCGGCGGCGGCATCACTTATTACTTAGAGCAGGCGCGCGAGCGCTCCAATGCGCGGATGATCGTTATCGACCCGCGCTATACCGACACTGCCGCCGGCCGTGAGGATGAGTGGATCCCGATTCGCCCCGGCACTGACGCCGCGCTGGTGGCGGGAATCGCCTGGGTGCTTATTAATGAAAACCTGGTCGATCAGGCGTTCCTTGATGAGTATTGCGTCGGTTATGATGAAAAAACGCTTCCAACAGATGCCCCGGCGAACGGGCATTACAAAGCTTATATTCTTGGCCAGGGCGATGACGGCACGGCTAAAACCCCGCAATGGGCCTCGCGCATTACCGGCATTCCCGTCGACCGTATCGTGAAGCTGGCTCGGGAAATCGGCAGCACCAAACCGGCTTATATTTGCCAGGGATGGGGGCCGCAGCGTCAGGCCAACGGCGAACTGGCTGCCCGCGCTATTGCAATGCTGCCGATCCTTACCGGCAACGTTGGCATTAACGGAGGCAACAGTGGTAGCCGCGAATCGACCTACACCATCACCATCGAACGCCTGCCGGTGCTGGAAAACCCGGTAAAAACCGCGATCTCCTGCTTTAGCTGGACTGACGCCATCGCTCGCGGCCCGGAAATGACCGCCATCAGCGACGGCGTGCGCGGTAAAGAGAAGCTGGATGTACCGATTAAATTCTTCTGGAACTACGCCGGTAATACCATCATCAACCAGCACTCCGATATCAATAAGACCCACGAGATCCTGCAGGACGAAAGCAAATGCGAGATGATTGTGGTTATCGAAAACTTTATGACCTCATCGGCCAAATACGCCGACATCTTGCTGCCGGACCTGATGACAGTCGAGCAGGAAGATATTATTCCTAACGACTACGCCGGTAATATGGGTTACCTCATCTTTAGTCAGCCAGTCACTTCCGCCAAATTTGAGCGCAAGCCCATCTACTGGATCCTCTGCGAAGTGGCAAAACGCCTTGGCGATGACGTCTATCAGAAATTTACCGAAGGTCGCACCCAGGAGCAGTGGTTGCAGCATTTGTATGAAAAAATGCAGGCGAAAGACCCGGCGCTACCGAGTTACGACGAATTGAAAAAAATGGGGATTTATAAGCGTAAGGACCCCAACGGTCACTTTGTCGCCTATCGCGATTTTCGCAAAGACCCTGTCGCCAACCCGTTAAAAACCCCGTCGGGTAAAATCGAGATCTACTCCAGTCGTCTGGCGGATATCGCCGCAAAATGGCAGCTCGAAAAGGACGAAACCATCAGCCCATTACCGGTCTATGCTTCTACCTTCGAAGGCTGGGATGATCCTCTACGCGATAAATTCCCGCTGCAAATGTTCGGCTTCCACTATAAGGCGCGTACCCATTCCAGCTACGGCAACATTGATGTTTTACAGGCAGCCTGCCGTCAGGAAGTATGGCTTAACCCGCTGGATGCAGAGAAGCGCGGGATCAAAAATGGCGATATGGTGCGCGTCTTCAACGCCCGCGGTGAACTGCGGATCCCGGCCAGGGTGACCCCACGCATCATGCCTGGCGTGTCGGCGATGGGCCAGGGGGCCTGGCATGACGCCAATATGAACGGCGATCGCGTCGATCACGGTTCCTGCATTAATACGCTGACGACGCACCGCCCTTCGCCGCTGGCTAAAGGCAACCCACAGCATACCAATCTGGTCGAAATCGAGAAGGTTTAAGGAGTAAACCATGAGCACTCAGTATGGATTTTTTATCGATTCTGCCCGCTGTACCGGCTGTAAAACCTGCGAGCTGGCCTGTAAGGATTATAAAAATTTAACCCCTGATGTCAGCTTTCGCCGCATTTACGAATACGCGGGCGGCGACTGGCAGGAAGATAACGGCGTGTGGAATCAAAACGTCTTCGCCTATTACCTCTCTATCGCCTGTAATCACTGCGAAGATCCAGCCTGCACAAAAGTGTGTCCCAGCGGCGCAATGCACAAGCGTGATGACGGATTTGTGGTGGTGGATGAAGATGTGTGCATCGGCTGTCGCTACTGCCATATGGCCTGCCCGTACGGCGCACCGCAGTACAATGCGGCAAAAGGTCACATGACCAAATGCGACGGCTGCTACGACCGGGTTGCCGAAGGTAAAAAGCCCATTTGTGTTGAGTCCTGTCCGTTGCGGGCGCTCGACTTTGGCCCCATCGAAGAACTTCGCGAAAAACACGGTCAGCTTGCCGCCATCGCGCCGCTGCCGTCAGCACACTTCACCAGGCCGAGTATCGTTATCAAACCGAACGCCAACGCGCGTCCGTGCGGCGATACTACCGGCTATCTGGCCAACCCGAAGGAGGTGTAACATGGGAAATGGATGGCATGAATGGCCGCTGGTACTGTTTACGGTACTAGGGCAAAGCGTTGCAGGGGCGATTATTGTCAGCGGGTTAGGCTGGCTTTCGCTGAATAATAACTCCGAAGCCCGGCAACGCCTGGTACGCGGCATGTTTTTTATCTGGCTGATAATGGGCATTGGCTTTCTGGCGTCAATCATCCACCTCGGATCGCCGCTGCGAGCGTTTAACGCCCTTAACCAGGTGGGTTCATCGGCGTTAAGTAATGAAATTGCCAGCGGCGCGCTGTTTTTCGCCGTCGGTGGTTTCTGGTGGCTGCTCACTATTCTCGGGAAAATGCCGCGGATTCTGGCGAAAGCCTGGCTCCTGCTCACCATGCTGCTCGGCTGCCTGTTCGTCCTTGAGATGACCCTGGTATATCAAATTGAGACCGTGCCGACCTGGTATAATGCCTACACCACCGCGGCATTCTTCCTGACGGTAGTGCTGTGCGGGCCGCTTTTCGCCGCCCTGCTGCTGCGCGTAGCCAACGTGCCTTTTAACGGCAAAATCTTCGCTTCGATGAGCGTTCTCGCGCTGCTGGTAAGCCTGGCGGTGGTCATTTTGCAGAATAGCGAACTGGCGGAGATCCACAGCTCCGTGCAGCAGGCCAGTACCCTGCTGCCACATTATGGCTGGCTGCAAATCTTGCGTTTAGTGCTTTTGACGCTGGGCCTCGGTTGCTGGATCTGTCCGCTGGCAAGACGGAAAACCCCGCGCATCGCCAGCTTGCTGCTCGGACTGATACTGGTATTGCTCGGCGAGTTTATCGGCCGCGGTCTGTTTTATGGTCTACATATGACCGTCGGTACGGCAATTGCCGGTTAATGAATGGGTGCTGCGGCACCCTCTGCTGTAAGGAACAGGTATGATGCAACCGCAAGACCGCGACTCTATCGCACTCAGCGCCCGTACGCTGGGCGCTCTATTCTCTTTTGCTCCGGACAGTGAGCAGGCTGCTCCGCTGGTTGCAGCCCTGCGCGATGGCAGTTGGCAGAGTCAGTGGCCCTGGCCGGTCACAGACAACCTGGTGACGCAGTTCGCTATTGAAGATGATGAATCGCTGCCGGTAGCCTGGCAACGACTGTTTATCGGCCCGTGGGCTCTGCCTGCACCGCCGTGGGGTTCCGTCTGGCTGGATAAAGAAAGTGTGCTGTTCGGTGACTCCATGCTGGCGCTGCGCGAGTGGATGCGGGCAACCGGCATCGGTCTGGCCGGGCACAGTACAGAGCCGGAAGACCACTTCGGTACGCTGCTGCTGCTGGCAGCCTGGCTCTGCGAATCCGCTCAGGATGAGGCATTTACCCAACTCCTGGCCTGGCATCTCCTCCCGTGGTCAGGCCGCTTTCTGAGTGTATTTATTGCCGAGGCGGGGAACCCTTTTTATCAGGCTCTTGGTCAACTGGCGCAAGAGACGCTGGCGCAATGGCAGGTGCAACTGCCCTGTGCGGTCGCCGATAAACCTCTCTACCGTTAACCCTTTTACGTTATGCCCGTCAACCGGGCATAACGCACCTGGGGAAATGGCTACAGCATAGTGCAAAGCTATCTCCTGTCGCCGCCGCTATTCAGTGCAATGATTATGGTGTTTTCTGCAAACTACTCGCCGTGCTGGCCAGCAGCGTTTCTGGCGGCTACGATCCATGCGCCAATCATGTCAACGCTGATGATTTGTGAGATGACCGGACAGTATGTTTTACTCCCCGGTTTATTGATGGCCAGCGTGCTGTCGCGGACGTTACGCCGGGATTCTCTCTACCGCCATCACCTCGCCGAGCATCGATAAGTCGATATACTGGCTCAGTTCGCGCTGTTCTGCGCGCGGTAAGTAAGGCAGTTCTCCGATAAGCGGCGCAGGCAGCTTTTTGCTCAGCACATCGATGATTTCAGCATAATGCGCGAGGCCCGGGTTAATACGGTTGGCAACCCAGCCAATCAGCGACAGGCCATCGTTAGCAATCGCCTGCGCGGTCAGCAAGGCATGATTGATACAGCCTTCCTGAATCCCCACCACCATTAACACCGGCAGTTGTTCCTGCACTACCCATTCCGAAAGCGGGCGCAGATCGTTCATCAGGCTGCGCCAGCCGCCTGTACCTTCAACCACCACATGCTCGACCTGACCACTCAGGCGATGCAGGCCATCCGACAGCAAACCGTAGTTGATCGGGCAACTATGTGCCACGCTGCTTTCATCTTCGCTTAACGCGATGGGATTGACAGCATCATACGGTAACACCAGCGATGACACGCTCAGTAAGACCAGCGCATCTTTGTTCCGCAGTCCGTCCGGCGTCTCTTTACTGCCCTTCGCTACAGGCTTGTACCCGGCTACGCTTTTGCCGCTGGCAGCCAATGCCTGCAACAGCGCACGGGAAACCACTGTCTTTCCGACAGCAGTGTCAGTACCTGTTATGAAGAAACGCTTAAACATCACTAACCCCACAGTTATGTTGATGAAATATACAGAAGAGAAATAATCAACTATGGAAAAAGTCTACGCGATGCGATCGAGGACCAGCTTGAGATAGCGCAATTTTTGGTGTGAATATAAAAAAATGTTAACCCTGTAACAGTCGTATCAGCAGCGATCCGTTATAGAGAGCATCCTTGACCAGAGCGGCCCCCGCCATCGTTCCCCGGTTAGAAAACTGGGTGCTTTCCACTGCAATATGTCGGCTGTAGGCCGGTAACGATTGTTGTCCAATACAATCAGATATTGCCGGAAATAAAATATCAGCGGCCAGGTTGAAAGGAGAGCCGATAAGGATTTTCTGGGGGTTAAAGAGGTTAACCATAATCGCCAGAATCCGCCCAACATGGTTCCCGACGCCGCTAATAATGTCGCGCGCCAGTAAATCCCCCTGCAGCGCGGCCTGACATAGCCACTCCACGCTTAACGGTTGCTGGTGCAGCATTGAGCTCATTGATTTAGCCATGCGGATCTGCGCCAGTTCCAGCACGCTCTCCACGCTGGCGATCGTTTCCAGACAGCCATGGTTGCCGCAATAGCAGCGTTTGCCATACGGATCGACCTGGGTGTGGCCGATTTCTACCAGACTGCTGCTACCCGCATGCAACAGGCGACCGTCGGTGATCACGCCCGCGCCCACGTTATGGTCGATAACCACCTGAATCACATCTCGCGCCCCTCTGGAGGCGCCAAATAGTGATTCAGCCATGGTCCAGGCGCTGATGTCATGCTGAATGTAGACCGATACGCCGGTATGATTGGCTAAAATCTCGCCAAGCGGCATATCCTTAACGTCTTCATAAAAAGGCATCCGATGGATGATACCGTGCTCGGTGTCAATGATCCCCGGCATGGTGACGGCGATGGCAGTTAAACGCTCCAGCTTCTTTTGGTGACGAATAAAGAACTGGTCTACATGATCAAGTAGCCGCGTCGCAAAGGGCTGAACGTGTTGTAACGCCAGTTCCAGTTGCTCTTCCACCACCAGCGCGCTGCTTAGATCTCGTAGCGCGAGGTGGATTTCGCCGCGGCTGATGCGGACAGAGAGATAGTGCCAGGCTTCCGTTTCCACCATCAATCCGACCGCAGGCCTTCCCCGGCTTCCCGGCTCCTGTATTTCCGTCTCCTGAACCAGATGCGCTTCCAGCATTTCGCGGACGATTTTGGTAATACTGGCAGGCGCTAACTGCGCGAAGCGAGAGAGGTCGATGCGTGATACCGGGCCAAGCTGATCAATCAAGCGATAAACCGCGCCCGCGTTGGTCTGCTTTATTTGATCGATATGCCCTGGCTGACTGTCCGCTACCACCGTTGACTCCCTTTATTTTCGCGCTTCGAAATAAACTGAGGGCTATGGTGAAGCACTTCAATGGTACTCGCCAAATTTTTGCTTAGCCTTGTGATTTACCGCACATTTTTAGCTGTGATTTGTCTTAAATAACTCGTGCGGCGCTGGCAAGTAGCGATTCACGAAAACGCTGGGCCGCCTGCCCCTGTTCATGGTGTTTCGACCATACCAGCCACATTTCCGATACCGCATCCTGCTCTGCAATGGGCAACCAGCACATTTCAGACAACTGAACCCGTCTGAACGAGGCTGGTAAAATCGATACGCCAAGCCCGGCGGCAACCAGTCCGATAATCGTCATCGCTTCCCCCACCTCCTGCGTGATGACCGGCGTCAGGCCATAGCGGCGCATTAAACCCAGAATATCGTCATACAGCCCGGTACCAACATGGGGATCAAAAAACACGAACGGCTCCCGCGCCAGCTCTTGCAGACTAACGCCAGGCTGGCTTGCCAGCGGATGATCGCGGGGCACCATCGCCAGCAGCGGTTCGCGCAGCACTCTCTCCCAGACCAGAGTTTCCGGCAGTTGAGTATTACGCATCAGGCCCAGGTCCAGCACACCCTCGTTCAGCGGCACAATCTGCTCGCGAGTGTTGGTTTCTCGCGTCTGAATATGCACATCGGGATAGCGACGGCGAAAAGTAGACAGCGTGTCGGATACCGCCTTGATGAAGGGAGCCGACGAGGTAAAGCCAATGCGCAGCTCGCCGGTTTCGCCGTGATGCAGACGAGCGGCCCGCGCGGCGGCATCATTCACCTGCGAAAGGATCTGTCGGCTATCGGCCAGAAACTGCTTCCCGGCCTCCGTCAGGCTGACGCTGCGGTTAGTACGGGCAAACAGACGCGCGCCAATTTGCTGTTCAAGGATTTGAATCTGCTGGCTAAGCGGCGGCTGAGAGATATTCAACCGCGCCGCCGCACGGCCGAAATGAAGTTCTTCAGCTACGGCAATAAAGTAACGCAGATGGCGTAGTTCAATATTCATATTTAAAACGTATTATTTGAGATTATTAATATATTAGACAGTATATTTACATTTTCATACCCTTAATAAGTCCCCCCGTCAGGTAATTTAACTGCCTGTTTATCAACAAGGATTTTTCCGTGAGTCGTACAACTACCGCTGATATTGTTCCGGCAAATGACGTCAGCGACATCATCGCCCCTCAGCCAAACCAGTTTATCAAACGCGGTACCCCACAGTTTATTCGCGTCACCCTCGCCCTCTTCTCTGCCGGACTGGCAACTTTTGCACTGCTTTATTGTGTTCAACCGATCCTGCCGGTGCTATCCAGTGAATTCGGCATCTCACCTGCCAACAGCAGTATCTCGCTGTCGATCTCCACGGCCATGCTGGCGGTCGGTCTACTGTTTACCGGCCCGCTCTCCGACGCCATTGGCCGCAAACAGGTGATGGTTACCGCGCTGGTGCTGGCCTCCTGCTGCTCCTTGCTGTCGACGATGATATCCAGCTGGCATGGAGTCCTGATTATGCGCGCGTTAATTGGCCTGTCGCTGAGCGGCGTGGCGGCAGTGGGCATGACCTACCTGAGCGAAGAGATTCACCCCAGCGTGGTGGCATTCTCGATGGGGCTGTATATCAGCGGTAACTCCATTGGCGGTATGAGCGGCCGTCTGCTGACCGGGGTATTCACCGATTTCTTCGGCTGGCGCATCGCCCTGGCAGTAATTAGCGGCTTCTCCCTGGCAGCAGCGCTGATGTTCTGGCGTATCCTGCCAGAATCGCGCCACTTCCGCCCCACCTCGCTGCGGCCAACATCGCTGCTGATCAACTTCCGCCTGCACTGGCGCGATCGCGGGTTGCCGTTGCTGTTTCTTGAAGGTTTTTTGTTAATGGGATCATTCGTGACGCTGTTTAACTATATCGGCTATCGTCTGATGCTCTCTCCGTGGTCGCTCAGCCAGGCTGTCGTTGGCCTGCTGTCGGTGGCTTATTTGACCGGAACCTGGAGTTCGCCGAAAGCTGGGGCGATGACCGTTCGCTACGGTCGCGGCCCGGTGTTGCTGCTCTTTACAGCAGTGATGCTCGGCGGCCTGCTGCTGACTCTGTTCTCGTCGCTGTGGCTAATTTTTATCGGTATGCTGCTGTTCTCTGCGGGGTTCTTCGCTGCCCACTCGGTGGCCAGCAGTTGGATTGGTCCGCGCGCCCGCCGCGCGCGCGGCCAGGCCTCTTCGCTCTATTTATTCAGCTACTATCTGGGTTCCAGCATGGCGGGGACCTTGGGTGGCGTTTTCTGGCACAACTACGGCTGGAACGGCGTTGGCGGATTTATTGCGCTTATGTTAATAGCGGCACTGCTTACCGGCGCGTGTCTGCACAAGCGTCTGAAATAACGCAGGTTCACGTGGCCTGAAACGGGCCACGTTACGCGTCATCATCCCCTCGCATCAGCGCCCTGTACCTGTATTGAGTTTAGCCTCAGATCAGAGAAAGAATCGGCTACTTTCGCGCATCTGGATTATTTCCAGCCAAAAATAAAATACGCGATCAATTAATCAATACATTATGCTAATGGCTATTCCTGATAAGGCGAGCCGCCGCCTGGTGTTTTTTTCAGGAAACGACGGGAAGATTTGTGCCGATAGATGCCCCATCCCTCGACCCCATCGGCGTATCAGGATAGTGTAGAGGCCGACGAATAACTTTTTTGTTCACTTGCCACCGTCAGAGTGTAAACATGACCGAAAACAAGAATTATCATCAGCTTACCCGTACCTTCCAGCGTCTTTCACGCTTCTCGCATCTCTCCGCCATCGCCAGTTGGGATATGTTCACCATGATGCCGCCCGGCGGCAGCGCGGCCCGCAGCGAAGCGCTGGCAGAGCTCGGTGTTTTGCAGCATCAGATCCTGACCGATAAAAAAGTGGCTGAATGGCTCCAGAACGCGCGCCAGGAAGAGTTGAACGATGTGGAACAGGCCAACCTGCGCGAAATGACTCGCCAGTACGAACAGGCGGCGCTGCTGCCGGAAAGTCTGGTGGAAGCTAAATCTCTGGCGGGTAGCCGTTGCGAGCACGCCTGGCGCAGCCAGCGCCCCGCTAACGATTGGCAGGGTTTTGCCGAAAACCTGCGTGAAGTTGTCAAACTGAGCCGCGAAGAGGCGCAGATTCGGGCGGCAGCAAAAGGTGGCTCCCGCTATGACGCTCTGCTGGATGTTTTTGAACCTGATATGACCAGCGCACGGCTGGACGTGCTGTTCGCGGACCTTAAATCCTGGCTTCCCTCGCTGCTGGAGAAAGTGGTTGAGAAGCAGGCGCAGAAGCCCCTCATCGAACCTCAGGGGCCGTTTCTGATTGCCGATCAGCGAGAGCTGGGGCTGGAGGCAATGCGTGTACTGGGATTTGATTTTGACGGCGGACGCCTGGATATCAGTGCCCACCCATTCTGCGGCGGCGTGCCCCAGGATGTCCGTATCACCACTCGCTACAATGAAAACGATCTGCTCAGCGCATTGTTTGGCGTGATTCATGAAACCGGCCACGCGCGCTACGAACAAAATCTGCCGCGTAACTGGATCGATCAGCCCATCGCCCTCGCCCGTTCGACGGCAATCCACGAGTCGCAAAGCCTGTTTTTCGAAATGCAGCTTGGCCGCAGCGACGCTTTCCTGCAGCGCCTGCTGCCAACGGTACGTCAGTACTTTGGTGAGCAACCGGCCTTTAGCCGCGAAAACTTCATCGCATGGAACCAGCGGGTCAAACCGGGCTTTATCCGCGTTGACGCTGATGAAGTGAGCTATCCTGCACACGTCATTCTGCGCTATGAAATTGAACGCGCGCTGATTGATGGCGATATCGAGGTCGATGATATTCCGGCGCTGTGGGATGAAAAAATGCAGCACTGGCTGGGACTTTCCACGCTCGGCAACTATCGCGACGGCTGTATGCAGGATATCCACTGGACCGATGGCGGTTTTGGCTACTTCCCATCCTACACGCTGGGCGCCATGTACGCCGCTCAGTTGATGGCTTCCGCCAGACAGGCGCTACCGCAGTTAGAAAGCGACATCACCAACGGTAACTTCAGCGCTCTGTTCGATTGGCTGCGGCAGAATATCTGGCAGCACGGCAGCCGTTTCACCACCTCACAATTGATTCAGCATGCTACCGGGGAAGACCTTAACAGCGACTTTTTCCGCCAGCACCTCACCTCGCGTTATCTGTAAATTACCGGCGTCGGGCCAGTACCGACGCCATGTCCCATCTTTGTAGCATCTGCTTGTACATTCGGTTACACGCCGATACCAAACACTCACGGAAACCTCGATAAGACAAGCATATAGTTCTTTCAACGGCCCCGCAGTGGGGTTGAAACAAAAAACCTTTTCGAGGATATCAGAATGAAAAAAGTATTAGCTCTGGTCGTTGCCGCTGCAATGGGTCTGTCTTCTGTTGCTTTCGCTGCCGATGCTGCCACCCCTACCACTCCGGCTCCGGCTGCTGCAACTCACAGCACCACCGCTAAAGCGACTCACCACAAGAAACACCATAAAGCCGCTGCCAAACCAGCCGCTGAGCAGAAGGCTCAGGCCGCTAAAAAGCACAAAAAAGTAGAAACTAAACCGGCTCCAGCCCAGAAAGCTCAGGCCGCTAAGAAACACAAAAAAGCAGAAGCTAAACCGGCTCCAGCCCAGAAAGCGCAGGCCGCTAAAAAACACCACAAAACTACCAAACATCATACTGCTAAACCAGCCGCACAACCGGCTGCTTAATCTACCCGGTTAAGTTGTTTGATATGATATCGGCGCTGGTTTCAGCGCCGTTTTTTTCCGGAGAGCACTATGCTGCGGCGCTATCGTTTTGAGCTCATCCTGATCCTGCTGATTATCTGCGCGCTGGTCGCCAGCCGTTTTTTTCTTTACTAATAACTTTGCTGCCAGAAGTTGTAACCCAGTCCATAGATCGGCAGAAATAACAGAAAAAGCACCGAGACCGTCGTCAATCATTTGGTGGAATGCGCCGTTAACTAACGACGAACCGCCAGGATATAGAGTGAGAGCACGCTCAGGTCGCCCCCCCCCACCGCTGTCAATACCGAAACTGTCGGTAATATGTCTATACCCGTCATAAGAGGGAGTCGGATTACAGAAGGTGGACCGCTGTGACCAGCAGATAGCCCGTGGCACCCCAGATCATCGCTGATACCAGCGAAACGTAAACTAATGCGCGAATACCTTGTTTAGACATAGTTCCTCCCCTGCATCGGGTGTGTGAAATTGCAGATATCATCGCTGGGGTAACATCTCTGTTTGCTCAACAAGGCGATAGCAATAACAACGTTTATGGTGAGAAAATGTTTCGCTTTGAAAGTAAGTAATAACCCGGTAAAAACGTGCCTTTTCCCTGGGAAAACTTCGCGTCCTTTAGCCGATATTGGCGGTTTTTACGATAAGCGGCGTTGGGAATAAGCTGGGGTGGAACTCATTTTATCGCCCTTCGCCTGATGTACGTTCGGATACACGATTTATGTTGCTTCTGCCGCCCTTTTCTGCGGAAATAGCGCCGCGGCAAATGGGGCGTTAACACATTGAATTCACGCCATTCATCCTTCAGGAATGAACAGTTTTTGCGGGTTTCGCCTGCCGTCTGGCTTAATTAAAATTATTCTTAACTTTCATAAACTTAAATCTGCTGCTACTTTCAATATACATAATTATCTCCCCAGAGAGTGATATGCGTAGAGACGTACTGATATTACTGTGTTCAATTTGTCTGGTTCCTGCGCTTGTCCAGGCCGATGATGATGGCATGAGTGCGAAAGATATTAAGATCCTGTTTTTTGGTCATGACGACCGTAAACCGGTAAGCACCCCCACAGACGCCCCCTGGGATGCAATCGGGCAACTGGAAACCGCCAGCGGTAATCTCTGTACCGCCACGCTTATTTCCCCCAATCAGGCACTCACAGCCGGGCACTGCCTGCTTACGCCCCCCAAAGGCAAGCCGGATAAACCCGTCGCGCTGCGCTTTATTTCGCGCAAAGGCGGCTGGGTATACGAGATTCACGGTATTGAAGGCCGCGTTGACCCCTCGCTGGGGAAACGGCTTAAGGCCGATGGCGATGGCTGGATAGTTCCTGGCACTGCAGCACCGTGGGATTTTGGCCTTATCGTGCTGCGCTACGCTCCTTCCGGTATTACACCAGTACCGCTTTTTAGCGGCAGCAAAGCCGATCTGACCGCCGCGCTAAAAACCGCAGAACGCAAAGTGACTCAGTCAGGTTATCCGGAAGATCACCTTGATAATCTCTACACTCACGAGGATTGTGTGGTCACTGGCTGGGCGCAGACATCGGTGCTGTCCCATCAGTGCGATACTTTGCCGGGCGATAGTGGTTCTCCGCTGCTGCTGAAAACCCCTGACGGCTGGCAGGTGATCGCAGTACAGAGTTCGGCTCCGGGTCCAAAAGATCGCTGGCGGGCGGACAACCGCGCCATTTCCGTGACCGGCTTTCGCGATAAACTGGAGGCGCTGGCTGCCCAGTAAGCGGTCAGCCCTGCTGCTGGCGCAGCTGCAATAACGACGCGACGGGCAAGCCTGTTCGCATAGGTCTGATGCACAGCATCATCCCGGATAGAGTTATCCATCACCAACGACAGCACGCAGTTGACCGTGGTCTGCACCGCGCCATCCATCGATAGCATGGAACGATGCTTATCAATTTCGTTTGCTTTCAGGCCGATCAGGTGTTGGGAGAGGTTGAGTAGAGAAATAATGGACACGATTAAGCCGATCCCGGCAAAGACAATCATGATGGAAAGCGTTCTGGCGGAGGGGATATTACGCCAACCTGGCAAGTGAATCATGTTCAGCCCTCATTTCGTCCGGCTACGATATACACCGAACTGGCTCTTTTTTAAGAGTAATACAGAGAGCATAATTTGCCGCCCGCATTCACAGGCGGCATCATATTAAGCGAGTTTAATTAAAACCATGCCTGTCACCAGCAGGAGAAGACCAGCCCAGCCTTGATGATTCAGACGCTGGCCAAACAGGACCCAACCAGCAGCAATGGTCGCCGCGATACCGAAACCGCCCCATAGCGCATAGGCCACCGACAGGTCAATCCCTTTGACCGCCTGCGAAAGCGCGCTAAAGGCACCAAGAACCGCCGTCAGCGACATCAGGCCGTAGAATTTACGCCGAAAGGCATCGGAAAACTTCAGAAAAACGTTGGCCATAATTTCCAGCACAATAGCCAGCGCCAGCCAGGCGGCGTGGCCCCACTCAAACTGTTGCATGCATGTTCTCCTTGCCCGGTTTCACCGCTTTCTGCGTCCCCGACTTAATCAATACAATCCCGGCGACCAGAGTGATCAACCCGGCGATTTTTATCGTCGACAGCGTCTCATCAAACAGCAGGACACTGAAAATGGTGATCAGTAAAATACCGATCCCTTCCCACAGAGCATAGGCCACGCCAAGGGCGATTCTTTTCACCGCGAAAGCCAGAAAAATATAGGAAAGCGCGATCATCACCAGCATTAAAATAAAGCCGGTATGCCCGCCGTGTACGCTTGCCCATTTCATCGACAAAGTACCGATAATTTCAGCAACGATAGCTAAAGCTAATAAAATCCAGTAAAACATGATCCCTTCTCCTGCTTGAGAATATAACCCATTGCGGCTTACAACGAAGTAAACCGGAAAAATATGACGTTATTTTAGCCGTGCGCAACGCGCCAGCTCAGGCAGAAAGAAGAAGACTAAAGCGTCGAACGCCAGTGCTGCTCGCCGAGAAAGCGGGAGCTGAAGTGGGATACTGCAGGGTGAAAAGAAATATACATCCTGAACTGATTGTCCATAAAATTACAATTATCCGCGGTATTGCTTCTCGTCATTTGCGGAGGAAAATTGTCCTTTGTCATTATACACCAGTAGATGTGTACCATAACGTCAGATTTAACTCAAAGTCTTTGCAGTTCTTTACCTCTGGTATTTGATTTTGATTAGTTTTTTCCAGGCGCGTTCGCCATTATGATATCGTTCCGTCAGTTATTTATTAATGGGTAGCGTTTTTCATTTTATACCCGTCATACTTCAAGTTGCATGTGCGTTGGCATCACGCGCTCACCCCAGTCACTTACTCATGTAAGCTCCTGGGGATTAATGAAGGACATCCTTGTCCCTCACCAGAGGCAACCTTCGGTTGCGCAAACTCGTTCCTGACGAATTTGTCGCTTCCTTGCCGCCTTACCTGCAACTCGAGTTATTTTGGGTAGAGCAGATGCGACGCGTTGAGATGGCGACTTTGCCCGTGTCTACAATAAACGTATATTAGACCCCATTTTTCTCTCGCAGGGAGCAGTATGGCCAAACCTATCATTACGCTTAACGGCTTAAAAATAGTCATCATGCTCGGCATGCTGGTTATCATCCTTACAGGCATTCGCTTCGCGGCGGATATTGTCGTTCCTTTTGTTCTGGCGATCTTTCTGGCGGTGGTGATTAACCCGCTGGTTCAGTTGATGGTGCGCTGTCGAGTGCCACGGGTGCTGGCCATTTCGCTGCTGGTCGGCATGATTGTCCTGCTGGCCGTGGTGCTTCTGGCATCGCTCGGCACCTCGCTTAACGAACTGGCGCGCACTCTGCCACAATATCGCAATTATCTCTATGAACCGATGCAGACTATTGCGCCCTGGCTACAGCGCTTCGGCTTTACCGTGTCGGTGGTTGAACTGAATAAGTACATTGACCCCAACGCGGTGATGACATTGGTGACGAGTCTGCTCACCCAGCTTTCAAACGCCATGTCCTCTATCTTCCTGCTGCTGCTGACGGTGGTATTTATGCTGCTGGAGGTGCCACAGCTACCCGCGAAGCTGCAACAACTGATGTCGCGGCCAGTGGAAGGCATGAACGCGATTCAGCGCGCACTGGATAGCGTCTCTCACTATCTGGTGTTAAAAACCGCCATCAGTCTGGTGACCGGGCTGGTAGTCTGGGGAATGCTGATACTGCTGGATGTCCGCTTTGCCTTTATGTGGGGACTGCTGGCTTTTGCGCTCAACTATATCCCTAATATTGGTTCGGTCCTCGCGGCAATCCCGCCGATTTTACAGGTGCTGGTATTTGGTGGTCTGTACGAAGCGCTGGTGGTTCTGGCGGGCTACCTGATGGTTAACCTGATGTTCGGTAACATCCTTGAACCGCGCATTATGGGTCGCGGACTGGGGCTATCGACGCTGGTGGTCTTCCTGTCATTGATTTTCTGGGGCTGGTTGCTGGGCCCGGTTGGTATGCTGCTGTCGGTACCACTGACGATTATCGTCAAAATCGCCCTCGAACAGACAGTCGCCGGACAAAGCATCGCCTTCCTGCTCAGCGATCTGAGTAAAAATTAATTACCGGAACCCTGTTCTGTCGGGCGGCGGCTAACGCCTTGCCCGACCGACAAAACCCACACCTGCAGATGCTGCTCAGAGATGGTTTTCTGTTGGTCGTGGGATCTACAGGCGGGTTATTTTGAATAAGCAGGCGCGTATCGCGAAAATACGCGCCTGCCAGGTGGTATAACTCAGGCAACCGGCTGCGTCGCGCGCAGCGCAATCCGCAGATGATCGTTATGCTCTGCCAGCAGTTCGCGCGCCTGCCAGGCATCCAGCCCACTGAGTATCATTAAGATCGCCGTCCGGCAATGCTGATTGCAGCTAACCAGCGCGGCTTTGGCCTCGCTGCGTGAGCACTCCGTCGCCGCCATCACGATGGCTATCTGCCGCTCGGCCCAGCGCGGCGTGCTGGCCTGCAGATCGACGCGCAGGTTTTCATACACTCGCCCGCTACGAATAGCCAGCCCGGTGGTCAGCATATTGAGGATCTGTCGCTGTGCAGTTTGTGCTTTCGGATTACCAAAGCCAGCCACTGCCTCCGGCCCGGTTTGTGGCGCGATAATGATATCCGCCAGTTGTGCAGCCTCACTACTGGCCTGCTGCGTCAGAACCGCAATCGGCGCGCCCAGCGACCAGGCGTGACGCATCGCCCCCCAGACCCACGGCGTTTTGCCGCTTACCGTCAGCGCCAGCAGCATATCCTGATTGCTGAACTGCAAAGCCTGTAGTTCAAAAGCCCCAAGGTCGTAATTATTCGCTGCAGTTTCTATCTCCTGCAATGCGCCGACTGGCCCTCCGGCGATAAGCGCAACCAGCGAATGTTTCCCCTCTGGCGTAAACTCACTCACCGCCTGCACAGCGGCACGACCCGACGCCCCGGCGCCAATAATCACCAGTCGTCCTCCCCGGCTCAGCGTCGCCGTCGCGTTATCAATCAGGCGCGCGATATCCGGTAAACATGTCTCAACAGCTTCGGCAATCTGCTTATCATCCTTGTGCAGCAGTGTCAGCATATCAAGGGTGGCAAGACTATCAATGTGGGTGGTTTCAGGGTGGCGTCGTTCCATCATTAAAGCGGTTGGCTTACTGCTCATAAAAACCTCCATTTAAAACCGAAAGAACTTTCTGGGGCAAAAGCGCTGGCCTGAAGCAAACCATTTCATTGACCACGGCTATTAATGGCAGTGTAAAGCTTAAATGGCGCGCTTTACCGCCACAGAGGTCACAGTTTTCGCCCCCCTGAAGCCATTCAGCTATCGATTGGTCGTTATCCAATCAATAGCTTTATTAGCGCCACGAGTGTCAGATGAGGCGTATCAGGGCAATTGCCCGACGGAGCTTC
Organism: Klebsiella sp.; assembly: GCA_036498385.1. Lineage (GTDB taxonomy): Bacteria > Pseudomonadota > Gammaproteobacteria > Enterobacterales > Enterobacteriaceae > Klebsiella. Next base: position 36,178 of record DASYFN010000010.1, read on the forward strand.
GCTTGTACGGGCTTCAGAAATCAGCTTTTCCAGGCCTCCTGCGCCTGATAAAAAAATGAGAACCCTATTTAAAATGGTTTGTCATCTGCCTTTATTTTGCTTTTTTTACAGCGCTTTATGAAATCCGCTCATTCAGCGATAATACACATCTATAAGTTTTGTCCTGGGGGTGGTATGAATGAATTAGCACAGCTGACGTCGCCCGCGCGTAAACGCCTAATGAGTATGAAGCTGAGCACCGCCGTGACCTTAATGATTGGCAGCGTGATCGGTTCAGTGCTGCTTCTGGTCTACGCCCTTTGGTTTATGCAGATTAGCGGCGCAACCCGCGGCGGCGTGAAAGATACGGCGCTGGCGGTGGCGCGGACGCTGGCCGACACCCCGGAAGTCAAACTCGGCCTGACGCTGCCGCCGGACAGCGGTATTATCCAGCCGCTGGCGCAGGCCGTCACCAAACGCAATGACCTGCTGTTTGCTGTGGTCACCAATATGGATGGCATTCGCTTCTCACATCCCGATACTCATATTATCGGTGAACCCTTTATTGGCGATGACATCCTGCCTACGCTAAAAGGCAAAGAGAACGTAGCCATCAACCACGGCGTGCTGGCTCCAGCACTGCGGGTGTTCACGCCGGTGTTTGACGATAGCCGCCAGCAAATCGGCGTGGTGGCGATTGGTATTTCGCTGAACAAAGTAGATACGCGAATCGCCGCCAGCCGCCGGGACGTGATCCTGACTGTGCTGTTCAGCGCACTGGTTTGCGCCGTTGGCACCTGGAGCCTGGTTCGCGGCCTGAAGCGCGTGCTGCTGGGACTCGAACCGCAGGAGATCTCGACGCAGTTTCAGCAGCGGCAGGCGATGCTGCATTCTTTAAAAGAGGGCGTTGTGGCGGTAGATGCCGACGGTCAGGTGACGCTGATTAACCCCGCCGCGCGCGATATCCTGTTTAGCAACCCGGATAACAACATCGCTCAGACGCCGCTGCTGGCAGATTTGCAGGAAGTTCTGCAAACCGGAGAACCAATTTACGATAGGGAACTGGGATGCAACGGTCTTTTGCTTATTAGCAACACGGTTCCCGTCCGTAGCCAGAATGACGTGGTCGGCGCGATCAGTACTTTCCGTGATAAAACCGAAGTCAGTCAACTGCTGCAGCGGCTCGACGGGATGGTGAACTATGTCGATGCCCTGCGCACCACGTCACATGAATTTATGAACAAACTACACGTGATTCTCGGCCTGTTGAATATGAAAAGCTACGACAAGCTGGAAGAGTACGTGCTGCAGACCGCCCACACTTATCAGGCGGATATCGGTGAAATCCAGCACCGAATTAAATCACCGGTGGTGGCAGGCTTTTTGATCGGCAAAATTCAGCATGCCAGAGATCGCGGTTTTACCCTTACCCTCGCCGAAGAGAGCCTGGTGCCGGATTGTCCGAATGAAAAACAGGTCACCGTACTGGTCACGGTGCTGGGCAATTTAATCGAGAATGCGCTGGATGCCATGAACGGTCAGGTCGAAGGCGAGGTCAGCCTGCTGCTGCATTATCAGAATGGCTGGTTAAGCGGAGAAGTCAGCGATGATGGCCCCGGTATCCCGGAAGCGTTTATCGATGATATTTTTAATAAAGGATTCTCCACTAAAGGCGAAAATCGCGGCGTTGGGCTGTTTCTCGCCAGCCAGCAGCTTCGCGAACTGGGCGGGTCGCTGGCCGTCGAATCCGAACCCGGCGTGTTTACCCAATTTTTTGTTCATCTCCCGTGGGACAGTAAAAGGAAAAATGCGTGATAAATGTATTAATTGTTGATGATGATGCTATGGTTGCCGAACTGAACCGCCTGTACGTAGAGCGAGTCAGCGGTTTCCGCTGTAGCGGCACGGCGTCGACGTTGAGTAAAGCCAGGGAGATGATTAACGACAAGGATCTGGAAATAGACCTGGTGCTGCTGGACGTCTTTATGCAGCAGGATAGTGGTCTGGATCTACTGCCCGCCATTCGCGCTTGCGGACGGGCCATCGACGTGATCATGATTACCTCAGCCGCCGATGCTGCGACGGTTCAGGCCTCTATGCGCTACGGCGTGGTGGATTATCTGATCAAACCCTTCCAGTTTCCGCGTTTTGAAGAGGCGCTGACCGCCTGGCGCGAAAAACGCAAGCTGATGACCGGTCAACCCTATTATGAACAAGCGGACGTCGACCGGCTGCTGCACGGCGGCGTGCCGGAAGCCACAGATTCCCGCAAATTGCCGAAAGGCTTAACGCCTCAGACGCTGCGCACCCTTTGCCAGTGGATTGATGCCCATCCAGATATTGAGTTCTCGACTGACGAACTGGCGGCAGCGGTAAATATCTCCCGAGTTTCTTGCCGTAAGTATCTGATTTGGCTGGCACAAATTAACATTCTGTATACCAGTATTCACTACGGCGCCACTGGACGCCCGGTGTATCGCTACCACCTGATAGCTGAGCAGTATGGCCTGCTTAAGCAGTACAGTCAGTAAGCCGGTACCCATCATCCAACAGCTGGAAGCGGAAACGGCGCTGTGAAGAGAGGATAACGTCGCGGTTTTTGGTGATGAAAATCGCTTCAATATCCTCGCGCTGGCGCAGCGCCGCGCAGCCTTTCTCTACGCCAAGACCGTAGATCAGGGTGGTCCAGATATCGCCGTCCAGCGAGTCGGCGGAAATAATCGTTACGCTTTCCAGTTCATTATCCAGCGGATAGCCGCTGCGCGGGTCGAGAATATGGTGCCAGCGTTTGCCGTCCTGCTCGAAGTAACGCTCGTAAATACCCGAGGTCACTACCGACTGCCCCGCCACCGCAATGCTGCCAATCAGCGCATCCACCGTTGAGTATGGTTTTTTCAGCCCGACAGACCACTCGCCGAGGGTGTGGACGTTGCCGCCGAGATTAATCAGCGCGGCGTTCACGCCCTGCTGCTGCAAATAATCGCGTACCCGGTCAGCGATATAACCTTTCGCGATGGCCCCGAGGTCAATCTCCATTCCCGTCCGGGCAAGATAGACGCTGCCGGCTGCGTCATCGAGGATCACATCCTGTGGACGCGTTAGCATCAGCCGGGCGGTAATATCCTGCGCTGCGGGCACGCTCTGGCCCTGGAAGCCAATGCGCCACAGTTTAACCAACGGACCAATTGCCAGGTTAAACGCACTGTCCCGCACCATGCTGGCGGCTTTGGCGCATTTAATCAGCGCATACACCGGGCGGCTCACTATCACCGGATGTCGCCCGGCAGCATGGTTGATATCCATCACCTGCGACTGCGCGCGGTTAACGGTCAGCAGATCTTCATAACGTTTAATCAGTTGAAAGACGTGGGATGCGAGAGGTTCATCATGAGCATAGAGCTTAAGGAGAATGGGCGAACCCATCAGAACGGCGGAGTAGCTGTAGACGCGGTTGTCAGACATAACGCGCTCCCTTCAGAGAGATAAATACGCCGGGCCGCCTGCAAGCCTGCCCGGCTGGTATAACTTACGCGTTAACCTCTGGCGCGTTTCGCCGCCTGATGGCCCGCGAGAGTACCGAAGATAATGATATCGGCCACTGCGTTGCCGCCGATGCGGTTACCGCCGTGAATACCGCCAACCACTTCGCCCGCGGCAAAAGCGCCCGGAATCACCTGATGACCGGCATTCAGCACCGCGGTATCGGTATTAATGGTCACACCGCCCATGGTGTGGTGAACCCCCGGCGCGATACGAATCGCATGGTACGGGCCTTCATTTATCGGCGCGCGCAGCGCGGTGGTACGGCCAAAGTCATCGTCATGCTGTTTTTCAACAAAGCCGTTGTAGCGCTCCAGCGTATTGAGGAAAGCATGGTAATCCATCCCCAGTTTTTCCGCCAGCTGACGCGGAGAGCTGGCGCTGGTGACGAAACCTTTGGCAATATATTCGTCGGCGGCTTTGTTTTTCGCTCTGACGTGCTCATCAAAAACGATATAAGCGAAGTGCTCTGGCAGCGCAATAATCGATGCCGAAACTTTATCGCGGGTTTCCATCTCGTTGAAGAAGCGGTTGCCCTGCTGATTCACCAGAATCGCCCCGCCGCCGCGAATCGACTCGGAAATCAGATACGACGTTTGCTGTTCGACGGTCGGGTGAATCTGGATTTCCCCCATATCAACGGTACCCGCGCCGATGCGTTCAAGCAGCGCGATACCGCCGCCGGTAGCCCCTTTATGGTTGGTGGTGACAAAGCCCGCCAGATCCGGGCGGTATTTCACCACCATCGCGCTATTGGCGCTGAAGCCGCCGGTTGCCACCACAATACTCTTCGTCTGTACCACAACGGTTTCTTGTTCATCGGTGAGCAGGCGCACGCCGCTTACCTCATCGTTGGTCATCAGGATCTCTTCAACAGAAGTGTCCAGCAGGACATCAATACCGCGTTTGGTGATATTACGCACCAGGCCGCTGATCAGGTAGCCGCCTACCGCCGACCCGTCGCGCGGACGGTGGGTACGGTCGATGCTCATCCCACCGGTGGTGGTGATATCGTTAAGCATAATGCCGCGACGCGCCAGCCACTCAATGGCTTCCGGCGCATTTTCCACGAAGCAGCGCAGCAACTGCGGGTTGTTTCTGTTTTTGCCGCCTTTCAGCGTTTCCTGATAGAACAGCTCTTTGCTGTCCTCAATACCTTTTACGCGCTGGAAGCGGGTCTCTGCAGCGTTCATCCCGGCAGAAGCTTTGATGGTGTTGCCGCCGATAGTGGGCATTTTTTCAACGATTAATACGCTCGCCCCTTCGTCGTGCGCCTGAATCGCCGCCGCCAGGCCGGCTCCGCCGCTGCCGACCACCACCACATCGTAGCTTTTCGGCGCCGCATCGCCTGTGCCCTCTTCGGCGGCCAGCGCTTTGCTGGACTTCAGCATCGCTCTGGAGACCGCTTTTTTCACCGCTTCGCTCTGACTGGTCGCGCCGGAAATCGCATCTACGTGCGGGGTGTTGGCGCTGAGAATACGTTCGCGGATCTCTTCAAAGCTGGTGGTGAACTCGACGGTCTGCACCGGGCTTGCCGCCAGTTCGATATCGGCAATGCGGTCATTTTCAAGACTGACGTTGATAACCAGCTCACTGGCATCGTCCTGAACGGTTTCGACGAACATCCCCGGTTTGAATTTGGCATCACCCATACTCATATCACGGATCATCGCCTCCACCAGCGAGAAACGCCACAACGGTTCCGGGATATTCAGCGCTTCACGCTGGGTGCTGTCAACAAACAGCTCCAGCTCTTCACCGGCGGCAATGCGCGCCGTCCAGTCAGGATAAGCGATACAGGCGCGGCCCACCGCCATCAGATCGTAGCCGTGATCCAGCCCCTGCTCGGCATCGGCCGCGTTAACCACACCGCCCACGCCCATCACCGGCACCCGAGCCAGGGTTTCAGAACGCATGGCGCAATATTTTTCAATCAGCGGCGTTGGATCAGTGGTATCGACAATAGAGGGGCGCAGCGTTGCGCCAACTGAGAAGTGAAGGTAGTCCACGCCGCGGGCGGCCAGTTTTTCCAGCAGGTACATGGTGTCATCAAAACGGATACCTGGGACTTCCATCTCTTCCGGGGAGAAGCGATAGCCGATGATAAAAGCATCATCGGCATACTGACGAGCCATTTTTTGAGTGATATCCAGCACCGCAAGCGGGAACTTTGCGCGGTTGTCGCGGCTACCGCCCCACTCGTCGTCGCGCTGGTTAGAGTTTGGCGAATAAAACTGTTGGATCAGGTAGGTGTTAGCGCCGTGAATTTCGACGCCATCGAAACCTGCCTGGATGGCTCGGCGTACGCCTTCACCAAACTTCGCGATCATGCCTTCAACTTCTTCACCACTCAGCGCGCGCGGGATCGCTGCGCCATCGCGCGGTGCGGCAATCGCGCTGGGAGCTACCGGCTGGCGTCCGCCGATAAGCTGCGGGTCGACCATCCGGCCGCCGTGATAAATCTGCAGAAGCGCTTTTGAACCTTCCGCTTTGATAGCGGCGGCGATCTTCGCCAGGCCAGCTATTTTTTCATCGTCATCGATACCGATAGCACCGGGGAACGCCAGCCCGTAATCATCAACAAAACAGCATTCAACGATGATGGTGCCAATACTCCCGGCGCGAGCACGGTAGTACTCCACCAGTTCACTGGTCACGGTACCGTCAAAATAACCGGTGCAGGTCGTCATCGGCGCCATTAACAGGCGGTTTTTAAGCTCAGTACCGTTCGGTAAAGTAAAAGGACGCAAAATTCGTGGATGGCTGGTCATAATGACGCTCCAGATTTTAAATATTGAAATTTGAGAATGAGGTGACGGAATTGTTTTTACTTATATTTAGTAACTCCTGAAGTCATACCCCTAATATAACCTTTTTTTAGTTACTAAAGTCATTACATTAGTTAAAAAACTATTTAATACCAGCAATAACATTAATGCCTCCTTTGTATTATTAATTAAAAATAATCCGTTTACATAGACAGGATAAATGATAACAATCAGAAAACTATTGTTAACATAATACGCCAGGAGTAAATTAAATTATCTCAATACAATTCAACAAGATATCATTTAAGCCACTTTTTAAAACTCATTGTAATTTAACATCCTTACATATTTCACTCAAATAAACACCTCACTAAATAGGGTTATTAAGAATAATAAAAAATCGCCCATAATCCTCTTTTCTTGATCTCAATCAATTGCAATGCAGCATGAAAGCGCAATATATAAATAATCATTTTTTTAATTTAGCGCCAAATGAAAAGCGTTAAATAATAGTCACCAGCATAACCAGAACCGACAATTAATAATTAAAGAAAGTTTTGCAACTAAATAAATCGAACGGTTAGTCGGTGACAAAACTCTATTTTTAACTACTTGCAGATACTCATTATGAAAGAGAAAAAGACAACCATACCGCCTGCCGGTGCAGCAACTCATGCTGCTTATAAACGTCTGCTGATGATGGCGATGCCCATTATCATTGCCGTCCTTCTATTGTTTATCCCGGTGCCCGATGGCCTACCCCCTTACGCCTGGCACTACTTTGCCATTTTTGTCGGCGTGATCGTCGGTCTGATCTTCGAACCACTCCCTGGTGCAGTCATCGGTATTACCGGTGTCGTGGTCATCGCCCTGTGCAGCCAGTGGCTACTGTTCAGTCCTGAACAGTTGGCCGCACCGAACTTTAAGCTTGCTGGCGCCTCCTTTAAATGGGCTGTAAGCGGTTTCGGCAACTCCACCGTGTGGCTTATTTTCGGTGCCTTTATGTTTGCCGCAGGCTACGATAAAACTCAGTTTGGCCGCCGTCTGGCGCTCATTCTGGTGAAGTATCTGGGTCGCCGCAGTCTGACGCTGGGCTACGCCATCACCTTTGCCGACCTGCTGCTGGCACCGTTTACGCCATCTAACACCGCACGTAGTGGCGGAACCATCTACCCGATTATCGCTAACCTGCCGCCGCTGTACGGCTCTAAACCTAACGACCCGAGCGCACGCCGCATCGGCTCCTATTTGATGTGGGTGGCTATCACCGCCACCTGTATCACCAGCTCTATGTTTCTCTCCGCACTCGCGCCGAACCTGCTGGCTCTGGCGCTGGTGAAAAGCATTGTCGGCATTAATATCTCCTGGGGCACCTGGTTTATTGCCTTTCTGCCGCTGGGTATTCTGTTGATCCTGGCGATGCCGCTACTGGCCTACTGGTTTTACCCGCCAGAAGTGAAGCTCAATGATGAAGTGCCGCTGTGGGCCGCTCGCGAGCTGGAAAAACTTGGCCGCCTGTCGCGCAATGAAATCCTGCTGTTGGTCTTCGTCTGCTTCGCATTAATGATGTGGATCTTCGCCGCCGAGTGGATTGAACCAGCGCTGGCCGCTCTGCTGGTTATCGTGCTGATGCTGTGGACCGGCGTGCTCTCCTGGAACGATATCACCAGCAACAAAGCGGCGTGGAATACCTTCGCCTGGTTTGCAACTCTGGTGGCGCTGGCCGATGGCCTCTCCTCTACCGGTTTTATCGCCTGGCTGGGTAAAGAAGGCGGCGCGCTAATGAGCGGTATCTCTCCAGGGGTAGCGACTGTGCTGCTGCTGCTGGCGTTCTACCTGCTGCACTATCTGTTTGCCAGCACCACCGCGCACACCACCGCGCTGTTACCAGCGATGCTGACTATCGCCTCCACTATTCCGGGTATGAATATGCAGGTGTTTGTGCTGCTGATGGTGACCTCGCTCGGCGTGATGGGGATTATTACCCCGTATGGTACCGGCCCTAGCCCCATTTACTACGGCAGCGGCTATCTGCCAACCAAAGACTACTGGCGTCTCGGCACCATCTTCGGCGCCATCTTCCTGGCCGCCCTGCTGCTGATTGGCTATCCGTGGATGTCCATGATGTTCTGATTCATAACCGTCGGGCTCAATCCCCGGCGGTTTTACTCTTAGGGAGCAAAGCAATGTCGACTAAACCATTTGTCTATCAGGAAGCGTTTCCGCTAGCAAAAGATAAGACTGAATACTATCTTTTGAGCAAAGAGTACGTTTCCGTGGCCGAATTCGAAGGCCAGCAGATCCTCAAAGTAGAACCCCAGGCCCTCACCTTACTGGCGCAGCAAGCCTTCCACGATGCGGCGTTTATGCTGCGCGTTTCCCATCAGAAACAGGTCGCGCAGATCCTTCTTGACCCTGAAGCCAGCGACAATGATAAGTATGTGGCGCTGCAGTTCCTGCGCAATTCTGAAATCGCCGCCAAGGGCGTACTGCCAACCTGTCAGGATACTGGCACAGCGATTATTATGGGCAAGAAAGGCCAGCGCGTGTGGACCGGCGGCGGTGATGAAGCGGCCCTCGCCCGCGGCGTCTATAACACCTATACCGAAGACAATCTGCGCTATTCGCAGAACGCCGCGCTGGATATGTATAAAGAGATCAACACCGGTACGAATCTCCCCGCGCAAATTGACCTCTACAGCGTCGACGGCGACGAATATAAATTCCTGTGTATGGCCAAAGGCGGCGGTTCGGCCAATAAAACGTATTTGTACCAGGAAACCAAGGCCTTAATCACCCCGGCGAAGCTGAAAAATTACCTCGTTGAGAAAATGCGCACCCTCGGCACCGCTGCCTGCCCGCCGTACCATATCGCCTTTGTGATTGGCGGTACCTCGGCAGAAGCAACGCTGAAAACGGTTAAGCTGGCCTCTACCCATTACTACGACGGACTGCCGACCGAAGGCAACGAGCACGGTCAGGCCTTCCGCGATATTCAACTGGAGCAGGAGTTGCAGCTTGAGGCGCAAAACCTTGGCCTCGGCGCGCAGTTCGGCGGCAAATATTTCGCTCACGATATCCGTGTCATCCGCCTGCCGCGCCACGGCGCATCGTGCCCGGTTGGTATGGGCGTCTCCTGCTCGGCGGATCGCAATATCAAAGCCAAAATCAACCGCGAAGGGATATGGATTGAAAAACTGGAGAGCAATCCGGGCCAGTATATTCCCGAACATTTGCGTCAGCAGGGTGAAGGAAATGTGGTTAGCATCAACCTTAATCAGCCGATGAACGAGATTCTGACTCAACTTTCCGCCCACCCGGTGTCGACGCGCCTGATGCTCAACGGCACCATTATTGTGGCCCGCGACATCGCCCACGCGAAGCTGAAAGAGCTTATCGATAACGGTAAAGAGCTGCCGCAGTACGTGAAAGATCACCCAATCTACTACGCGGGGCCAGCGAAAACCCCGGAAGGCTATGCCTCCGGCTCCCTCGGCCCGACCACCGCAGGCCGCATGGACTCTTACGTCGATCTGCTGCAATCCCACGGCGCAAGCATGGTGATGCTGGCCAAAGGCAACCGCAGCCAGCAGGTGACTGACGCCTGCCACCAACACGGCGGTTTCTATCTCGGTAGCATCGGCGGCCCGGCGGCAGTGCTGGCGCAGCAAAGTATTAAGAGCCTGGAGTGTGTTGCCTACCCGGAACTGGGGATGGAAGCTATCTGGAAAATCGAGGTGGAAAACTTCCCGGCGTTTATTCTGGTGGATGACAAAGGCAACGATTT
>DASYFN010000011.1:0-31644 GCA_036498385.1 Klebsiella sp.
TTGAACTGCCGACCCATGTCGATATGGTCTGCGTCGCTAAGCAGTTGTACCAGTTGAAGATCCAGGTCGCGCCCGGATCGCTGTTTTCCGCCTCGGGAAAATATCGCAATTGCTTAAGGATCAACTGCGCCCTGCCGCCGATAGAGAAGCACCGGGAAGTGATGGTGCAACTGGGAATGGCGGTGAAGGTGGCGATGGAGTGAGGTTATAGGGTGTAGCACTCGGTAAGGAACGCCATCATTTCGGTGGCATCCTTGCTGTGATAGAAACGAACCATTTTGCTGTTAAACTCCAGCGCCCGCGCCGCCGGTATACTGATGGGGTTGTAGCCATGCTGCATCAACCAGCCGTTCATCATATGGCGACTGGTGCGTTTGTTGCCGTCGAAGAAAAACTGAAAATAGGCGCCAAACAGGAACATCGCCAGGCCGCCTTCGAACGGAGACAACGTTTTGATCTGGCTAACGCCTTCGGCAAAAATGCGGTTTAATTCCGCCGCGCCCGCTTCGGTTGCGGGTGGGAAATGCGTTCCCAGTTCGCCGAGATGAACGCGCGCATTGTAGTGCAGTTCCTCTCCTTCCCCGCGAAAGACGCCCCACTCCAGTGCCTCATTGCGGGCAATAATGCCGTGCAGCAAGGTGAAGGTTTTTTTATCCAGATCAAACCGCCTGCTCTGCACCAGTTCGATCAGCTTTTTACTGCTGTCCGCCAGGTTGAGTACCTGCTCGGTATCGCTAACCTTATGCCCGCCCACCGTCACGCCATCGAGCAGCGTTTTCACTTCAACGTAGGTATAGGGGTTATTTTCCAGTTGCGCGGCATCCCAGACAAACCCCACCATATGAGTTTTAAAGGTAAACAACGCTACGCGGGTCCCCACATTCTGGACAGCCGGAAGTACGGAAGCATCCCAGGTGAGTCCCAGCAGTTCTGTTGTCATTGTTAACCCCCGCGTTACCGTCTCGTGTGACCAGATAAATTATCATCCTGCCAAAAGTTAAGGCTTCACTCAAAATAATCCATATCCAGTTTGGGTACTTTTAGCAGCCGCGATGATACACCAACGTCATTTTCTATCATAAGGTGTACCAACCTTTCGCCATCGATTAAAACCAGCCCTTCAACATTACGTGCATAATCTCTGGCATGAGCGGAAAAGCCTGAAGTCGTGATAAACACGCCTCGTTTTGCTTTTTGCACATGTAAGGCGCCATAAAAGCCTCTTATCTCGGCACTACCGACCGTGTTTTGCCAACGCTTTGCCTGAACATACACTTTCTCCAGACCCAATTTATCAAGAGATATCACGCCATCAATTCCGCCATCGCCGGTACCGCCAACGCGCTGTAAATCATCACGATGACCGCCGTAGCCCAGGCGATGCAGAACATCCAGCACAATCACTTCAAAACGAGAAGGCGATACCTGAAGCAAGTTTTCCAGAACTTCATCTGCGACCGCACTGCGTATTTCTTTCAACGCCTGCTCCAGACGATCGTCAGGGCTACTTTTAGCAAGCTCCTCCTGGCCTAATGGCTGTGGCTGAGGATCTAAATCGACGGCATCGGGCTGCTGTTTAAGCCTTATTTCATTAAAATCAAAGGCTAAGTGATTGACATCCTGCTCTGTCATCGGCTTTGGATGAGAGGCCACCCACTTCATCCCTTCAGCCGTCAGACACCATTTTCCGCGCGATAAGCTTTGTGACAACCCTGCCCGCTTCAACCTGTCATGAGCCCAACCCGCGCGATTCTTATAGACGAGTTGACCACTGGCGATAACTTCAGCCCGCTGGCGATCATCAAGCCCCAGGGCGTCAGCCACAGCTTCATGGGCATCTCGTGCGCTGGCGCCTTCCGGTTTTGTGGCTAAGAAACGCAAAACCGGTTCGATGAATTTGTCATAGGTAGGAACAGCCATTTTTTCATCCTTGTTAAAACGCAGAAATGGATAGCTATCACTATATCATCGGCACGTTTTTCCCAAAACGTTATAAATTAGCGACTTGAATCAATTTCTGATTATTGATCGAACCGTTAGTGGAGCCTATTATGAATAAATTGTAAATTCCTTTATGGCCCGGGATCATAGCCATTTTCCCCGCGATAACTCGGATTAAAAATAACGATGAATAAATCCAGCTTTACCTTTCTCAAAGGCGTTAACGACTTTATCTACGCTATCGCCTGCGCGGCGGAAAATAACTACCCCGATGACCCTAACACCACGCTGATTAAGATGCGCATGTTTGGCGAAGCAACCGCCAAACATCTGGGCCAACTGCTGGGTATTCCCCCGAACGACAACCAGCACGATCTGCTGCGTGAACTGGGTAAAATCGCTTTCGTTGATGATGCTATTCTTTCCGTTTTCCATAAGCTGCGCCGCATCGGTAACCAGGCCGTGCACGAATACCATAACGATCTGGACGATGCCCAAATGTGCCTGCGACTCGGCTTTCGCCTTGGCGTCTGGTACTACCGGCTGGTCACCAAAGACTATGATTTCCCGGTGCCGGTCTTTGTCCTGCCTGAACACGGTGAAGACCGCTACCACGCGGAAGTCCTCATGCTTAAGCAGCAACTGGAACAGCAGGCGCAGGAAAAAGTACAAAGTCAGGCGGAGCTGGAAGCGCAGCAGCAGAAATTGGTTGCGCTTAACGGCTATATCGCCGTTCTCGAAGGTAAACAACAGGAAACCGCAGCGCAAACTCAAGCCCGGGTTGCCGCTCTGGAAGCGCAGCTCGCCGCCAGAAACGCCGAGTTAACAAAACAGACTGAACAGGAACGCAAGGCATACCATAAAGAGATCACCGACCAGGCCATCAAGCGCACGCTGAATCTTAGCGAAGAAGAGAGCCGCTTCCTGATTGACGCTCAACTGCGTAAAGCGGGCTGGCAGGCCGACAGCAAAACGCTGCGCTTTTCCAAAGGCACGCGTCCTGAGCCTGGCGTCAATAAGGCAATTGCCGAATGGCCGACTGGCAAAGATGAAGCAGGGAATCCGGGCTTTGCCGATTATGTTCTGTTCGTCGGCCTTAAGCCCATCGCGGTGGTTGAAGCAAAACGTAAAAATACCGATGTGTTCAGTAAACTCACCGAGTCGTATCGCTACAGTAAATACTTTGATAACGCGTTTTTACGCGACACACTGCTGGAGCGCTACGCCCCTGACGAAGTACACGAAGCTGTACCTGAGTATGAAATCAGCTGGCAGGACACCAGCGGCAAGCAGCGCTTTAAAATCCCCTTCTGCTACTCCACCAACGGACGTGAATACCGCGCGGCGATGAAGACCAAAAGCGGTATCTGGTACCGTGACGTACGCCATACCACCAACATGTCAAAAGCGCTGCCAGAGTGGCATCGCCCGGAAGAGCTGGTCGCCATGCTGGGTAGCGATCCCCAGTTGCAGAACCAATGGTTCAGCGAAAATCCCGGCATGAGCGAGCTGGGCCTGCGCTATTATCAGGAAGATGCCGTCCGCGCGGTGGAAAAGGCCATCGTTAACGGTCAGCAAGACATTCTGCTGGCGATGGCCACCGGTACCGGCAAAACCCGTACCGCTATCGCCCTGATGTTCCGCCTGATCCAGTCGCAGCGCTTCAAGCGCGTGCTATTCCTGGTTGACCGTCGTTCGCTCGGCGAGCAGGCTTTAGGCTCTTTCGAGGATACGCGGATTAACGGCGATACCTTTAATAGCATCTTCGATATCAAAGGATTGACCGAAAAATTCCCCGAAGACAGCACTAAAATTCACGTCGCCACCGTGCAATCGCTGGTCAAACGCACGTTGCAATCGGATGAGCCGATGCCCGTTGCCCGCTACGACTGTATTGTTGTCGACGAAGCGCACCGCGGGTATATCCTCGACAAAGAACAGACCGAAGGCGAGCTACAGTTCCGCAGCCAGCTGGATTATATTTCCGCCTACCGCCGCATTCTCGATCACTTTGATGCCGTGAAAATTGCGCTCACGGCAACCCCGGCAAAGCATACCGTGAGCATCTTTGGCGATCCGGTATACCGCTACACCTACCGTACAGCGGTGATCGACGGTTATCTGATCGATCAGGACCCGCCGATTCAGATCATGACCCGTAAAGCTCAGGAAGGGGTCTATCTCTCCGAAGGCGAGCAGGTGGAACGCCTGAACCCGCAAGGAGAATTGATCAACGACACCCTGGCCGACGATCAGGATTTTGAGGTTGCGGATTTTAACCGGGGTCTGGTGATCCCGGCCTTTAACCAGGCAGTCTGCGGCGAGTTAACCAAATACCTCGATCCCACCGGCCAGCAAAAAACGCTGGTGTTCTGCGTCACCAATGCCCATGCCGATATGGTGGTTGACGAGCTGCGTACAGCGTTCAAGAAAAAATACCCGCAGCTTGAACACGACGCCATTATCAAGATCACCGGCGATGCCGATAAAGACGCGAAGAAAGTGCAAAGCATGATCGTTCGCTTCAATAAAGAGCGGCTGCCCAATATCGTGGTCACGGTCGATCTGCTGACTACCGGTGTGGATATCCCGTCTATCTGTAATATCGTGTTCCTGCGCAAAGTGAAAAGCCGCATTCTCTACGAACAGATGAAGGGCCGCGCCACCCGCCTGTGTCCGGCGGTAGGGAAAACCCGCTTCAGGATTTTCGACTGCGTCGATATCTACCGCTCGCTGGAAAGCGTCGACACCATGCGTCCGGTGGTCGTGCGGCCACAGGTCGAGCTGCAAACGCTGGTTAACGAAATCACCGATTCAGAAACCTGGAAAACCATCGAAGCGGATGGCCGCAGCTTTGCCGAGCACAGCCATGAACAGTTGGTCGCCAAGCTACAGCGGATAATCGGTCTGGCCAACTATAACCGTGACCGCAGCGAAGCGGTGGATAAGCAGGTTCGCCGTCTGGATGAACTGTGCCTCGATGCAGCAGGGGTTAACTTCAGCAGCCTGGCCTCGCGCCTGCGTGAAAAAGGGCCGCACTGGAGCGCCGAGATTTTCAATAAGCTCCCCGGCTTTATCGCCCGCCTGGAAAGGCTGAAAACCGACATCAACGCCCTGCGCGATGCGCCGATCTTTCTCGATATCGATGATGAAGTCATCAGCGTCAAATCGCTGTATGGTGACTACGATACGCCACAGGATTTTCTCGAAGCCTTTGATGATTTGGTCAACCGTTCCCCTAACGCCCAGCCGGCGCTGCAGGCGGTGATCAGTCGCCCGCGCGACCTCACCCGCAAAGGACTGGTGGAGCTACAGGAGTGGTTTGACCGTCAGCATTTTGAAGAGTCCTCCCTGCGCAGCGCCTGGAAAGAGACGCGCAACGAGGATATCGCCGCCCGACTCATCGGCCATATCCGCCGCGCGGCGGTAGGCAATGCACTCAAATCCTTCGATGAACGCGTCGATCACGCGCTGGCGCGTATCAAAGGTGAGAACGACTGGAGCAGCGAACAAGTAAGCTGGCTTGACCGTTTAGCCCAGGCGCTCAAAGAGAAAGTGGTGCTCGACGACGATGTCTTCAAAACCGGCAACTTCCACCGGCGCGGCGGCAAGCCAATGTTACAACGCACCTTTGACGATAACCTCGATAGCCTGCTGGATAAGTTCAGTGATTATATCTGGGACGAGCTGGCTTAACGTATACACTTCATCCTTCAAGCTGCCTCCGCGTTGGCTGCGCTCAATCACCCCAGTCACGTACTTATGTACGCTGCTGGGGATTCATTCCCTTGCCGCCTTGATGCAACTTGAATGATTTTGTGTATATTACCCAACAATTTCTTCTTCTGTGGCCCCGATAAGGGCCGCTGTTTTACATGGGATCTTCGATGAACAATAACGATCTGGTCGCCAAGCTGTGGAAACTGTGCGACAACCTGCGCGATGGTGGCGTCTCTTATCAAAACTACGTTAATGAACTCGCCTCGCTGCTGTTTTTGAAGATGTGCAAAGAGACCGGCCAGGAAGCGGATTACCTGCCGGAAGGCTACCGCTGGGATGATCTGAAATCGCGAATTGGTCAGGAACAGATGCTGTTCTACCGCAACCTGCTGGTCCAGCTAGGCGCAGATGACAAAAAGCTGGTACAGGCGGTGTTTCATAATGTCAGCACCACCATTGAGCATCCAAAACAGCTAACGGAGCTGGTTAGCTATATGGACTCGCTGGACTGGTATAACGGTAGCCACGGTAAGTCCCGCGACGACTTCGGCGATATGTACGAAGGGCTGCTGCAGAAGAACGCCAACGAAACCAAATCCGGCGCGGGCCAGTACTTTACGCCGCGTCCGCTGATCAAAACCATTATCCATCTGCTGAAACCGCAGCCGCGTGAAGTGGTACAAGATCCGGCAGCCGGAACGGCGGGCTTCCTGATTGAAGCGGATCGCTACGTTAAATCGCAGACCCACGATCTGGACGACCTTGACGGCGACACGCAGGATTTCCAGATCCACCGCGCATTTATCGGCCTCGAACTGGTGCCGGGCACTCGTCGTCTGGCGCTGATGAACTGCCTGCTGCACGACATTGAAGGCAACCTCGATCATGGCGGCGCGATCCGCTTAGGCAACACGCTGGGTAGCGACGGTGAAAATCTGCCAAAAGCGCATATTGTCGCCACTAATCCACCGTTTGGCAGCGCAGCGGGTACCAACATTACTCGCACCTTTGTGCACCCGACCAGTAACAAACAGCTGTGCTTTATACAGCATATTATCGACACTCTGCACCCCGGCGGCCGCGCGGCGGTGGTGGTGCCGGATAACGTGCTGTTTGAAGGCGGTAAGGGTACGGATATTCGTCGCGACCTGATGGATAAATGCCATCTGCACACCATCCTGCGTCTGCCGACCGGCATCTTTTATGCCCAGGGCGTGAAAACTAACGTGCTGTTCTTTACCAAAGGCACGGTAGCCAATCCAAACCAGGATAAGAACTGCACCGACGACGTCTGGGTGTATGATCTGCGTACCAATATGCCGAGCTTCGGCAAGCGTACACCGTTTACCGAGCAGCACCTGCAGCCGTTTGAAACCGTCTATGGTGAAGATCCGCACGGCTTAAGCCCGCGTACCGAAGGCGAGTGGAGCTTTAACGCCGAACAGAGCGAAGTCGCCGACAGCGAAGAGAACAAAAATACCGACCAGCACCAGGCCACCAGCCGCTGGCGTAAGTTCAGCCGCGAGTGGGTCCGCACCGCCAAATCCGATTCGCTGGATATCTCCTGGCTGAAGGATAAGGACAGCGTTGACGCTGACAGCCTGCCGGAGCCGGATGTGCTGGCCGCAGAGGCGATGGGCGAGCTAGTGCAGGCGCTGGGTGAGCTGGACGCACTGATGCGCGAGCTGGGCGCGGGCGATGAGGCCGATGCGCAGCGTCAGTTGCTGGAAGAATCGTTTGGTGAGGTAAAGGCATGAGTGGGGGGAAATTGCCGGAGGGGTGGGTGACAACCCATCTTTCAGAAATATGCAGTAAGCCTCAATATGGCTATACGACTAAGTCAAGTTCTATGGGGGATATTAAATTTTTAAGAACAACCGATATTACAAAGGGAGCGGTTGACTGGTCCAGTGTACCTTATTGCATGGATGCCCCTGAAGATGTTTCAAAATATCAATTACAGGACAGAGATATTGTGATCTCTCGAGCTGGTTCCGTTGGATTTAGTTTTTTGGTACAAAACCCTCCAAGACAAGTTGTTTTTGCTTCATATCTTATTCGATTTAAACCAGTTAATTATTTTTCAGAATATTACTTAAAACGTTTTTTAGAGTCGAGTGACTATTGGAGTCAGCTTTCTTTAATGTCCGCTGGTAATGCCGTACAAAATGTTAATGCTCAAAAGTTATCAAAACTTACAGTACCAATACCACCTATAGCCGAACAAAAAATCATCGCCGAAAAACTCGATACGCTGCTAGCGCAGGTAAACAGCACCAGAGCCCGTCTTGAGCAAATTCCACAAATTCTGAAACGTTTTCGTCAGGCAGTGTTGGCTTCTGCAACAAGTGGAAAACTAACTGAAACATGGCGTCAAAATAATAATCTATGTCATCCGAAAGAAATCATTATTGATAATATTGTAGAAAGCTCATTCTATGGACCACGATTCAGTAAAAATGATTACACATTCGAAACTAATGGCATACCAACAATTCGTACAACAGATATGGAACGAGGTAATATCATCATTACTGATGGTACACCTCGAGTGTGTGTTCCAAATGAAAAGATTGAACAATTTAAAGTTCAAAAACACGATTTATTAGTTACCAGGACTGGAAGCATAGGTGTCATGGCTTTATTTACCGAGGACTACCTAGCTATACCAAGTGCTTATCTAATAAGATTCAGGTTCAAAAAAAACATTAATTCAAAATATATTTATTTGTGTCTTACCGCCCCTAAAGGCCAGCAACAGATGGGATTAAGTGCAACAGCAATAACCCAATCAAATATTAATGCAAAATCAATTAGAAATATTAATATATGTTACCCAGAGATAACTGAACAACACGAAATCGTCCGCCGCGTCGAACAACTTTTCGCCTACGCCGACACCATCGAAAAGCAGGTTAACAGCGCCCTGACCCGCGTCAACCACCTCACCCAGTCGATCCTGGCGAAAGCGTTTCGCGGCGAACTTACCGCCCTGTGGCGTGCTGAAAACCCAAGTCTTATCAGCGGTGAAAACAGCGCCGCCGCCCTGCTGGAAAAAATTAAGGCCGAACGCGCCGCCAGCGGCGGGAAAAAATCCTCGCGGAAAAAATCCTGACCCTTATTTCAAGCGCACCTGAACGGTGCGCTTTTTTACACTTCATCCTTCAAGCTGCCCCGGCGTTCGCTCACCCCAGTCACGTATTTATATACGCTCCTGGGGACTCGTTCTCTTGCCGCCTTGATGCAACTCGAATGATTTTTTGTATATTATTTTTCGTAACTATAACCATCAAAAATATATCCAGTTTCTTCCCGAACATTCCTGTTACTGTCTATTTTTAGCTGGACTTTTCTTTTATTTACTGATGTTATGTACAGGTATTTAACGCAAGACGCCCGTGCTGCAACACGAGCGTCCCGCTCATCACAATCACTATTTACAGGAATAGTAACCATGACTATCGACCATTCTATTGCAGAATTTACCGATCCAGAAGTCTCTCCGGCAAATAACCGTCGTTTGACCGTAAGCTATGCGACCCGTCATCCCGATCACCAGCGTATTCCGGCATTGACCATGAAGGGCCAGTGGCTGGAGGAGGCGGGTTTTGCCACCGGTACCCAGGTGGATATTAAAGTGATGCACGGCTGTATTGTGATTACCGCAAAACAGCCGGAGCCGGAACTCGTTGCGTCTCTGCGCCAGCTCCATAAGCTGTCGGCGCGTAAGCAGAAGCAGGTGCAGGCGTTAATCGGCGCGATCGCCGGGCAGAGCCGTAAGCTGGCATAAGCTCAATCCCCCGGTGGCGCTGCGCTTACCGGGGCTACGGGTTCCCAACCGTCTGCGGGCCGGTAGCCCGGATAAGGCGATTGCGCCGCAATCCGGGACAATAGCCGCTGTGCGCTTTCTGGCTATTTCCCCCGGTGGCGCTACGCTGACCGGGGCTACGGGTTCCCAACCGTCTGCGGACCGGTAGCGGGGAAGTGTTGCCCATTCACTCCCTAAAAAACACCATGCCTTTATAGGGCTGCTCCCGACACGCCGCCAGGCGTCGGGCGAGGTTACCGGCGTGCAACTCCAGCTTGTGGCCGTCCGGGTCGAGGAAATAGTGCGATGCTCCTTCACTGCGATTCGTTTTCCACACCAGCACTCCTGCGGCCTCCAGACGGGCGACAACGCCAGGGAAATCAGCCTCGGCAACGGTGAACGCGTAGTGAGTATAATCACTCTCCTCCGGCGGGGTAATGCGCCGCTGTGGATCCAGCGACAGGCACAACCACAGATCGCCGCAGGAAAAATATGCGCCGCTATCCCATCGTGCGTGCAGCGTCATCCCCGGCAGCTGCTGATAAAACGCCACGCTCGGCGCCAGTTGGCTGACCGCCAGGGTCAGATGATTTAATCCGCTTAACATGGCTTTTCCTCTAATGACGTTACGATTTGCTGGCGCAGCCATCGATGCGCCGGATCGCGGTGCCAGCGCTCGTGCCACAGCATCAGCATCTCAAACCCGGCGACCGCCAGCGGCGGTTCAACCACCGTCAGGTCGCCAGCGCCACGCACCAGCCGCTCCGGCAGCACAGCCACCAGCTCGCTATTGCGCAGCGTCTCCAGCATAAACAGGAAATGTGGCACGGAAAGGACAACCCGCCGCGTCAGCCCGAGATTCGCCAGTGCGCTATCGGTCGCGGCGCTGAATCCTCCACCGTCCGGCGAGACAATCACCTGCTCCAGCTGGCAGAACTGCGCCAGGCTTAATGGCGACTGCAGCGCCGGGTGCCCCCCTCTACCCGCCAGCACGTAGTGTTCGCGGAACAGCAAACGCTGATGCAGCCCGGGCGGCGCGCCGTCGTGCGTGTGAAAAAACAGATCTACCTCATCACGATCCGCCTGCTGAACCAGCCGCGCGGGCTGTAGCTCAAACAGCGCCAGGCGGCTGGCTGGAGAGGCGACGCGCAGGGTATTCAGTACCGGCAGCAAAATCGCCGACGCCATATAGTCCGTCGCCGCCACCCGCCAGGTCTGCGCCGCCGTGGCCGGGTCGAAAGGCTGAACCGGCGCTACCGCCAGCTCCAGCGCCAGCAGCGCATCGCGCAGCGGCCCGCGCAGTTCATCAGCGCGGGCGGTGGGCTGCATTCCGCGCGGCCCCGGCAGCAGCAGCGGGTCGGCGAAAATATCCCGTAGTCTTGCCAACTGCACGCTGACCGACGGCTGCGACAAATTGAGGCGCTGCGCCGCGCGGGTGACGTTATTTTCGCTAAGCAGGACGTTCAGCGTGCGCAGCAAATTGAGATCCAGCCCCTGGAGATTAATCATTACTATACCTGCCATTGAAGTAATTCATTTCTACTATAGCGTCACCGACTCTACTCTGCAGCTCTCCATTGCTCAGAGGTGATTTCAATGAAAATATTACTGGTTTACGCCCATCCCGAACCGCGTTCGCTTAACGGCGCGCTGAAAGATTTTGCCGTGCAGCATCTGCAAAACGCCGGTCACGACGTGCAGGTGTCCGATCTCTACGCCATGCGCTGGAAGGCGGGATTTGATGCCGATGACAGCAGCGCCCCGCCGGTCGGTGAAAGCTGGCGGGCAACGCGGGATTCGCAGTACGCCTTCGCTAACGGCACGCAAAGCGCGGATATCATGGGCGAACAGGAGAAGCTGCTGTGGGCCGATACGGTGATTTTTCAGTTCCCGCTGTGGTGGTTTTCGCTGCCCGCCATCATGAAGGGCTGGATTGACCGGGTCTACGCTTACGGGTTTGCCTACGGCGTCGGCGAGCACAGCGAAACCCGCTGGGGCGATCGCTACGGCGAAGGTACGTTCGCGGGGAAACGGGCGATGCTGGTCGTTACCGCCGGCGGATGGGCGGAACACTACGCGCCGCGCGGAATTAACGGGTCTATCGACGATATCCTGTTCCCCATTCAGCACGGGATGCTGTTCTTTCCCGGCTTTGACGTGCTGCCGCCGGTGGTGTTCTACCGCACCGACAAACTCGATGAACAGCGCTTCGCCACGCTGCGCGATGCGCTGGCCCGGCGGCTGGATACCCTCTCTGAAACGCCGCCCATTCCCTTCCGTCGTCAGAACCACGGCGACTATCTGATCCCCTCTCTGAACCTGCGTCCGGATCTGGCGCCGGGCGAAAACGGCCTCGCTATCCACGTGAAGCCGATGTGAATCTCTGTGGGTGATATTCGCGGCTCGGCGAATATCACCACAATTAATAAGGTGAACTGTGAGCCTCCACGCAATAACGGCATCCTGTCCCGCTACGCCTCTGCGCATATTGATAGCGATCAAGAATAATCATACCGTCTGGTCGGTATGATTCGGGCCATGAATAGAGAAGCCCAACATCGAAAAAAAAACCCTGTCCGTCTGCATAAACAACTGCTGGAATCGGCAGCCACCATTGCCGGTCGGGACGGGATCGCCTCTCTGTCGCTGAACGCCGTCGCGCGCGAAGCGGGCGTCAGCAAAGGCGGTTTACTGCACCATTTCCCGAATAAGCAGGCGCTGATTTTCGCCCTCTTTGCCCGCCTGCTGGCGATTATGGAAGAAGCGATTTCAGAGCTGATGGCTGCGGATAATGTCTCTTATGGTCGCTTTACCCGCGCCTATCTGCGCTATCTGTCGGCCCCCGAACTCACGGATACCCAGGAGAGCCGCCAGTTGATGGTGTTGTCGCTGGCCATGCCGGATGAGCCGGTACTGCGAAAATGCTGGCGCGACTGGATGCTGGAGCATCTGGCGAAAGGCGATGAACTGGATAATAGCCATACCGGCACGCTGGTGCGCTATGCGGCGGACGGCATCTGGCTATCGGAATTAACCGAGGGGCGCACCATGAGCGCCGAACACCGGCAGTCGCTGGTCAGCGATCTGACGAAGATGACGCTTCCTGCGTGAAGCATATATACACTAAATAATTCGCGTTGCAGGAAGGCGGCAAGGGAGCGACAAATTCGTCGGGAACGAATTTGACCAGCCGAAGGCTGGCCTCCGGTGAGAGGCAGGAGTCTCTCATTAATCCCTGGGAGCATAGATAACTATGTGACCAAGGTGAGCGAGCGCAGCCAACGCACCTGCAACGTGAAGTATGACGTGATAGATTGAGGCCACGATGCGCTATAACATCCATGGCCGTCTTATTTATGATGCAACGGACGGCACTCTAACTTTACCGGGAAGCAATGAAGCGAACAGCCAGTTGTCCATTACCGCCAACGCGCTGCTGTGGTTCTTCCTGCGCCGTACCGAGGTGGTCAGCCGCGATGAGGTGCTCAAAAAAGTCTGGGATGACAATGGGTTAACCTCATCCAATAGCAATCTCAATCAGTATCTGAGCATACTGCGTAAAACCTTCCGCCACTACGACATTGACAACATTATCATCACCGTGTCGCGCGGCCTGCTGCAGCTCAACCCGGATCTCACCATTGTGCAACTCGACGTCAGCCCGGAACCCGAGGCACTGCCAGTGATAACACCTGCGCCGAACGAAACCATCGTCCAGGAAGTACCGATAGCCGCCCCCTCGCGGCACGAGCGCGGCACCTGCTGGTATCTCGCCGGAGGCTGCCTGCTGACCATCGCCCTGCTGCTGGTGGTATGCAGTTTTCTCGGCAGCAGCGAATCGCGCCCCATCTCCCTGACGCCAATGAGCCACAGCCAGTGCGAGCTGCTGGCCAGTGATGAGATGCTGCGATCCGTTGCCGGAACCGGCTACGGTAAAAATTTTGATGCCGTACACCAGCGCCTGAAGCTGGAGTGCAAACCCGGCGAACGCTTCGTCTTCTTCTATGGCGACCGGCTGGAGACCAACGGCCTGGGCCGGGTGTTCCTCGCCCACTGCGCGATGCATGAAGATAACCCGTTCAGCTACTGCGATAACTATTTTTATTATTCATGGAAGCCGCAATGAGACTCGCCCCTCGCCCCTTTTTCGCCCTCTCCAGCCTGGTATTTATTGCCGCCGCCGGGTTCTGCGCCTGGAAACTGCTGCCCGCCGAAAACGGCGGGATCATGAGCTGCTCGACAAAAGCGATTATGCGTTTTGAAAACATGGAAAAAGAGAACGTTAACGGCAATATCCATTTCAATTTTGCCGCCAACGGTAAAGGTTCGATGGTCGTGGAAGGCTATACCGATTCCGCCGCAGGCTGGCTCTATCTCCAGCGCTACGTCAAATTCAGCTACGCCAGCAAGCGTATTTCCCCCACCGAGCGCCACTACCGCATCAGCCAATGGGGATCCAGCGCATCATCCATCGATGAATCGCCGGATGTTATCTTCGACTACTTTATGCGTGAGATGTCCGACAGCCACGATGGCCTGTTCCTTAACGCGCAGAAGCTCAACGAGAAAGCGATTCTGCTTAGCTCCATTAATTCACCGCTCTACGTCTGCACATTGAAGTCCGGCAGTAAACTTGACTAAGTTCCCCCTCTTTTTTCTGGTATCACGTTTCCTTTCCTGAAACCGCGCAGTGATTGCCCCGGATTGCGGCGCAAGCACCTTATCCGGGCTACCGGCCTGCAGACGGCTGGGAACCTGTAGCCCCGGTAAGCGCAGCGCAACCGGGGGAAATAGCCTGAAACCGCACGTTTTGCATTTAGCCTCCTGACAAAAACACGATCTTTCCCACATTTCATGAAGGGTTAAATTACCCCGGCTCTGCAATAAATTAGCAATGTATTAACATCAATCCGCTTCCGGCTAAATGATGAAAAAACCGCCATAACCACCACCAAATCCACCCCTCAACTACAGCACAAATGCATAAATCAGAGCCTGAAGAAATCTAAATTTCAGAGCAAAAAACTAAAAATACAATTTAAGTAGATTTAAATTTCACTTCTATCGCCATTCCCTATAGTGAACCCCGAACACCGCTTCCGCGTCCTGACGTCGTTACGCGGACGGTATTCCCGAATCACAAACCTGTCTGGAGGAAAAACCATGGGTGATGCATTAGGGCTTATCGAAACCAAAGGTCTGGTGGCCTGCATTGAGGCAGCGGATGCGATGTGTAAAGCCGCCAACGTTGAGCTGATTAGCTATGAAAACATCGGCTCGGGGCTGGTCACCGTCATGGTGAAGGGCGATGTCGGCGCGGTGAAAGCAGCGGTGGATTCCGGCGTCGAATCCGCGCAGCGCATCGGTGAAGTGGTGACCTCGCTGGTTATCGCCCGTCCGCATAACGACATCAACAAAATCGTCATTAAACACAAGGCCTGAAGGCCAGGAGAACGCAAATGGGTGATGCATTAGGTCTGATTGAAACCAAAGGTCTGGTGGCCTGTATCGAAGCGGCGGATGCCATGTGTAAAGCCGCCAACGTTGAACTGATTGGCTATGAAAACGTCGGCTCCGGCCTCGTCACCGCGATGGTGAAAGGCGATGTCGGCGCGGTGAAAGCGGCTGTCGATTCCGGCGTCGAATCCGCGCAACGCATCGGTGAAGTGGTGACTTCGCTGGTTATCGCCCGCCCGCATAACGACATCAACAAAATCGTCTCGCATTACAAAATCGTCGAATAACCGGAGAAAAACCTGATGAAAGAAGCGCTTGGTCTGATCGAAACCAAAGGGCTGGTGGCCTGTATTGAAGCCGCAGATGCCATGTGTAAAGCCGCCAACGTAGAACTGATTGGCTATGAAAACGTCGGCTCCGGCCTCGTCACCGCGATGGTGAAAGGCGATGTCGGCGCGGTGAATGCCGCCGTGGATTCCGGCGTGGAAGCGGCAAAACGCATCGGCGAAGTCGTCACCTCTCGCGTCATCGCGCGTCCGCATAACGATATCGAAAAAATCGCGGCACAGCACAAAGCATGACCTGACAGGGCGCGCCCCGTCTCCACTCTTTTAGTCTGATGAAGGATAGACTCATGATTGAACTGGATAACGATTTGCAGTCCCGGCAGAACGCCCGGGAGCTGGTGCGCAATGCCAAAAAGGCGCAGGCGATTCTGGCCACCTTTTCGCAGCAGCAAATCGACGCCATCGTGAAGAACGTGGCCCAGGAAGCGGCGCATCATGCCGAAGCGCTGGCGAAAATGGCTGCGGAAGAAACCGGTTTTGGCAACTGGCAGGACAAAGTGCTGAAGAACCGCTTCGCCTCGCTGCGCGTTTACGACGCCATCAAAGATATGAAGACCGTCGGCATCATTCATGACGATCAGGTACAAAAGGTGATGGACGTGGGCGTGCCGCTGGGAGTGATTTGTGCGCTGGTGCCGTCCACCAACCCCACCTCCACCGTGATCTACAAAACACTGATTGCCCTGAAAGCCGGTAACGCGATTATCTTCTCTCCGCATCCTGGCGCACGCCAGTGTAGCTGGAAAGCGATTGAAATCGTGAAACGCGCGGCTGAAGCGGCAGGCGCCCCGGCCGGTAGCGTTGACGCCATTAGCCAGTTGACTCTCGAAGCCACCTCAGAGCTGATGCACAGCAAAGACGTGTCGCTGATTCTGGCGACTGGCGGCGAAGGCATGGTACGCGCCGCTTACGCTTCCGGTACGCCAACCATCAGCGGCGGTCCGGGTAACGGCCCGGCGTTTATCGAACGCAGCGCCGATATCCACCATGCGGTGAAAGATATCATCACCAGCAAAACCTTCGATAACGGCGTGATCTGCGCTTCCGAGCAGTCGATTATCGTCGAACGCTGCATCTACGACGAGGTGCACCGCGAACTGGAAGCCCAGGGCGCGTACTTTATGAACGAAAGCGAAGCGGCGAAAATGGCGGCCCTGCTGCTGCGTCCAAACGGCGCTATCAACCCGAAAACAGTCGGTAAAACCGCGCTCTACCTGAGCCAGATGGCCGGTTTCTGCGTTCCCGCCAGCACCCGGGTGCTGATTGCCGAGCAAACCACGGTATCGCACTCCAACCCCTACTCGCGGGAAAAACTGTGCCCGGTTCTCGGCCTGTATGTCGAAGAGGACTGGAAAGCCGCCTGCCATCGCGTGGTGGAGCTGCTGACCAACGAAGGCCTCGGCCACACGCTGGTGATCCACACCCGCAACCAGGACGTGATCCGTCAGTTCTGCCTCGAAAAACCGGTTAATCGCATTCTGATCAACACCCCGGCGGCGCTGGGCGGTATCGGCGCGACCACCAACATCACCCCGGCCCTGACCCTCGGCTGCGGCGCGGTGGGCGGCGGCTCCAGCTCAGATAATGTCGGGCCGATGAACCTGCTCAACATCCGCAAAGTGGGCTACGGCGTACGCTCCATTGATGAACTGCGCGCGCCAGGCAGCCGCCCGGAACCCCAACCGACCATCGTCAGCCCAACGACCAGCCCGAACCGCAGCATCTTCGACGATGAGCGCTTTACCTCCCCGGCGACCGCAGCCACAGCAGCCCACACGGCCAGCGCGGACGATCGCTTTGCGATTACCGCCAGCAGCGGCGCGGAAAGCGAGATTACTGAGCAAAACGTGGAACGCGTCATCCGCCAGGTGCTGGAACGCCTTGGTAAGTAACACATTGATATAAGGCGATAAAAACAATGATTCTCGCAAAGGTAGTCGGACATGTCGTCGCCACGCAGAAGTGCGATGAGCTACGGGGCAGCAACCTGCTGCTGATCGTCAAATTAGATGATGACCAGCAGCCGATGAAAGACCAGACCTGGGTTGCCGTTGATAGCGTCGGCGCCGGTATGCACGACATCGTGCTGGCCGAAGAGTACCTGGCGCTCAACAAAGAACGCTACAAGGCCATGTCGGTGGTCGCCATTGTCGAGAACGTGTTTCGGGACGCTTAAGGAGTCAATAACCCAATGAGTGAATTTTTGCTGAAACCACGGATCCGCTTTGGTCAGGATGCGCTTTCCATCCTCAACGAGCTGCCCGCCCGCAACGTGCTGCTGGTCACCGACCAGGCGATGGTCAGGTTTGGCCTTGCCGATCGCGTCACCCGGATCCTCAATGCGCGCGGCATCGCCTTCCAGCTCTGGGACGATGTGGTGGCCGACCCGGATATCGCCACCGTGGTGCGCGGTATGAAGCGGATGGATAACAGCTATCCGGATCTGGTTATCGCGCTGGGCGGCGGTTCGGTGATTGATGCAGCCAAAGCGGTTATTTTCGCCCTGGCGCAAACCCGTCCGGACGCTCGCCGCGAGCCGCCTTGTTTTGTGGCGATCCCCACCACCAGCGGTACCGGCTCGGAAGTT
Organism: Klebsiella sp.; assembly: GCA_036498385.1. Classification (GTDB taxonomy): domain Bacteria; phylum Pseudomonadota; class Gammaproteobacteria; order Enterobacterales; family Enterobacteriaceae; genus Klebsiella. The sequence goes on from DASYFN010000011.1 coordinate 17,861, forward strand.
ACCGCCTTTTCGGTAGTGAAAGCCCATGCCGAGAAGCTGGTGCTGGTGGACCCGTCGCTGCTGCCGGATATCGCCATTCTTGACCCGGCGCTGGTGGCCTCAGTGCCGCCAGCGATCACCGCCGATACCGGGATGGACGTGCTGTGTCACGCCCTGGAAGCCTATGTGTCCCGCGCCGCCAGCGACTTTTCCGATGCGCTGGCGGAGAAAGTGGTGCAGCAGGTATTTCGCTTTCTGCCGACCTGCTGGCGCAACGGCCACGATCTGCTGGCGCGGGAAAAGATGCACAACGCCTCCTGCATGGCGGGCATGGCCTTTACCAACGCGTCGCTGGGCATCACTCACAGCCTCGCCCACGCGCTCGGCGGCGTGTTTCGCGTGCCACACGGTCGCGCCAACGCCCTGCTGATGGCGGACGTGGTGGCCTGGAACGCCGATTATCACGGGCAGTGCGATACCGATGCCGCCCACAAATATGCCCGATTAGCTCATCTGCTGGATCTGCCTGCGGCCACTACCCGCCAGGGGGTCGCCAGCCTGCTGGTCGCCATTCAGGCGCTAAAAGACGAAATGACGATGCCAGCCAGCATTGGCGATACCGGCATCAACGCAGCCGAATTTGAACAACGGCTGGCGGAGATGGTCGGCCAGGCGCTACGCGACAGCTGTACCCCGACGAACCCACGCGCGCCGGACGCTCACGCACTTACCGAACTCTATCGCCGGGCGTGGACCGGCAACGCCGTTCAGGGCCACTGATAACAAGATCTGGAGAACCTTACCTTATGGCACACTACAGCTTAACGCCGCGCGTCAAAGTGCTGGCAGAACGTTTACTCTCACAAAAAAGCACCCTGTGCACCGAACATGCCACCACACTGAATACCCTGGATGGCGATATCGCGGGGGTTCCCGCCGCCGTCAAACCCGCGCGCCGCTTCTATGAACTGATGCGCCAGCTACCGCTGAGCATCAGCGCTGACGAGCTGATCGTCGGCAATCAGACCCGCAAACCGCGCGGGGCGATTTTCCACGACGAAAACGCCTCCCGCCGCCCGTCCGCGTTCCAGTTCCTTAACCTGAACAGCGACCTCGACTCCCCGGACTATAAACTGGTGGTCGAAAAAGGCGTGCTGGCAATAAAACATCAACTGGAAGAGAAAACCCGTGCGCTGGGCAGTGCCGTCAGCCGCAGCGGCATGGACGAAGTCAACGGCTGCCGCGCGGCCATCTACGCCTGCGATGCCCTGCTGGCGCTGGCGCAAAATCTGGCCAACAGCGCGGAACAGCTTGCCGCCGCAGAAACCAACGCTTACCGCCGGGCTGAACTGTTAGACAGCGCTGCCATTCTGCATCACGTTCCGGCGCATCCGGCGCGCAGCTTTAAAGAAGCCTGCCAGGCCTTTTATCTGTTCCAGCTGGCGCTGCAACTGGATAATGGCAGCTACGCCGTCAACCCGGAAGGCGCCGACAAAGCTCTGCTGCCTTATTACCAGCACGATATCAACAATGGCGCGTTGTCCCGGCAGCAGGCGTATGAAATCGTCGAATCGCTGTGGTTCAAACTGGCTACCCTTTGCGAAGTGCGCGCCGCCTGCGCTATTGACGGTTATCCGATGTTCGACGCCCTGCTGCACGGCGCAAGCCTTGAGAACGCACGCATTAACGAACTCTCCGATATGTTCCTCAGCGCGCAGCACAACCTCAGTGCTCTGCATCTGCCGGTGCGTCTGTTCAGCGGCGAACAACACGTCTCCGCCGCGCCGTTTGCCGCCACCCGCGAAACACCGGCAGCGGAAGGATTGACGCCGCGTATGCAGCGCCTGCGCAACCACTACCTGACCGTGCGCCCGAGCGTCTCTATCTACCGCGCGCTGGCCTTTACCGAAGTGGTGAAAGCGAATCCGGGTATGCCGACCATTCTGCTGCGCGCCAAAGCCTTCCGCCACGCTTGCGAAACCGCGCCGATCCTGATTCAGGACGATGAGCTGATCGTCGGTCATCCGTGCGGCAAGCCGCGCGCGGGGGCCTTCTCGCCGGATATCGCCTGGCGCTGGGTGCGCGATGAACTCGATACCATGAGCACTCGTCCGCAGGATCCGTTTGAGATCAGCGAAGAAGATAAGAAAACTATCCGCGAAGAGATCGTGCCGTTCTGGGAAGGTCGTTCGCTGGATGAAATCTGTGAAGCCCAGTACCGCGAAGCGGGCGTATGGGCGTTCAGCGGCGAAACCTTCGTCAGCGACCTCTCCTATCACCAGATCAATGGCGGCGGCGATACCTGCCCAGGCTACGATGTGCTGCTGTTCACCAAAGGGATGAACGGCATTAAAGCCGACGCCGAAGCGCATCTTGCCAGCCTGAGCATGGAAAACCCGGAAGATATCGACCGCATCTACTACTACAAGGCGGCGATTGAAACCTGCGAAGGGGTGATTAACTACGCGCACCGCATTGCCGCCCGCGCCCGTGAACTGGCCGCCGTTGAACAGAACGCCCAGCGTCGCGCCGAGTTGCTGACCATCGCCGAGGTGAACCAGAACGTCCCGGCCAATCCGCCGAAAACCCTGCAGGAAGCGCTGCAAAGCATCTGGACCGTGGAGTCGCTGTTTGAAATTGAAGAGAACCAGACCGGCCTGTCGCTGGGCCGCGTTGACCAGTACTGCTACCCGATGTTCGAAGCCGATATCCGCGAAGGTCGCCTGACTCACGAAACCGCGCTGGAACTGCTGCAGGCGTTTATCATCAAGTGCGCCGAGCTGATGTGGATGTCCAGCGAGCTGGGGGCGAAATACTTCGCCGGTTATCAGCCGTTTATCAACCTGACTGTCGGCGGCCAGAAGCGTTCCGGCGGCGATGCCTGTAACGACCTGACTTACCTGATCATGGACGCGGTACGCTTTGTGAAGGTTTACCAGCCGTCGCTGGCCTGCCGTATTCACAACCAGTCGCCGCAGAAATATATGGAAAAAATCGTCGACGTGGTGAAAGCGGGAATGGGCTTCCCGGCCTGCCACTTCGATGACTCCCATATCAAGATGATGCTGCGCAAAGGCTTTGATTTCGAGGACGCCCGCGACTACTGCCTGATGGGCTGTGTCGAGCCGCAGAAATCCGGCCGCATCTACCAGTGGACCTCCACCGGCTATACCCAGTGGCCCATCGCCATCGAGTTCGTGCTCAACCGTGGACGGATGGTGCTGTTTGACAGCTACCAGGGGCTGGATACCGGCGATCTGCGCGACCTGCACACCTTCGAAGAATTCGACGCGGCGGTGAAAAAACAGATTGCCCATATCGTGCGCCTGTCGGCAATTGGCACGGTGATCAGCCAGCGTGTGCATCGTGATGTCGCACCGAAGCCGCTGATGTCGCTGCTGGTGGAAGGCTGCATGGAGAGCGGCAAAGATGTCGCTGCCGGTGGCGCGATGATCAACCACGGACCGGGGCTGATCTTCTCCGGTCTGGCGACCTACGTCGACTCCATGGCGGCAATTCGTAAGCTGGTGTTTGAAGAGAAGAAATACACCCTCGAACAGATGCGCGACGCGATGCTGGCGAACTTCGAAGGCTTTGAAGGGCTGCGCCGCGACTGTCTGAACGCGCCGAAGTACGGCAACGATGATAACTACGTTGACCAGTATGCGCTGGATATCACCGAGTGGACCGAGCGCGAGTGCCGTAAGTACAAAATGCTCTACTCCACCCTGAGCCACGGCACCCTCTCAATCTCCAACAACACGCCAATCGGCGAGCTGACCAACGCCACGCCGAACGGTCGCCTGGCGTGGATGCCGCTCTCCGATGGTATCAGCCCGACTCAGGGCGCGGATAAGCAGGGTCCGACGGCGATCATCAAGTCGGTGAGCAAGATGAACGTCGAAACCATGAACATCGGCATGGTGCATAACTTCAAGTTCCTCAAAGGGCTGCTCGATACCCCGGAAGGTCGTCATGGCCTGATCACCCTGCTGCGCACCGCGTCGATTCTCGGCAACGGCCAGATGCAGTTCAGCTATGTCGATAACGAAGTGCTGAAAAAAGCCCAGCAGGAGCCGGAAAAATACCGCGACCTGATCGTCCGCGTGGCGGGCTACAGCGCCTACTTCGTTGAGCTGTGCAAAGAAGTTCAGGACGAGATTATCAGCCGTACAGTGATTGAGAAGTTCTGATAAAGACAGGGACGTTTTTGGACAAGGATGTCCTGGCAATTTTTCTGGAGGCAAGCGTGAATAAAGAATTAACCGGGCGAATATTCAATATTCAGAAATATTCGATCTATGACGGCGATGGCATTCGCACGCTGGTTTTTTTCAAAGGCTGCAATATACGCTGCCCGTGGTGCGCTAACCCGGAAGGGCTGACCAGCCAGTTTCAGGTGATGTTCTCACAGGATAAATGTATTAACTGCGGCGACTGCGTCAACGTCTGCCCGGCGGGAATTCATTATCGGGCGGAAGAAAACGGCGAAATGAAGCACTTCGTCAACCGCAACAAAGACTGTATCGGCTGCCGCAAGTGCGAAGCGATCTGCACCCGGAATGCGCTGGACATTATGGGCAAAGATGTCACCGTCAGCGAACTGATGGAGATCATCATGCAGGACTACGACTTTTATATCTCCTCCGGCGGCGGCGTGACCATCGGCGGCGGCGAAATGAGCCTGCAAACCGATTTTGCCGTGGCGCTATTTAGCGAATGCAAAAAAATGATGCTCAATACCGCCGTCGAAACGCAGGGAACCACTTCGCTGGAAAATTATCAGAAACTGGCCCCGGTGACTGACACCTTCTTATTCGATATTAAGCAAATTAACAGCGAGCACCATAAAGCGTTATTTGGCATTGGCAACGAAGGGATTCGCCGCAATCTGGAGTGGCTGGTGGATTCCGGCGCTAACGTGATTATCCGCATGCCGCTGGTTCGTGGATATAACGACTCGTTCGATGCCATTACCGGGGCGATTGATTATGTGCAAAAGCTGGCGAAGCGCGGAAATATCCGTCGCATCGATATGCTGCCGTACCACCAGCTCGGGCGCAAAAAATATGAGCGCCTCGATATGCCCTACCCCATTAGCCGGGACCCGACTTATTCCGCCGAAGAGTTAGATCGGCTGGAAACGTTCTTCACACAGTTTGATTTTGATATTCGCTTAGTCCGCCATTAACAGGAGCCGACAATGAAAAGTTTAGGCGTAATTGAAACGCGAGGGTTAGTTGCCGCCATTCAGGCCGTGGATGCCGCCTGTAAAAGCGCAGGCGTGTCCTGCATTGGCTACCGCAAAGTCGGGTCTGGGCTGGTGAGCGTCTGCTTTGAGGGGGAGATCAGCGCGATTCACACCGCCATCGAACGCGGTGTGGCCGTCGCTGCGCTTATCGACCCGCAGGTCAATTCCCTGGTGATCGCCCGTCCGGAGCGCAGCGTCGTGGAGGCTCTCAGCACCCTTAAAGGCCGCCCGCCGCGCGTGGGTTCCAGCATTGCGCTACCGCCTGAAGCTGAAGCCGTCGGGTCCGCCCCTGCGGAGAAAAAGGAACCGGCAGAGCCCGCCGCCCCGCCCGCGCCGGTCCCGACGGAAGATAAAAACACGGCGATAAGGAAAGGGAAGAAGTCATGATAGACGCCCTGCTGCATGAAAAAATCGCCGCCCGCCTGGGCCACATTGCCCCGGCGATCCCGGTTGGTATCTCTAACCGCCACGTCCATCTGGCGCAGCAGGACGTTGAAGCGCTGTTTGGCAAGGGCTACGTCCTGACGCCGTTTAAGCCGCTGCGCCAGCCGGGGCAGTTCGCCGCCCAGGAGTGCATCACCGTGGTCGGGCCGAAAGGTTCGCTCACCCACGTTCGCGTCCTCGGCCCAACCCGCCCGGTAACGCAACTGGAAATCTCCCGCGCCGACTGCTTTACCCTCGGCATCAACGCGCCAGTTCGCGAATCCGGTCAACTGGAGAACACAGGCAGCGCGCTGCTGATCGGCCCGGCAGGCCACGTTGAACTACGCTCTCAGGTGATCTGCGCCTGGCGACATATCCACATGTCGCCGCAGGACGCCCGCCAACTGAACGTCGTCAACGGCCAGAAGGTTAGCGTGCGCAGCAACGGCGAACGCCAGCTGACCTTCGATGAAGTGGTGGTGCGGGTGCGCGAAGACTTCGTGCTGGAGTTTCATATTGATACCGAAGAGGCCAACGCCGCCGGCTTGAAAAACGGCGCGCAGGTCACGCTCATCGGCTAACGGAGGCTCACCATGACCGACGAACAGATGGAATACCTGGTTGAACGCATTATCCAGCGTCTGCGGCCGCCGGTACTGGTGATGGTGACTGCCGCTGCGGGCTACCGGCACGCCATTCGCCAGCGGCTGGCCAACTGTGGCGAGTGTCTGCATCTGGCGCTGGATAGTGGGGTTGACGACGGCGAGCAGTGGCAGGCTCTCGGTAAAACGCTGCCTGCGGCCAACTGGCAACATGCGCTGCCTTCGGCCCCGTATAAAGCGCTGCTGCTGCCGTTTCTCGACTACCCGCTGGCGGCGGATCTGGTGAATGGCTCCCTGCACAGTCCGCTTGCCCGCCGTGTGCATGATGCCCTGCTGAGCGGCCTGCCGGTACTGGCGCTGCGCTATCACTGCGATCCCGCCAGCGAGTTAAATCAGTTGCTGGGCGCGCAACCTGATACCGCTTACGCCGGGCATATGCAGGCCACGCTTGCCCGCCTGAGCGAATGCGGCGTCACGCTGTGCACGATGAATGAGCTGTTGGCCAGGCTGGTATCGGGTAGCGAAGCCACAGCACCGCCGGTGAGCACCGCGCGACGTTATCTCACTGTCACAGATGTGGTGAATAATCCAGCACTGGCCTGCACGCCCGAGGCGCAGTTAACCGATGCCGCTGTCGATTATTTAAAAAACAGAAAAAGAATCTTACCTTAAATAGTAAACCTGGAGTTTAATTTATGTCTTCAAAAACAAAATGTTGGCTATGGATGCTGTTGGTTATTGTGTCCGAAACCTCAGCGACGTCCACCCTCAAAATGTTCGGTAGCAGTGAAGGCGTCACCAGAATGCTGCTGCTCGGACTGCTGGTGGTGTTGTACTGCGTCTGCTACTACTCCTTGTCCCGCGCGGTGAAAGATATCCCCGTAGGCCTGGCCTACGCGACCTGGTCTGGCACCGGTATCCTCGTGGTTTCGACCCTCGGAATGGCATTTTACGGCCAGCACCCGGACACCGCCGCCATTATCGGGATGGCCATTATTGCCAGCGGCATTGTCATTATGAATCTGTTTTCCAGAATGGGGAGCGAAGAGAGCAGTGTGTCGTCTGCCGAATCCGCTTCTGCCCTCGACAACAAAACCGCCAACTAATCAACAAGGAATCGCATATGTTTAATCTCGGATTTTTATGGCTGGCGCTGTCCATCGGCTCCGAAATCACCGGCACCTCGATGATCAAAAAGACCAACGGCTTTAGCAAGCTGGCCCCGTCAGTGCTGGTGGTCTTTGCCTATGGTCTGTGCTATTTCGCCCTCACCCGCGCGATGAGCACCATTCCGGTGGGCGTCGCCTACTCATTATGGTGCGGTTTTGGCATCGTCGGCGTCACGATTTGCTCGATGATTCTTTATAAACAAAAACCCGATATCCCGGCAATTCTCGCCATGGTGTTGATTATTTCCGGCGGCATCATTATGAACGTCTTCTCCAGCATGTAAGCCCTTCCTGCGCCTTCATTTATTTCTATGAAGGCGCTCGTGCGACGGGTAGCCGTTTGCCCGCAACTCGTTATCTGTACCCTAAATAATTCGGGATGCCACAGAGGATCCCAGTTGGCTGCCGATCTGTTTTTATGTTAACCCTGCGACAAGTCCATGCTTTGTATATGCACACAATTAGTACGGATGCTAGTATTGCATTGACGGTAGCAATAAATATGCGTGTTTCATTTAAGGCGAGGATTGCTGATGATGACCACATTAATCGCACCTCTTTCTGACCGGTTAGCAGCGCTGAGTATTCATGCGTCGGTCGGCCTTACCCCCCCATTTCTCCCTTCCCTGAAGAGACGATACTTCGCCATGCGGAGAAGAAGCGCGCACCACTCAGCATATGGAACAAAGCGAGTCGCGTATGGACAAAATCAAACGACGTTGGGTTGGGTACGTTATTGGTTTACTGGTGGTGATTGCCGTAGCGGCCTGGTGGATGCTGCGTCCACTAGGCCTCCCGGCGGGCTTTGCCGACAGTAATGGCAGAATTGAAGCGACCGAGGTTGATATTGCGACCAAAGCCGCCGGACGTATAGAAGCCATACTGGTCAATGAGGGGCAATTTGTGCATCAGGGCGAAGTCCTGGCCCGTATGGATATCCGGGTTCTCAACGAGCAACGCCTGGAAGCCGTCGCACAAATTAAGGAAGCAGAAAGCGCGATTGCTGCCGCGAAAGCGTTGCTCGATCAGCGTCAAGGCGAAATGCGCGCCTCCGAAGCGGTGGTGAGGCAGCGGCAGGCTGAATTAAATTCCGCAGCCAAACGCTATGCCCGTTCCAGCACACTCTCGCAGCGCGGCGCGGTCTCCGCCCAACAACGAGATGACGATCAGGCGGCCGCAGAAAGCGCCAGGGCGGCTCTGGAATCAGCCAAAGCTCAGGTCTCCGCCGCCAGGGCCGCTATTGAAGCGGCGCAAACCAGCATCATTCAGGCGCAAACCCGGGTTGAGGCCGCCCAGGCTACCGAACGCCGGATTATCGCCGATATCGACGATAGCGAACTGAAAGCGCCGCGCGATGGCCGTATTCAGTATCGCGTTGCTGAACCCGGAGAAGTGCTGGCGGCGGGCGGTCGGGTGTTGAATATGGTCGACTTGTCCGATGTCTATATGACCTTCTTCCTGCCTACCGAGCAGGCGGGTCTGCTGGCGCTGGGCAGCGAAGCGCGGATTATCCTCGATGCGGCACCGAATCTGGTTATTCCTGCCAATATCAGTTTTGTCGCCAGCGTGGCGCAGTTTACGCCCAAAACGGTGGAAACCAGCGACGAAAGGTTGAAGCTGATGTTTCGCGTTAAAGCCCGCATTCCGCCGGAACTGCTGAAACAGCATCTTGAGTATGTGAAAACCGGGTTGCCCGGCATGGCTTATGTACGTCTGGATAACCAGCAGGCGTGGCCTGAAGGACTGACGGTGAGGTTGCCGCAATGAAAACCGTCGCCCGCCTGGAAAACGTCAGTCAGCACTTTGGCGCGACCACCGCACTGAAGGATATTACGCTGAGTATTCCCGCCCGTTGTATGGTGGGCCTGATCGGGCCAGACGGCGTGGGCAAGTCCAGTCTGCTGTCGCTGATTTCCGGCGCGCGCGTGATTGAGCATGGCAATATCATGGTGCTCGGGGGCGATATGAGCGATGTGCGTCACCGCCAGGACGTATGCCCCAAAATTGCCTGGATGCCTCAGGGTCTGGGGAAAAACCTCTACCATACTCTGTCGGTCTATGAAAACGTCGATTTCTTTGCCCGTCTGTTCGGCCATGATAAAGCTGAACGCGACATCCGCATCAATGAGTTGCTCAAGAGTACCGGCCTGGCGCCGTTTCGCGACCGTCCTGCGGGGAAACTTTCCGGTGGGATGAAACAAAAGCTCGGCCTGTGCTGCGCACTCATTCACGACCCGCAGTTGCTGATCCTCGATGAACCCACTACCGGCGTCGATCCCCTCTCCCGGGCACAGTTTTGGGATCTGATCGACAGTATTCGCCAGCGTCAACCGGAAATGAGCGTGCTGGTCGCTACCGCCTATATGGAAGAGGCCGAGCGTTTTGACTGGCTGGTTGCCATGAATGCGGGGGACGTTCTGGCGACCGGCAGCGCGGATGAGCTTAAAGCACACACAGCGAGTCAGACGCTGGAGCAGGCTTTTATCGCCCTGCTTCCTGAGGCTCAACGTCTGGCGCATAAAGAGGTGATCATCCCTCCGCGCAGTGCGGATGAGAGCGAAATTGCGATCGAAGCGCGCGGGCTGACGATGCGCTTCGGTAATTTTGTCGCCGTTGACCATGTGAACTTTCGCATCGCCCGCGGCGAGATTTTCGGCTTCCTTGGCTCTAACGGCTGCGGCAAGTCAACGACCATGAAAATGTTGACCGGGTTGCTACCAGCCAGCGAAGGCGAGGCGTGGCTGTTTGGCCAGCCGGTCGACCCCAGGGATATCAAGACTCGCCGTCGCGTCGGCTATATGTCGCAGGCCTTCTCCCTCTATAGCGAACTGACCGTGCGGCAAAACCTCGAGCTACATGCCCGCCTGTTCCATCTTCCGGAGGCGGAGATCCCCATGCGGATCGCCGAAATGAGCCAGCGCTTTATGCTGGAAGAGGTAGAAGAGACCCTGCCCGCTTCACTACCGTTAGGTATCCGTCAGCGGCTATCGCTGGCGGTAGCGGTGATTCATCACCCGGAAATGTTAATCCTTGACGAACCCACCTCCGGCGTCGATCCGGTGGCCAGGGATATGTTCTGGCAGTTGATGGTCGATCTTGCCCGCCAGGATCGGGTGACGATTTTTATCTCCACCCACTTTATGAATGAAGCAGAGCGCTGCGATCGCATTTCTCTGATGCATGCCGGAAAAGTGCTGGCCAGCGATACGCCGCAGGCGCTGGTCGAACAGCGCGGATCGGCCAGCCTCGAAGAGGCGTTTATCGCCTGGTTGCAGGAAGCGGCGGATGCTGAGCAGCCCCCTGATGCTGAGGCCGCGCCAGTTCCTGCTATTGAACACAAAGCCGAAACCATCGCGCCGCGTCAGGCGTTTAGCCTGCGGCGCCTGTTTAGCTACAGTCGTCGCGAGGCGCTTGAGTTACGCCGTGATCCGGTGCGATCGACCCTGGCATTGCTCGGCACAGTGATCCTGATGTTTATCATGGGTTACGGGATCAGTATGGACGTGGAGGATCTGCGATTTGCGGTGCTTGACCGCGACCAGACCGTTAGCAGCCAGGGCTGGTCGCAAAATATCGCCGGTTCGCGCTACTTCATCGAACAGTCGCCGCTGCAAAGCTATAGCGAACTGGACAGAAGAATGCGCAACGGCGAGCTGGCGGTGGCTATTGAAATTCCGCCCCATTTTGGCCACGATATCGCCCGGGGAACACCGGTGCTAATTGGCGTGTGGGTGGACGGCGCGATGCCAAACTGCGCGGAGACGGTGCGCGGTTATGTGCAGGCAATGCATCTGGCCTGGCTGCAGGAGATGGCCGGTCGTCAGTCTGCCCCCAATCGCGATACATCACTGATTTCCATCGAAACCCGCTACCGCTATAACCCGGACGTGAAGAGCCTGCCGGCGATTGTGCCAGCCGTTATTCCGCTGCTGTTGATGATGATCCCGGCGATGCTCAGCGCGCTCAGCGTGGTCCGCGAAAAAGAGCTTGGCTCAATTATCAATTTGTACGTGACGCCAACCACCCGCAGCGAATTTCTGCTGGGTAAACAAGTGCCGTATATCGTGCTGGGGATGTTCAACTTCTTTCTGCTCTGCGCGTTGTCGGTATTTGTCTTTGGCGTACCGCATAAAGGGAGTTTTCTGACACTCACGCTGGCCGCGCTGCTCTATGTCACTATCGCCACCGGGCTTGGCCTGCTGATTTCAACTTTTATGAAAAGCCAGATTGCGGCAATTTTCGGCACCGCGATCATTACGCTTATCCCGGCAACGCAGTTCTCCGGGATGATCGACCCCGTCGCCTCGCTGGAAGGACCAGGCCGCTGGATTGGCCAGATTTATCCAACCAGCCACTTTCTGACAATTGCGCGAGGAACGTTTTCCAAAGCGCTGAATCTGACGGACCTGTGGGCATCCTTTATTCCGCTGTTTATCGCGGTTCCGCTGGTGCTGGGCCTGAGTGTGTGGCTGCTGAAAAAACAGGAGGGATAATGCGCGGATTACGCAATATTTATAACCTGGGTATGAAAGAGCTACGCAGCCTGCTGGGCGATAAAGCGATGCTGATATTAATTGTCTTTGCCTTTACCGTCTCGGTTTACTCCTCTGCTACCGTCATGCCGGGTTCGCTGCATCTGGCGCCCATCGCTATTGCAGACATGGATAAATCGCAGCTCTCATCGCGTATTATCAATAGTTTTTATCGACCCTGGTTTTTGCCTCCGGAACTGATTACCGCTGATGAGATGGACGCCGGGCTGGATGCGGGACGTTATACTTTCGCCATCAATATTCCGCCTGATTTCCAGCGCGATGTGTTGGCCGGACGCCAGCCGGCTCTACAGGTTAACGTTGACGCTACGCGAATGAGTCAGGCGTTTACCGGCAATAGCTATATTCAGAATATCGTCACCGGCGAGATAAACAGCTTTGTCGCCCGCTACCGGGACAACAGCTCGCTGCCGGTTGAGCTGGCGATCAGAATGCGTTTTAACCCGAACCTGGAACAGGAACGTTTCGGTGCCGTCATGGCGATCATCAACAATATCACCATGCTGGCGATTGTGCTTACCGGCTCGGCGCTGATCCGCGAGCGGGAACATGGCACTATAGAGCACCTGCTGGTTATGCCGATCACGCCGTTTGAGATCATGATGGCGAAGATATGGTCAATGGGGCTGGTGGTGCTGGTCGTTTCCGGACTCTCCCTCATCCTGATGGTTCAGGGGGTCCTGCAGGTACCGATAGAGGGCTCGATTCCGCTATTTATGCTTGGGGTAGCCCTGAGTCTGTTTGCCACAACCTCGATCGGTATTTTTATGGGGACGGTGGCGCGTTCAATGCCGCAGCTAGGGCTGCTGATGATTCTGGTACTTTTGCCGCTACAGATGCTATCCGGCGGTTCGACACCCCGGGAAAGTATGCCGCAGGCAGTACAGGATATTATGCTCACCATGCCGACAACCCACTTTGTCAGTCTGGCGCAGGCAATCCTTTATCGAGGCGCTGATTTCTCGATCGTCTGGCCGCAGTTGCTGACGCTGCTGGCTATTGGTGGCGTGTTTTTTACTATCGCGCTACTGCGTTTTCGTAAGACGATCAGTGAGATGGCCTGAGCCAATGCCGGTGTCGCTACTCCAGGTGGTGGTATCGGTTCTATTTATTATGATTCATAAAGCGACGCAGCAGCCAGGTGAACCCCATCGCCATGCTGAACAGGATAAACAGCAGCAGCACCCAACTGACAGAAATTCTCAGCAATGCACTTAGCGTCATAAGGGGCTGAAGATATAAAGTAAATGAGTGGTCGGTGGGTTTTCCCAGCAGTACCATTAGTCCATCAGTTAACCAGACAAGCATCCGACAAACCAGCCAGATGATCGCTGGCCAGCAGAGCAAGACCAGGAAGGTAAAACGCTGCCGGATATAATGTGTTAGTTGATGCAGAGGAGGCCAGTTAATCAGCATATTCATTTATATTCTCATATTGCCAGCCGGTAACATGCATTATTCGTCGAAGACGTTACCGGGTTAGCTTCCGTACAGGCAATGCACCCTCTGTTTTTATCAAATCTGCATTAAATTAAACCAGATCGAGTTAACAAAGTGTTAAGAATAGGAAAAACCTAACCCATCAGGCGTTATTGGCGCAACCAGTTTGGCTGCGAACAACGCGCAGAAACTGCAGCGGGCACGCTGTAGCAGCAGCCGGTTAGCAGGCCTGACCGTGCCACGGCACTACCTCTTTGGGTTCTCTGCTGTGTCACTGATATCATGCATCCCGGGCCGGGTCAGTAGCGCATAGCGGGCAATAAGCTGCTTCAGATGCATCTCCACCTGCGCCTGAGCGGCAGCAGGC
>DASYFN010000012.1:0-28171 GCA_036498385.1 Klebsiella sp.
CATGGCTGAATGGAGCGGCGAATATATCAGCCCATACGCTGAGCACGGTAAGAAGAGTGAGCAAGTAAAAAAAATTACGGTTTCCATTCCTCTGAAGGTGTTAAAAATCCTCACCGATGAACGCACGCGTCGTCAGGTGAATAACTTGCGTCACGCCACTAACAGCGAACTGCTGTGTGAAGCGTTCCTGCATGCCTTTACCGGTCAACCGTTGCCTAACGATGAAGATCTGCGTAAAGAGCGCAGCGATGAAATCCCGGAAGCGGCGAAAGAGATTATGCGCGAGCTGGGTATCGACCCGGATACGTGGGAATACTAAATCACTGAGGGCAGCCAGGGAAACCAGCCGCTCTTTTAGTTGTGTACCCGTCATACTTCAAGTTGCATGTGCGTTATCCTGCAACTCGAATTATTTAGGGTATATAACAAGGATTTTATGCCATGAAATATAGTGTACTGGCGCTTAGCCTGGCGTTGACCTTCTCTGCACATGCCTGGGAACCGCAGACCGGTGATATCGTGTTTCAAATCTCCCGTTCATCGCAAAGTAAAGCTATCCAACTGGCAACCCATTCCGATTACAGCCACACCGGTATGGTGGTGATCCGTAATAAAAAGCCTTACGTCTTTGAAGCCGTTGGGCCAGTGATTTATACGCCACTACAAAAGTGGGTCGCACAGGGTGAAGACGGTAAATACGTTGTCCGCCGGGTGCGCGGCGGCCTTTCGATAGAGCAACAGAAGCAACTGGTGCAAACGACAAAACGTTACCTTGGCAAACCTTACGACCTCTTCTTCTCGTGGAGCGACGAGCGTCAGTACTGTTCCGAAGTCGTATGGAAAGTGTATAACCGCGCCCTGAATATCCAGGTCGGCAAACTGCAGAAGCTGAATGAGTTCGATCTCAGTTCTCCGGCCGTTCGTGCCAAACTCAAAGAACGTTACGGTCAGAAGATCCCGCTGAACGAAACCGTCATCTCGCCACAGGCGGTATTTGACGCGCCGCAACTGGAAACCGTAGAAAAAAACTGGCCTCTATTCTCCTGGTGACGAATCAGGAAAACTTGCATTATGACATGGATAAATTTCTTGCAAGAGGGAAGCGTGATGAAGGCGGTAGAAGAGAATAAAGCCTGTCTGAATTTGTACTGCTATCCTCTGTAAAACAGAGACAAAAAAGCCGCCCTGAGGCGGCTTCTTCAGCAAGTTACTTGCTGGTACCCGGTACGCTGAAGCGCTTGTTGAAGCGGTCAACGCGGCCACCGGTAGCAACATCACGCTGTTTGCCAGTGTAGAACGGGTGGCATTTACCGCACACGTCGAGGTTCAGGTCGTGACCTACGGTAGAACGGATTTTCATGACGTTACCGCAAGAGCAGGAAGCAGTAACTTCTTCGTATTTCGGATGAATATCTTTTTTCATGGGAGAACCTCAGTTAAGGCCGCGTCGCTCTTCCAGCCCTAACGCCAGACACCACGCGATGTTAATAATTTCCCGGTGCGATTACGCGAAGCGAAATTCCCGGGTAATAGATTTTGATACTGCACAAAGCATATCAAAGGCGGCGAATCATACAGAATTTGACCAGCATATGCAAACTGATCCGCGAGCCCTTATCACAATGTGTATACTAACCCGCCAGTTTTCAAGTCAGGAAGATTAAATGCCCGTCGCTCACGTTGCCCTTCCCGTTCCACTGCCCCGCACTTTTGACTATTTGCTGCCTGAAGGTATGCCGGTCAAAGCGGGCTGTCGCGTGCGTGTCCCCTTCGGCACACAGGAGCGGATAGGTATTGTGGTATCGACCAGCGAACGCAGTGAATTGCCGTTCGACGAACTCAAGCCGGTAGCGGAGGTTCTCGACGCCGAGCCGGTCTTCTCCTCTTCGATCTGGCGACTGCTGCTGTGGGCGGCGGATTACTACCATCACCCCATCGGTGATGTGTTGTTTCACGCACTACCCATAATACTGCGCCAGGGGAAGCCCGCCAGCGCGGTGCCAATGTGGTACTGGTTTATCACTGAACAAGGGCAAGCTGTTGATATCAACACCCTTAAGCGCTCGCGCAAACAACAGCAGGCGCTGGCGGCGCTCCGCCAGGGGAAAATCTGGCGTCATCAGGTTGCCGAACTGGAATTTAACGATGCCGCCTTACAGGCGCTGCGAGGTAAAGGCCTGGCCGAACTGGCCAGCGAAGCGCCCGCTATCATCGACTGGCGAACAAACTTCTCGGTGCCCGGCGAACGCCTGCGTCTTAATACCGAACAGGCGACCGCCGTTGGCGCGATTCACAGCGCCTCGGACAGTTTTTCCGCCTGGCTGCTGGCCGGGATCACCGGCTCCGGGAAAACGGAAGTTTATCTGAGCGTCCTCGAAAACGTGCTGGCACAGGGGCGCCAGGCTCTGGTGATGGTGCCGGAAATCGGCCTGACGCCACAGACTATCGCCCGTTTCCGCCACCGTTTTAACGCCCCGGTGGAAGTGCTGCACTCTGGACTGAACGACAGCGAGCGCCTCTCCGCGTGGCTAAAAGCCAAAAACGGCGAAGCGGCGATTGTGATCGGTACCCGCTCGTCGTTATTTACCCCTTTTAAAGACCTCGGGGTGATCGTGATCGATGAAGAGCACGACAGCTCTTACAAACAACAGGAGGGCTGGCGCTATCACGCCCGCGATCTGGCGGTCTGGCGCGCTCACAGCGAACAAATCCCGATTATTCTCGGCTCGGCGACTCCGGCGCTGGAGACGCTCCATAACGTTCGTCAGGGCAAATATCGCCAGTTGAAGCTGACCAAGCGCGCGGGCCATGCACGCCCGGCTCAGCAGCACGTTCTGGATTTAAAAGGTCAGCAGCTACAGGCAGGGCTTTCTCCGGCGCTGATTGGCCGCATGCGCCAGCATCTACAGGACAATAACCAGGTAATTCTGTTTTTGAACCGCCGCGGCTTCGCGCCAGCGCTACTGTGTCACGATTGCGGCTGGATAGCGGAATGCCCGCGCTGCGACAGTTACTACACGCTGCACCAGGCCCAGCAGCATCTGCGCTGCCACCACTGCGACAGCCAGCGCCCGATCCCACGCCAGTGCCCCTCCTGCGGCTCGACGCATCTGGTACCGGTAGGTTTGGGAACTGAACAGCTTGAGCAGGTGCTGGGACCGCTGTTTCCCGATATTCCGATTTCCCGTATCGACCGAGATACCACCAGCCGCAAAGGGGCCCTTGAGCAATATCTTGCCGACGTCAATCGCGGCGGCGCGCGCATTCTTATCGGCACCCAAATGCTGGCGAAAGGCCACCACTTCCCGGATGTCACTCTGGTTTCGCTGCTGGACGTTGACGGCGCGCTGTTTTCCGCCGATTTCCGCTCGGCGGAGCGTTTCGCTCAGCTCTACACGCAAGTCTCAGGCCGTGCAGGCCGCGCGGGCAAACAGGGCGAGGTGATCCTGCAGACCCACCACCCGGAGCACCCGCTGCTGCAAATATTGCTCTATAAAGGATACGACGCGTTTGCCGAGCAGGCGCTGGCAGAGCGGCAAAGCATGCAGTTGCCGCCATGGACCAGCCACGTGCTGATCCGCGCCGAAGATCATAATAACCAGCAGGCGCCACTCTTTTTACAGCAACTGCGCAATCTGCTGCAGGCCAGCCCGCTGGCCGACAACAAGCTCTGGGTGCTCGGTCCGGTGCCGGCGCTGGCGCCAAAGCGCGGAGGCCGCTGGCGTTGGCAAATACTCCTGCAGCATCCGTCGCGCATTCAGCTACAGCATATCGTCAGCGGGACGCTGGCGTTGATTAACACGTTGCCGGAAGCGCGAAAAGTGAAATGGGTTCTGGATGTCGATCCTATTGAAGGTTAAGGCTTCTCTTGCGAAGCGGATCGAAAAATTCAACCATCGTCACGTTTTTCATGAAAATTCTGTAACTCTCTGCATGTACTATCTGTTAAAAATGTGACTGATGTCAGAACGCCAGGGAAGTGTCTGCGCAAGCCAGCGAGGAGAAAACAGGTGAAGCCCAAAAAACAGATCGTTGCCGCCACCATGAAAGACGTTGCCCAGAAGGCAAATGTCTCCACGGCAACCGTATCCCGAGCTTTAATGAACCCCGATAAGGTTTCGCAGAGTACCCGTAACCGGGTCGAACAGGCTGCGCTTGAAGTCGGCTATTTACCGCAATCGCTCGGGCGCAATATGAAACGCAATGAGTCGCGAACCATTCTGGTGATTGTGCCGGATATCTGCGATCCCTTTTTCAGCGAGATTATTCGCGGAATCGAAGTCACCGCAGCGGAGCAAGCGTACCTGGTGCTGATTGGCGATTGCGCCCACCAAAACCGTCAGGAAAAGACCTTTATCGACCTGATCATTACCAAGCAGATCGACGGTATGCTGCTGCTGGGCTCTCGCCTGCCCTTCGATGCGGGGGTAGAAGAACAGCGCAATCTGCCGCCGATGGTAATGGCTAATGAATTTGCTCCCGAACTGGAGCTGCCGACGGTGCATATCGATAACCTCACCGCCGCGTTCAACGCCGTTAACTATCTGCACGAGCTGGGGCATCGCCGCATTGGCTGTATCGCCGGTCCGGAAGAGATGCCGCTATGCCATTACCGCCTGCAGGGCTATGTCCAGGCGCTACGTCGCAGCGGGATAACCGTCGATCCGCACTATATCGCCCGCGGCAATTTTACCTATGAAGCCGGCGCCAACGCACTGGAACAACTGCTGGCGCTGCCAGTACCGCCGACGGCTATTTTCTGCCATAGCGATATTATGGCGCTGGGTGCATTATCGCTGGCGAAGCGCCGCGGTCTGAAAGTGCCTGAAGATCTATCTATTATTGGATTTGATAACATCTCTTTGTCTGAATTTTGCGATCCGCCATTGACGACCGTCTCACAACCACGTTTTGATATTGGCCGCGAAGCGATGCTGCTTTTACTGGATCAACTGCACAGCCACAATGTCAGCAGCGGTTCACGATTACTCGACTGCGAGCTTATCGTTCGCGGCAGTACGCGCAAAATCCGAATATAACCATCAGGCTTTCGAGCCTGCTTTTCTGGTCAAAGGCCCGCCGCTTAAGTAACATGGCGGGCTGAACACAAATAGACAGCGAAACGATAGTGGCACAACGAGATTATGTACGCCGCAGCCAACCGGCTTCTTCGCGGCGCAAAAAGAGCAATACCCGAAGCTCAAGGAACAAGCAAGGCGGTCTTTCGGCGGTTTCACCTGCTATGGTTGCGATCGCCGCGGCGGTGCTGGTGGCCTTTATCGGTGGACTGTACTTCATAACGCATCACAAGAAAGAAGAAGCTGAAGCGCTGCAAAATCGCCAGGTAACGGGCAACGGTTTACCGCCGAAGCCGGAAGAACGCTGGCGCTACATTAAAGAACTGGAGAGCCGCCAGCCCGGCGTACGCGCACCGACAGAACCAACGGCAGGCGGCGAAGTCATGAAGCCGGAACAGCTGACGGACGAGCAGCGCCAGCTGTTGGCGCAAATGCAGGCCGATATGCGCCAGCAGCCCACGCAGCTGACCGAAGTACCGTGGAATGAACAAACCCCGGCACAACGCCAGCAAACCTTACAGCGTCAGCGTTTAGCTCAGCAGCAGGTACAGCAACAGCAGTTAGCGCAGGCCCAGCAATCGCGAACCCAGCCTCGGGTCGTAGAGCAGCCCAAACCGGTACAGCAGCCGAAGCAAACGGCGTCGAATCAGCAGCCGTATCAGGACCTGCTGCAAACGCCGGCGCATACCAGTACCACGCAGCCGAAAACACCGACTGCCGCACCGGTAACCCGCGTTGAAGAGGCGCCAAAAACCGCCGCAGCGGAGAAAAAAGACGATCGCAGTTGGATGATCCAGTGTGGATCCTTTAAAGGCGCAGAGCAGGCGGAGACCGTTCGTGCACAGCTAGCGTTTGAAGGCTTCGCCTCGCATATCACCACCAATAACGGCTGGAACCGCGTAGTGATTGGGCCGCTGAAAGGCAAAGAAAACGCCAATAATATGATTGAACGGCTGAAGATGGCCGGACACGCAAACTGCATTCGTCTCGCCGCCAGGGGTTGAAACCCTCAAAATCTCCCCCATCTATAATTGCATTCTGCCCCGCGTAAACCGCGGGGCCCCTATTCCGCTTTTGCAACCAAGGGGTCTGCTCGTGACTACAATTGTAAGTGTTCGCCGTAACGGTCATGTCGTTATTGCCGGTGATGGCCAGGCTACGTTGGGCAACACCGTAATGAAAGGCAACGTGAAAAAAGTGCGCCGCCTGTATAACGACAAAGTGATCGCGGGCTTTGCGGGCGGCACAGCTGACGCCTTCACGCTGTTTGAACTGTTTGAACGTAAGCTGGAAATGCATCAGGGCCACCTGGTGAAAGCCGCCGTTGAGCTGGCGAAAGACTGGCGTACCGACCGCATGCTACGCAAGCTGGAAGCGTTGCTGGCCGTGGCTGACGAAAACGCATCTCTCATCATCACTGGTAACGGTGATGTGGTGCAGCCAGAGAATGATTTAATCGCTATCGGCTCCGGCGGTCCTTACGCCCAGGCCGCAGCCCGCGCCCTGCTGGAAAATACCGATATGGGCGCACGCGATATCGCAGAGAAAGCGTTGAATATTGCAGGTGATATCTGCATTTATACCAACCACTTCCATACCATCGAAGAATTACCGTCTAAAGCGTAAGGATCTCCCATGTCTGAAATGACCCCACGCGAAATTGTCAGCGAACTGGACAAACACATTATCGGCCAGGACGCAGCCAAGCGCTCCGTCGCCATCGCTCTGCGTAACCGCTGGCGTCGTATGCAGCTCAACGAAGAGCTGCGTCACGAAGTCACGCCAAAAAACATTCTGATGATCGGTCCGACCGGCGTCGGTAAAACTGAAATCGCCCGCCGTCTGGCAAAGCTTGCTAACGCGCCGTTCATCAAGGTCGAAGCGACTAAATTCACCGAAGTGGGTTATGTTGGTAAAGAAGTGGACTCGATTATCCGCGATCTGACCGATGCGGCGATCAAAATGGTTCGCATGCAGTCTATCGATAAAAACCGCTATCGTGCGGAAGAACTGGCGGAAGAGCGCATCCTTGACGTGCTGATCCCACCGGCGAAAAACAACTGGGGCCAGGCAGAACAGCCTCAGGAACCGTCCGCCGCGCGTCAGTCTTTCCGTAAAAAACTGCGCGAAGGGCAGCTCGATGACAAAGAGATAGAGATCGACCTCGCTGCCGCACCGATGGGCGTTGAAATCATGTCACCTCCGGGTATGGAAGAGATGACCAGCCAGTTGCAGTCTATGTTCCAGAACCTGGGCGGTCAGAAGCAAAAGCCGCGTAAGCTGAAAATCAAAGACGCGATGAAACTGCTGATCGAAGAAGAAGCGGCGAAGCTGGTGAACCCGGAAGAACTGAAGCAGGACGCCATCGACGCTGTTGAACAACACGGTATCGTGTTTATCGACGAAATCGACAAAATCTGTAAGCGCGGCGGCAACTCTTCCGGACCTGATGTCTCTCGTGAAGGCGTACAACGCGACCTGCTGCCGCTGGTCGAAGGTTGCACCGTCTCCACCAAGCATGGCATGGTAAAAACCGATCACATTCTGTTTATCGCCTCCGGCGCGTTCCAGGTGGCCAGTCCGTCTGACCTGATCCCGGAACTGCAGGGCCGTCTGCCGATTCGTGTTGAGCTGAAAGCGCTCACCACCCACGACTTCGAGCGTATCCTGACCGAGCCGAACGCTTCCATCACCGTGCAGTATAAAGCGCTGATGGCAACCGAAGGCGTCAATATCGAATTCACGGAAGATGGCATCAAGCGTATCGCCCAGGCTGCATGGCAGGTCAACGAAACCACTGAGAACATCGGTGCGCGTCGTCTGCATACCGTACTGGAACGTCTGATTGAAGACATCTCCTACGACGCCAGCGAAATGAACGGCCAAACCGTCACCATCGATGCGGAATATGTCGGGAAGCATCTGGATGTTCTGGTGGCAGATGAAGATCTGAGCCGTTTTATCTTATAATCCGGTTCAATATACTTTCATCACTATAGATGGGGCTATAGATACACGAAATCCTTCAAGCTGCATCAAGGCGGCAAGCCTGAGAATCCCCGGGAGCTTACGCAAGTAAGTAACCGGGATGAGCGGGCGAAGCCAACAAAGAGGCAGTGTGAAGGATGAAGTGTAGGACCCCATTTTTTTATTGGCCGGGATTTATGACCGAACACGCTATCACTCGCACCCAAGCCTGGCTGGAAAGCCTGCGCCCCAAAACGTTACCTCTGGCCTTTGCCGCCATAATTGTCGGCTCCGCTCTTGCCTGGCATCAAGGCAGTTTCGATCCCTGGGTTGCCCTGCTGGCAATCATTACCGCTGGTTTATTACAAATCCTCTCCAATCTCGCCAATGATTATGGCGACGCAGTGAAAGGCAGCGACAAGCCTGACCGTATAGGCCCCCTGCGCGGCATGCAGAAAGGGGTAATTACCCCGGCGCAGATGAAACGCGCGTTAATTGTGACCGTGGCGCTGATTTGCCTCTCCGGCCTGGCGCTGCTGTTCTCAGCCTGGCAAACCATGGCCGATTTTATCGGTTTTATGGTGCTCGGCGGACTTTCGATCGTTGCCGCCATTACCTATACCGTCGGCACTCGCCCTTACGGCTATATCGGCCTTGGTGATATCTCTGTGCTGGTGTTCTTCGGCTGGCTTAGTGTCGTGGGGAGCTGGTACCTCCAGGCGCACAGCATTGAAGCAGTCATTTTCTTGCCTGCCACCGCCTGCGGCCTGCTGGCAGCAGCGGTGCTGAATATTAACAATCTGCGCGATATCGACAACGATCGTGAAAACGGTAAAAATACCCTCGCCGTGCGCCTGGGGCCAGTTAACGCTCGCCGCTACCACGCTTGTCTGCTAATTGGTGCGTTGCTGTGCCTGGCGCTGTTTAATCTTATCTCGCTGCATAATCTATGGGGCTGGTTGTTCCTGCTGGCAACACCGCTGCTGGTGAAGCAGGCGCGTTATGTGATGCGCGAACGCGACCCCGTCGCCATGCGCTCAATGCTCGAAGGAACGGCCAAAGGAGCTCTGCTGACCAACCTGCTGTTTGTTATCGGAATTATTTGCAGTAAGCTCGCAGGTTAACTGACAAATATCAATTAAGAATTGATGATTTTGCCAACAGCACGATTCACGAGATATACTGAAAATTCTCGCAGCAACTAAACGTTAAGCCTATGAAATACGATACTTCCGAGCTTTGCGACATCTATCAGGAAGATGTCAACGTCGTGGAACCTCTGTTCTCCAACTTTGGGGGACGGTCGTCGTTTGGTGGACAAATCATTACGGTGAAATGTTTCGAGGATAACGGGTTGCTCTACGATATGCTCGAACAGAATGGCCGTGGTCATGTCCTGTTGGTTGACGGTGGTGGTTCCGTTCGACGTGCATTAATTGACGCTGACCTGGCGCGTCTGGCTGTACAAAATGAGTGGGAAGGGCTGGTCGTCTATGGTGCAGTGCGCCAGGTTGACGACCTGGAAGAACTGGATATCGGCATCCAGGCGCTGGCTGCCATTCCTGTAGGGGCCGCAGGCGAAGGCATCGGCGAAAGCGACGTTCGCGTCAACTTTGGCGGCGTCACTTTCTTTTCCGGCGACCACCTCTACGCCGATAATACCGGGATTATCCTTTCCGAGGATGCTCTGGATATCGAGTAGCGTCCCGCCCATAAAAAAGCCTTCTCTCTGAGAAGGCTTTTTTGTTTCCGCCATGGCTGGCTTAGTACAGCTTCTTAGCGCAATCCAGCCAGTCGCTTTTGAACGGACGCTTCATGTTTTCGATAGCGTCGATAATGTCGTGGTGAACCAGCTTCTCATTCTGAATGCCGACACAGCGACCACCAAAACCCTGCAGCAGCAGGTCAATCGCGTACGCGCCCATACGGGATGCCAGAATACGGTCATAAGGAACCGGGGAGCCGCCGCGCTGAATATGACCCAGTACGGTTGCGCGCGTTTCACGGCCGGTTTCTTTCTCGATATAATGAGCCAGTTCGTCGACGTCGCACATATGCTCGGTGATCGCCACAATCGCGTGTTTTTTGCCTTTAGCAATACCCGCCTTAATTTCTGCAACCAGGTCGTCGCGAGTGTATTCAACCTCTGGAACCATGATGAACTCACAGCCGCCGGAAATGGCTGCCGCCAGGGTCAGGTCGCCGCAGTAACGGCCCATCACTTCAACAACGGAAATTCGCTGGTGAGAGGAAGAGGTATCACGCAAGCGGTCAATTGCCTCTACAACGGTGCTCAATGCGGTAAAGAAGCCGATGGTATAGTCGGTGCCTTTGATATCGTTGTCGATAGTACCCGGCAGGCCGATGCAGGGGAAGCCCATCTCAGTCAGGCGCACTGCACCCATGTAAGAACCGTCACCACCAATAACCACCAGCGCATCCAGACCGCGCTTTCTCATATTTTCAATAGCGACTGCGCGAACATTTTCTTCGCGGAATTCTGGAAAACGCGCCGAACCCAGGAAGGTACCGCCGCGGTTGATCATGTCGGAAACGCTGTAGCGGTCGAGCTGAACCATGCGATCTTCATACAGGCCGAGGTAACCGTCATAGATTCCAAAAACTTCCAGACCTTCCGTTAATGCCGCACGCACAACGCCACGAATTGCTGCGTTCATGCCCGGGGCATCACCGCCACTTGTCAACACACCGATTTTCTTAATCATGACTACCTCTGAACTTAGGAAGCAAAAAATAATCCTGTTGCCTGAAGCGCCCCTCACCAGGAGAGCACAACGATAATTGCAATAGTATATCAAACGCTTCTGGCTGAATTGATTCAGGTCACACCAAATGGCGGTATTTCATACAAAAGATGCCGATCCGCCCCATACTTTTACATCGAGTTTACAGACTATAACCTAAAGATCATAAAACACCCTGCTGCGCTAACGGCACCACAGAGCAAGGGTCCTGGTGAATAATGACATCGGACCCAGGAAAACGGCGCAGAAGTGCCTGCTCCACCTGGTCGGCAATCATATGTGCCTGAACCAGCGGAAGGTTATCTTCCATTTCCAAATGAATCTGAATAAAGCGAGTCGGCCCTGACTGCCGCGTTCGTAGATCGTGCGCCCCACTGACTCCTGGCCATGCGGTCACAATATTGATAATCTCCTGGCGTTCCTCATCAGGAAGCGCGCGGTCTAATAACGACTGAACAGCGTCATAAGCCATGCGCAGCGCGCTATATAAAATATAGACACCGATACCTAATGCAAACAACGCATCGGCACGGTGCCAGCCGTACCAGGAGAGGGCCAGCGCCACCAGAATTGCGCCATTCATCATAACATCAGACTGATAATGAAGCATATCCGCCCGTACCGCCTGACTTTGCGTTTTTCTCACCACCCAGCGCTGAAACGTCACCAGAACCAGAGTGCTTATCAGCGCAATCAGCGTCACCACTATCCCTACACCTGCCGCATTCAACGGCTCAGGGCGAACGAGGTGCTGAATACCGGTTAAAAACAGAAATAATGCCGATCCGGAAATAAACATGCTTTGCGCCAGCGCGGCCAGCGATTCCGCCTTGCCGTGACCAAAAGTATGTTCCTCGTCGGCAGGCTGTAGCGAATAACGCACCACCAGCAGGTTGGTTAGCGAAGCGGCAATATCCACCAGTGAATCAACCAGCGCCGCCAGAATACTCACAGAGCCGGTATACCACCACGCAAAAATCTTGATTAAAAGTAACACAGAGGCCATCACCGTCGCTGCAATTGCCGCTCGGCTCACCAGTTGCCCATAGGATTGACTCATAAACACTCCTTACTTCGCGATGCGCCTAGTATAACCCGATCTTTTACCGCGACGGGGAGCCAGGAAGGAATTGAATAACAGGCAAAAAAACCCCCACATCATGTGGGGGAAGACAGGGATGGTGTCTATGGCAAGGAAAACTGGGGTTATTACTGGGGTTGCAGGGTATTGCTACTACTCGAAAGCATCATCGCTGAGCTTTTTTGCATCCTTGCAACCTCACGCAACTGATCCATGCGTTGCTGGTGCTTAGCGTTTAAAACCGCTTGCTGCTCTGGTGTTAGCAGGTGATACATCTGGTTGCGAACTTTTGCCATTTCAACCTGGCGGGCAACCTGTTCCTGCGCCATCTTATCTGCCTGAGCACGTACAGCGTTTTCATCAAAATTTTCTGCGGTGACAAGGCGATGCATTGTCTCCATTTCGCTAACATTAACGGGTGGTCTCTCGTGGCGTGCCCGCTGCATAAGATCTCGTAACTGTTGCCGTTGGTGTTCAGTTAAACTTATGCCGTCAAACATATGGCCCTGGTTGCTATGCTGGACCCCTTCATCTCCGGGGAGCCAGTTAACGCTGGTGACGACTTCAGCGGCTTGGCTATATGCACTTAGCGCCAGCGTTGAGGCCATGACGGCAGCGATAACATTGCGCATCACATACTCCCAAAATGTTTGTGTCGCGATTCAACGATAGAGAGTTTACGATGCAGGCTGCAAACATGCGTCAGGGGGTGTAAAACAACGTAAAGTCATGGATTAGCGAGCCCTGATGACGTAATTTCTGCCTCGGAGGTATTTAAACGATGAATAAGATCCTGTTAGTAGATGATGACCGGGAGCTCACTTCCCTGTTAAAAGAGCTGCTTGATATGGAAGGTTTCAATGTGCTCGTAGCCCATGACGGGGAACAGGCGCTGTCCCTTCTGGATGACAGCATTGATTTACTTTTGCTTGATGTGATGATGCCGAAGAAAAACGGTATTGATACACTCAAAGAGTTGCGTCAGACACACCAGACCCCAGTTATCATGCTAACGGCCCGTGGGAGCGAGCTGGATCGCGTTCTCGGCCTCGAGCTGGGCGCGGACGATTATTTGCCTAAGCCGTTCAACGATCGCGAACTGGTAGCGCGTATACGCGCTATTCTGCGCCGGTCGCACTGGAGTGAGCAGCAGCAGACGACCGAAACCGGTTCACCGACGCTGGAAGTGGACGCGCTAAGCCTTAATCCAGGCCGTCAGGAAGCCAGCTTCGATGGCCTGACCCTGGAACTGACCGGTACTGAGTTCACCCTGCTCTATCTTTTGGCGCAGCATCTTGGCCAGGTGGTATCGCGTGAACATCTTAGCCAGGAAGTATTAGGTAAACGTCTGACGCCATTCGATCGCGCGATCGATATGCACATATCTAATCTGCGGCGTAAGCTGCCGGAGCGCAAAGATGGTCACCCGTGGTTTAAAACCCTGCGCGGACGCGGCTATCTGATGGTATCGGTTTCATGATTGGAAGTTTAACTGCTCGCATCTTCGCTATTTTCTGGCTCACGCTGGCGCTGGTGTTGATGCTGGTACTCATGCTGCCCAAGCTGGACTCGCGCCAGATGACTGAACTGCTGGAAAGCGAGCAACGTCAGGGCATCATGATTGAACAACACGTCGAGGCCGAACTGGCGAACGATCCGCCGAACGACCTGATGTGGTGGCGTCGTCTGTTTCGCGCCATCGATAAGTGGGCTCCGCCGGGCCAGCGTTTGCTGCTGGTCACCAGCGAAGGTCGCGTTATCGGTGCCGAACGTAACGAAATGCAGATTATTCGCAACTTTATCGGTCAGGCGGATAACGCCAAGCATCCGCAAAAAAAACGCTATGGTCGTCTGGAAATGGTCGGGCCTTTTTCCGTCATGGATGGGGAAGATAACTATCAACTCTATCTGATCCGCCCTGCCAACACATCACAATCAGACTTTATCAATCTGCTGTTTGACCGGCCATTACTGTTGCTGATCGTCACGATGTTAGTCAGCGCCCCACTGCTGCTGTGGCTGGCGTGGAGCCTGGCAAAACCCGCGCGTAAGCTGAAAAATGCCGCCGATGAAGTTGCTCAGGGCAACCTGCGTCAGCATCCGGAGCTGGAAGCAGGTCCGCAAGAGTTTTTAGCCGCCGGGACCAGTTTTAATCAGATGGTGACTGCGCTGGAACGTATGATGTCCAGCCAGCATCGTCTGTTGTCCGATATCTCCCACGAGCTGCGCACGCCGCTTACCCGCCTGCAGTTAGGCACCGCATTGCTGCGCCGCCGCAGCGGGGAAAGCAAAGAACTGGAGCGTATTGAGATGGAAGCGCATCGGCTGGATAGCATGATTAACGACCTGCTGGTGATGTCGCGCAATCAGGCAAAAACCGCGCTGGTCAGCGAAACGGTGAAAGCCAACCAGCTGTGGGGCGAAGTGCTGGATAACGCCGCCTTTGAAGCCGAACAGGTTGGGAAATCGTTCACAGTGGAGTATCCGCCGGGGCCCTGGCCGCTATATGGTAACCCCAATGCGCTGGAAAGCGCGCTGGAGAATATCGTGCGCAACGCGCTGCGCTACTCGCATACCAAAATTTCGGTGAGCTTCTCAGTGGATAAAGACGGGATTACGGTTAACGTCGATGATGACGGTCCGGGCGTGAGTCCGGGGGATCGTGAGCAGATTTTCCGTCCGTTCTATCGTACCGATGAGGCGCGTGACCGCGAGTCTGGCGGTACTGGCCTGGGGCTGGCGATTGTCGAAGCAGCTATTCAGCAGCATCGCGGTTGGGTGAAAGCCGACGACAGCCCGCTGGGCGGTTTGCGCTTAACCATATGGCTGCCGCTGTATAAACGTACCTGATGAGTCTGTCCCGGCTTGCGCTACGCTGAGCCGGGTTAGCAAACGTTTATGGCTATGTCATTTGCGGCCCAGGGAAAATCATTTTCCCCACAGTCTCCGCGAATGATCTTCGATCTTCCCACTCAGGCGCCGTTTCTGCATGGTACGACTCCAGCTTACCGACAGCCCCGCCGCCGATAGCAGGCGGTGATACTGCTCGTCATCGTACGGCATATGCCAGGCAATGGCGCCCGCCTCATGGACGCTAACGTCGCTTAGTCGGGAAACCAGCTCCAGCGGCGCATCGCCGGACACCCGTCCGCTTGCCAGCACCCGATACAGCCAGCCGGTTTTGCCGCTGCTTTGCATAAGCTGTGCCATATCGCTGACGGCAAAGTGATAGTTAAGCTTGAAGCATGGTGAACGCGGCTGTGTCACCTGAATCAGCGCCTCTCCCCAGCGGAAGATATCGCCGATATAGACATTTTTTTCCGTTAGCCCTTCGGTCGAGATATTCTCGCCAAACGCCGGGGCGCAGAAAAGATCCGCCTGTTGAGGAAGTTCAAGGGCCCAATGGGCGTAGTGTTCACGGGGATAGTGGCACAACGCGCGGTCCGGGCCGCCGTGAATTTTCTTCTCCGCCTGTTCATCTCCCTCCAGACCCAACTCGCCAAGGATTAACTCGCCATCGACCTGAATTTTACCGATAGCGCTTGGACAGCTGCCGTCGTAATCCCTTTCCTTACCCACAAAGACATTCACCGGATAGTGCATCGCTGCTCCCTTGCTACGGATATAAAAAAAGCGAGCCATCAGACTCGCTTCTCGCTCAGCACAATGCAACTTTATTTTTTGGCGGCAAAACGTGCCGCAGCTTCGTCCCAGTTAACCACGTCCCAGAACGCTTTGATGTAGTCCGGGCGACGGTTCTGGAATTTCAGGTAGTAAGCGTGTTCCCATACGTCCAGGCCCAGAATCGGGAAGCCGGAAGCGCCGGAGATAGCTTCACCCATCAGCGGGGAGTCCTGGTTAGCGGTAGAAACCACCGCCAGCTTGTCGTCTTTCAGCACCAGCCACGCCCAACCGGAGCCGAAACGAGTAGCAGCCGCTTTTTCAAATTCCGCTTTAAAGTTGTCAACGGAACCGAAATCACGCTCGATAGCCGCTTTCAGGTCGCCCTGCAGTGTGGTACCGATTTTCAGGCCTTTCCAGAACAGGCTGTGGTTAGCGTGGCCGCCTGCGTTGTTGCGCAGAACGGTTTTTTTGTCTGCCGGCAGTTGATCCAGTTTGGTGATCAGCTCTTCCGCAGACAGGCTCGCGAATTCCGGCAGGCTTTCCAGCGCTGCGTTGGCGTTATTAACGTAGGTCTGGTGGTGCTTAGTGTGATGGATTTCCATCGTCTGCTTGTCAAAATGTGGTTCCAGGGCGTCATAAGCGTACGGCAGGGCAGGCAGTGTATAACTCATAATCATCTCCATTAATTGTCGAGCGGCGGAAAGTGTTAATGCCGCGTAAGCAGTTGGTTCATTATAGTTAATTAAATGATATTGAAAATGCTTATCAATGCCGTATTTTTACTAAGGTTATAACAATGAGTTAGAGATGTGATTTTGTGATACAGAACAACTAATTAAGTTTTTGGTTGCCAGAATTACGTTTCTGGTGGCAACAGCTTAAAGGCGGAAAAACTGACCAATTTTTACACTCATCGGGTCGGAAGAAGGTTTATCCGATAAAATAGATGAGGATAAAATCAATGAATCACGCGATTACGATGGGTATTTTTTGGCATTTGATAGGTGCGGCCAGTGCAGCCTGTTTCTATGCCCCGTTCAAGAAAGTTAAACATTGGTCCTGGGAAACGATGTGGTCTGTTGGCGGGATCGTCTCCTGGTTGCTTCTTCCCTGGACCATCAGCGCCATGCTGCTGCCTGACTTCTGGGCCTATTACGCTTCTTTTAACGCATCCACGCTTCTGCCCGTCTTCCTGTTCGGCGCCATGTGGGGTATCGGTAATATTAACTACGGCCTGACGATGCGCTATCTCGGCATGTCGATGGGGATCGGCATCGCCATTGGTATTACGCTGATTGTCGGCACGTTAATGACCCCGATTCTTAACGGTCAGCTTGATGTTCTAATTAATACCAAAGGCGGCCAGATGACGCTGCTCGGCGTGCTGGTAGCAGTGATTGGCGTGGGCATCGTCACCCGCGCAGGCCAGCTGAAAGAGCGCAAAATGGGCATCAAAGCCGAAGACTTCAATCTGAAAAAGGGGCTGCTTCTGGCGGTGATGTGCGGCATCTTCTCAGCCGGTATGTCGTTCGCCATGAACGCCGCCAGGCCGATGCATGAAGCCGCCGCCGCGCTCGGCGTTGACCCGCTCTACACCGCGCTGCCAAGCTATGTCGTCATCATGGGCGGAGGCGCGCTGGTCAACCTCGGCTTCTGCTTTATTCGTCTGGCAAAAGTGAAAAACCTGTCGATAAAAGCCGACTTCTCGCTGGCAAAACCGCTCATCATCAGCAATATCCTGCTTTCCGCATTAGGCGGCCTGATGTGGTATTTTCAGTTCTTCTTCTACGCTTGGGGCCACGCCAGCATCCCGGCGCAGTACGACTACATGAGCTGGATGCTGCATATGAGCTTCTACGTTCTGTGCGGCGGCCTGGTGGGCCTGATACTCAAAGAGTGGAACAACGCCGGTCGTCGTCCGGTGGGCGTACTCAGCCTCGGCTGCGTGGTGATTATCATCGCTGCCAATATCGTCGGTCTGGGAATGGCAAACTAGCTTCGTCAGGCGGCAGTGTGACTGCGCTGCCGCCACTGTCCCGGCGTCATGCCTGTCTCGCGGTTAAACACCACCGAAAAGTAGTTGCTGTCTTCAAACCCGCACTGCATCGCCACTTCGCCAATCAGCCGTTCGGTATGCTGCAGCAAATACTGCGCGTGGCAAATGCGCAGCTGGCGCAGATAGTGGTTGATAGTCATCCCCGTCTGCTGACGAAACTGCTGGCGCAGCGCGCGTTCACTGCACGCTTCCCGCTCGCAAAAACGGTCAAGAAAGAAGGGGCGATTAAGGCTGCCCGCCAGCTCGGTGAGCAGCTTATCAAGCAGCGCTTCGCTTTGCGTTGCCGCCAGATTATCGGTGGCATAACGATAACGCTGAAGAGTAAGCACCAACTGCGCAAACAGCAGTTCGGCCATATTATTGGCCTGCGCATCGCTGCGGCTGCTTTCATGCTCCAGTTGAGTAATCACCTGCCTGACCTGCGTCATACCGCTGCTGCCAATCCGCCAGTGCGGGACCCACGGGGTACCGAACAGGCCGGGAATGTGCGCCGCCCAGTCAAAGTTAAGCCGCAGCCGATCCGGGCAATAAATAACGTTTTGCAGGACTAAATCATTTACCGAGGCGTAGGAGTGTTTGTCTTCCGCGCGGATATAGAACAGGTCGCCGCGAGTAATACGCCACGGGCGATCGTTAAGGACGTGCAGGCCGTTTCCCCGCCACACCAGCACCAGTTCGCAGAACTCATGGGTGTGCTCGGCGAAGACGTTTTGCGGATAACGATCCGCCACCGCCACCACCTGAGCAAAAGAGGTAAAAAATTCATCTTTGCGAAGAATCAACTGGCCTGCCACTACCTCAACTCCAGACGTGAATAACGTTTTATTATTCGCGTTTATGTCTGTTAAAACGTTGACTACTCTCTCGTTACTGAAGAATGGCGTCGCGCCCCTGGCGAATATCGCGCGGAGACCAGGCAAATTCCCGGCGAAAAAGCGTCGAAAAGTGGTTACTGTCGCCGAATCCGCAGCGATAAGCGATATCGGTCACTCTGTCATCGCTATGGCGCAGCAGATGACGCGCCTTCATCAACCGCACCCTGTTCAGATAGCGCTGCGGCGTCAGTCCGGTTTGCTGTTTTAACTGCCGATGCAGGGTCCGCAAGGAGAGCGAAAACTGTGCCGCGACCTCTTCCCAGCAGATATCTTCGGCAAAATGCTCCTCCAGCCAGGCCATTAAATGGTTTAGCCGCGCATCGTTGTTGGACGCCCCTTCGGCCAGGCTGCTTTTACGCAGGTGCACCAGCAACTGCATAAATAAAATCTCGCGACTGGCGATGGCGTGCATATCCTCATCCGCGCCAACATTCTCCATCTGCGCCACAATCTGGCGCACCTGCTGCAAAGCATTCTGATTTACCCGCCAGTGCGAGAGGTAGTTCCCCTCCAGCTCCTGCGGCAATAGTTCGTTCAGGCCGGACAAAAAGCGAAACGCGTCCGGCGCGCGATAGAGCACATTGGTCAGGCATAAATTATCCGTGTGCTCATAGAGATGGCGATCGTGATCGCGGATAAAGCAGACCGAGCCGCCGCTGATGGTGTAGGGCTGGCCGTTGAAAACATGAATCCCGGTGCCGTGTTCCACGATAACAATCTCATGGAAATCATGGTGATGCTCGGGAAAAGCGGATTGCGGAAGCCGCGGCTCAATGGCGACAGCTGAAACGCCGGACTTAAAGAAATCCACACTGTGCAACATAGTCATAGCCGTTCCTCGAAATGAGAAATGTTATCAATCAGTGGAGCAAATAGTAATTAAGGGTCGGCGATCCAGCCTTCAATTTTTGACCACAAAATTCGTAAAGCCTGCCGCTTTTTCAAGAAATGGCGGGAAAGATCGAGAACTGCGGACAGCATCACATCCCTTAATCAACCGCGGATAAAACGAAACTGTGACCTCTCTCACGGTCACCTTTGCTTTCTTGCCAGCGGCGAATTTTCCCTGTCAGTAACAAGAAGGTGAGCCTGACGCGACTTTTTTAGACTGCATGCAATGATTTTCACAAGGATCTTCCCATGAGTTTTCGTCATTGTGTCGCCGTCGATTTAGGCGCCTCCAGCGGGCGGGTGATGCTCGCCAGTTATCAACCCGGGCAGCAAACGCTGGCGCTGCGTGAAATTCACCGTTTTACCAATACCCTGCAGAAGGTGGATGGCTTCGACTGCTGGGATCTCGATAGCCTGGAAGGTGAAATTCGCCGCGGTCTGGAGCAGGTATGCAAACAGGGCATCCTCATCGACAGCATTGGCATTGATACCTGGGGCGTGGATTATGTCCTGCTGGATAAAGAAGGTCAGCGCGTCGGCTTGCCGGTTTCTTATCGCGACTCCCGCACCCAGGGCCTGATGCGCCATGCCGAAGAGCAGATGGGCCGGGCGGAAATCTATCGTCGCAGCGGTATTCAGTTTCTGCCGTTTAACACCCTTTATCAACTCCGCGCGCTGGTTGAACAGCAGCCGGAACTGGTCAGTCAGGCCGCGTGCGCTCTGCTGATCCCGGACTACTTTAGCTTCCGTCTGACCGGCAACATGAACTGGGAATACACCAACGCCACCACCACGCAACTGGTCAATATTAACAGCGATAACTGGGATGAAGAGCTGCTGAACTGGAGCGGCGCGCCGCGCGAATGGTTCGGTACGCCGACGCACCCCGGCAACGTTATCGGCCACTGGATTTGCCCGCAAGGCAATAACATCCCGGTGGTTGCTGTCGCCAGCCACGATACCGCCAGCGCTGTCATCGCCTCGCCGCTGAGCAACAAAAACGCCGCGTATCTCTCTTCCGGCACCTGGTCGCTGATGGGCTTTGAAAGCAAAACCCCCTGCACCAGCGATAAAGCGCTAAAGGCCAATATCACCAACGAAGGCGGGGCTGAAGGCCGCTATCGGGTACTGAAAAATATTATGGGTCTTTGGTTGCTGCAGAGGGTGTTAAAGGAGCAAAACGTCAGCGACCTGCCGGCGCTGATCGCGCACGCCGCTGCGCTTCCGGCCTGCCGCTTCGTCATCGACTGCAACGATGAGCGCTTTATTAACCCGGATAACATGAGCGCTGAAATCCAGGCCGCCTGCCGCGAATCCGGGCAGCCGGTTCCTGCTACCGACGCCGAACTGGCGCGCTGCATTTTCGACAGCCTGGCGCTGCTCTACGCCCGGGTGCTCAACGAGCTGGCGGCGCTGCGCGGTCAGCCATTCAGCCAGTTGCATATTGTCGGCGGCGGCTGCCAGAACGAAATGCTTAACCAGCTGTGCGCCGACGCCTGCGGCATCACCGTAGTCGCAGGCCCCATTGAGGCCTCCACGCTGGGCAATATCGGTATCCAGTTGATGACCCTGGACGAACTACACAACGTCGATGAATTCCGTCAGGTAGTGCGGCAAAACTACGCCCTCACCACCTTTATCCCCAATCCTGAAAGTGAAATTGCCCGCTTTGTCGCGCAGTTTCAGCCACAACAGACCAAGGAGCTTTGCGCATGACCACTCAACTTGAACAAGCCTGGGAAATGGCCAAACAGCGCTACGCCAGCGTCGGCGTGGATGCTGAGGAGGCCTTGCGCCAGCTGGACCGCCTGCCCGTTTCCATGCACTGCTGGCAGGGTGATGACGTCGTCGGTTTCGAAAACCCGGAAGGGAGCCTGACTGGTGGTATTCAGGCCACTGGCAACTATCCGGGTAAAGCGCGTAACGCCACTGAGCTGCGCGCTGACCTTGAGCAGGCGCTGAGCCTGATCCCTGGGCCAAAACGGCTGAACCTGCACGCACTCTATCTGGAGTCCGACACGCCGGTACCGCGTAATGCAATTAAGCCGGAGCACTTTAAAAACTGGGTTGAGTGGGCGAAAGCCAACAAGCTGGGGCTGGATTTTAACCCTTCCTGCTTCTCGCATCCGCTGAGCGCCGACGGTTTTACGCTGTCGCACGCCAACGATGAAATCCGCCAGTTCTGGATCGATCACTGCAAGGCCAGCCGCCGCATTTCCGCTTACTTCGGCGAACAACTGGGCACACCGTCGGTGATGAATATCTGGATCCCGGACGGCATGAAGGATATTACCGTGGACCGCTTCGCGCCGCGCCTGCGCCTGCTGAACGCGCTTGATGAAGTGATGAGCGAAAAGCTGGACCCGGCGCATCATGTTGACGCCGTAGAAAGCAAACTGTTCGGTATCGGTGCGGAAAGCTACACCGTCGGCTCCAATGAGTTCTATATGGGCTATGCCACCAGCCGCCAGACCGCCCTGTGCCTGGATGCCGGCCACTTCCACCCAACAGAAGTCATCTCTGACAAGATCTCCGCCGCGATGCTCTATATCCCGCGCCTGCTGCTGCACGTAAGCCGCCCGGTACGCTGGGACAGCGATCATGTGGTGCTGCTGGATGACGAAACCCAGGCCATCGCCAGCGAAATCATTCGTCATGATCTGTTCGACCGCGTGCACATTGGTCTCGATTTCTTCGACGCCTCGATCAACCGCATCGCGGCGTGGGTGATTGGTACCCGCAATATGAAGAAAGCCCTGCTGCGCGCCCTGCTGGAACCGACCGAGCAGTTGCGTCAGTTGGAGCTCGACGGCGATTACACCGCCCGCCTGGCGCTGCTGGAAGAGCAGAAGTGCCTGCCGTGGCAGGCCATCTGGGAGATGTACTGTCAGCGTCACGATACGCCGGCAGGCAGCCAGTGGCTGGATAATGTACGGGCTTATGAGAATGCGGTTCTGAGCCAGCGCGGGTAAAGCCCGGACGTTCCCCGGGTCGCGGCCGGGCTACAAACCGGTAGCCCGGATAAGCCGTTTACGGCGCAATCCGGGGGCTCGCACATATTCAGGGCGAGGGGCCAACCTCGCGCCTAATCAACAGGAAAGACAAGACTATGCAGACCATTCACGATGCCTGGTTCGTCCAGGGCATGATTAAAGCCACTTCCGACGCCTGGCTGAAAGGCTGGGACGAGCGCAACGGTGGCAACCTGACACTGCGCCTCGACGAAGCAGATCTCGAACCTTACGCGGCGGATTTCCACGCAAAACCGCGCTATATCGCCCTGAGCCAGCCGATGCCGACGCTAGCCAATCAGCCGTTTATCGTCACCGGTTCCGGTAAATTCTTCCGTAACGTCCAGCTCGACCCGGCCGCTAACCTCGGCGTGGTGAAAGTCGACAGCGACGGCGCGGGATACCATATTTTGTGGGGCCTGACCCAGGATGCGGTGCCGACTTCCGAGCTGCCGGCACACTTTCTGTCGCACAGCGAGCGCATCAGGCTCACCAACGGCCAGGACCGCGTGATCATGCACTGCCACGCCACCAACCTGATCGCCCTGACCTACGTGCTGGAGAACAACAGCGATCTGTTCACCCGTAAGCTATGGGAAGGCAGCACCGAATGTCTGGTGGTATTCCCGGATGGCATCAGCATTCTGCCGTGGATGGTGCCGGGTACCGACGACATCGGTCAGGCCACCGCCGAGGCGATGCAGAAACACTCGCTGGTGCTGTGGCCGTTCCACGGCGTCTTCGGCAGCGGTCCCAATCTGGACGAAACGTTCGGCCTAATTGATACCGCCGAGAAATCCGCTGAGGTGCTGGTAAAAGTCTACTCAATGGGCGGTATGAAACAAACCATCACCCGCGAAGAGCTGGTAGCCCTTGGCAAACGCTTCAACGTTCAACCAATGCAGTCCGCGTTAGATCTTTATCAATAACAACATCGCGCCCCGCTCAACGAGACGGGGTGAACTCTGTTACCTGAATTTCGCAGTACAGGAAGGCTGGGCAAAGTGAAGCTGGACGCCGACAGTAGCGGCGCGAAAGCCGAACCGTTCATCTACGATGTCGGCAACATCGATAAGTTCTCGAAGATTTTCTCATCCCTGTTCTCTCACCCCCAAGGGAGAGGGTGAGAGAAAACTGATCTCACAGAGTCAACATTAAGGAGAATTATCATGAGTTTTATGTTGGCGCTCCCCAAAATCAGCCCCCACGGCGCGGGCGCTATTGGCGATATGATCAAGCTGGTGGCGGGTAAACGGTGGGGTAAAGCGCTAATCGTCACCGATGGCTACCGGGTAAAAAAGGGCCTGCTTGACAGCCTGTTTGCCGCGTTGGATGAACAGCAGATATCTTATCATCTGTTTGACAAGGTGCTCCCTAACCCAACCGAAACGCTGGCCGATCCGTGCGCGCCGTGCAATCCGCGCACCGCCAGCCGCGATGAAGTCCGCGAACTTTATCTGGAGGCATTATGATCCGCAAAGCTTTCGTGATGCAGGTAAACCCGGACGCGCATGAAGAGTATCAGCGCCGCCATAATCCCATCTGGCCGGAGCTGGAGACGGAGCTGAAGGCCCACGGAGCGCACCACTACGCGATTTATCTCGATAAAGAACGCAATCTGCTGTTCGCTACGGTGGAGATTGAATCCGAAGCGCGCTGGGACGCTATCGCCGGGACCGAGGTGTGCCAGCGCTGGTGGCAGCATATGTGCGATGTGATGCCTGCCAATCCGGACAACAGCCCGGTAAGCGCGGAGCTAAAAGAGGTGTTTTATCTGGATTAAATCCACGACGGTCCCGCTGCGTTTAGCGGGGCAACCGCTTCAGGCGCTGAGGAATACTGGCAGCGTACCACCGCGTTCTCAGCCGGAAAATCGAACTGGGTGTACAAAAAAAGCGCCCTGAGGCGCTCTTTCGACAGTAGTTCTTACTTATTTATTCAGTTCCGCCGTCATGTGTACGCGGTTACCAGTAAACGCTTCCGTAATTTTGTAAGACGATGCGCCTGCGGCCTGGGCCTGAGCGGCGATTTTCGCTTCTGCACCGTCCATCGTTGCGGCGGTAGCAGTGACAGTTTCAGCAGCGAATGAACCAAAAGAAGCGGACAGAGCGATAACTGCGACAAAAGTTTTGATGCTTTTCATGATATAAACCCTTTACGTTAGTTGTTTTGGTAAGGCACTGTGCCTTGATGTGATAAATAATATTCCTCACATCGCCAAACAAAAAGCGGAAGGATTTGCTGTACTCATTCAAATAAATTGATTTATCTTTAACCCGCAACTAACCGCTTCGGATGAGTATAGATGGTCGCTCTGCCCGGCTTGCAGAATCCCACCAGCGTCAGGTTGCAGCGCTCGGCGACTTCAACTGCCAGCGTAGTCGCGGCAGAGACCGCAAAGAGGATTTCCACCCCGCACATGGCCGCCTTCTGCACCATTTCATAACTGGCGCGGCTGGAGACTAATGCCGCGCCATTCTGCCATGTATCTTCTGATTCCGCGCGGTGTCCAAGAAGTTTGTCCAGTGCCACGTGACGGCCAACATCTTCGTGACCGCCGACAAGATTACCGGAAGAGCTCACCCAGGCCGCAGCATGAGTACAGCCGGTAAGGCGCCCTATCGGCTGAAAATCATGCAGGTTCTCCAGCGCGCGATCGAGATTCGCCAGATCGAATGTCTGGGTAAAAGGCAGCGGCTGCACGGGCTTACCGATATCATTGAGCTGCTCAACGCCACATACGCCGCAGCCGGTGCGCCCGGCCAGCGCGCGACGACGCTCTTTCAGCCCCATAAAGCGGCGACTGGACAGTTCAATCTGCACTTCCAGACCGTTACAGGCCGGAACGATATCCATGCCATAAATCTCACCTCGGTTTTCTATAATCCCTTCAGATAAGGAAAAGCCCACGGCGAACTGCGCTAAATCCTTCGGCGTCGCCATCATCACAACGTGTGAGATGCCGTTATAGACCAACGCAACGGGTACCTCTTCAGCTAACTCATCTGGCTGAGGATGTTGCAAATTTTCACGCTTCCAGAGCGTTACCCGGCGATAACCTGTGATATTGGTCACATTTTCAACTTGTTCGAGAGGGTTCTTGTTCACTTTGTCTTAACCATGTTGGAACAGACATACTCACAATGTGGTACTCTGTTTATATCCCTCCGGGAACGAGGGAAATTACCCCCAATTCTGAACCTTTGCGGCCCTTACCGCAAAGCAAATAACTATACTGTGACAATGTCGAAATAAGGAGCGAACCATGCAGGTCAGCAGAAGGCAGTTCTTTAAGATCTGTGCTGGCGGTATGGCAGGAACCACGGCAGCGGTGCTGGGCTTTGCGCCCGGTTTAGCGCTCGCGGAAACACGGCAGTACAAACTACTGCGCACCCGCGAAACCCGTAATACCTGCACTTACTGTTCCGTCGGCTGCGGGCTGTTGATGTACAGTCTCGGCGACGGCGCGAAAAACGCCAAAGCGTCAATCTTCCATATTGAAGGTGACCCGGACCATCCGGTCAACCGTGGTGCGCTCTGCCCTAAAGGGGCTGGTCTGGTGGACTTTATCCACTCCGAAAGCCGCCTGAAATTCCCAGAATATCGTGCGCCAGGCTCCGATAAATGGCAGCAAATCAGCTGGGATGAAGCATTCGACCGTATCGCTAAGCTGATGAAAGAGGACCGCGACGCCAACTTTGTCGCGCAAAATAGCGCAGGCACCACCGTTAACCGCTGGCTGACCACCGGTATGCTGTGCGCCTCCGCCTCCAGTAACGAAACCGGTTATTTAACCCAGAAATTTACCCGCGCGCTCGGTATGCTCGCGGTCGACAACCAGGCACGCGTCTGACACGGACCAACGGTAGCAAGTCTTGCTCCAACATTTGGTCGCGGTGCGATGACCAACCACTGGGTCGACATCAAGAACGCCAATCTCGTCGTGGTGATGGGCGGCAACGCCGCTGAAGCTCACCCGGTTGGATTCCGCTGGGCGATGGAAGCCAAGATCCACAACGGCGCGAAGCTGATTGTGATCGATCCGCGCTTTACGCGTACCGCGTCGGTGGCTGATTTCTATACCCCAATTCGTTCCGGTACTGACATTACTTTCCTGTCAGGCGTCATCCTGTACCTGCTGAA
Source organism: Klebsiella sp. (assembly GCA_036498385.1). Taxonomy (GTDB): domain Bacteria; phylum Pseudomonadota; class Gammaproteobacteria; order Enterobacterales; family Enterobacteriaceae; genus Klebsiella. The sequence goes on from DASYFN010000012.1 coordinate 26,492, forward strand.
TAATGAAAAAATCAACCGTGAATATACTGAAGCCTATACTAACGCCAGCCTGATCGTGCGTGAAGATTACAGCTTTGAAGACGGTCTGTTCAGCGGCTATGACGCCGAAGCCCGCAAGTACGATAAAACATCCTGGAATTACGAACTGGATGAAAACGGCTTTGCCAAACGCGATACCACGCTGCAGCATCCGCGCTGCGTCTGGAATTTGCTGAAGCAGCACGTTTCCCGTTATACGCCGGAAGTTGTCGAAAACATCTGCGGTACGCCAAAAGCCGACTTTCTTAAAGTCTGCGAGTACATCGCGGAAACCAGTGCTCATGATAAAACCGCGTCGTTCCTGTACGCGCTGGGCTGGACGCAGCACTCCATCGGTGCGCAGAACATCCGCACCATGGCAATGATCCAACTGCTGCTCGGCAATATGGGGATGGCAGGCGGCGGCGTAAACGCCCTGCGCGGCCACTCCAATATTCAGGGCCTCACAGACTTAGGATTGCTGTCGCAGAGCCTTCCTGGCTATATGACACTGCCGAGCGAGAAACAGACTGACCTGCAAACCTATCTCGCCGCCAACACGCCGAAACCGCTGTTGAAGGACCAGGTGAACTACTGGGGTAACTACCCGAAATTCTTTGTCTCATTAATGAAGGCTTTCTTTGGCGACAAAGCAACGGCGGAAAACAGCTGGGGCTTTGATTGGCTACCGAAGTGGGATAAGGTCTACGACGTCCTGCAATACTTCGAGATGATGAACCAGGGCAAAGTGAATGGCTATATCTGCCAGGGCTTTAACCCGGTGGCCTCATTCCCGAATAAAAACAAGGTCGTCGCGTCGCTGTCGAAACTCAAGTTTCTGGTGACCATCGACCCACTCAACACCGAAACGTCCACCTTCTGGCAAAACCACGGAGAGTCAAACGACGTCGATCCGTCGAAAATACAGACCGAAGTGTTCCGCCTGCCATCCACCTGCTTCGCCGAAGAGAACGGTTCTATCGTCAACTCCGGCCGCTGGCTGCAGTGGCACTGGAAAGGCGCGGACGCCCCGGGGATGGCGACCACTGACGGTGAGATCCTCGCCGGTATCTTCTTACGCCTGCGTAAGATGTACGCTGAACAGGGCGGCCCAACGCCGGAGCCAGTGCTGAACATGACGTGGAATTACTCCACTCCGCATGAACCGGCGTCGGAAGAAATCGCAATGGAGAGCAACGGTAGGGCGCTGGCAGACATTACCGACCCGGCAACCGGTGCGGTGATCGTCAAAAAAGGCCAACAGCTCAGCTCGTTCGCGCAGCTGCGCGACGATGGTACGACATCCAGCGGCTGCTGGATCTTCGCCGGTAGCTGGACGCCGGACGGCAACCAGATGGCGCGTCGCGATAACGCCGACCCGTCAGGCCTTGGAAATACGCTGGGCTGGGCCTGGGCGTGGCCGCTTAACCGCCGCATTCTGTATAACCGCGCCTCTGCGGACCCGCAGGGTAAACCGTGGGATCCGAAGCGCCAGCTCCTGAAATGGGATGGTGCGAAATGGGGTGGCGTGGATATTCCGGACTACAGCGCCGCTGCGCCGGACAGTGATGTCGGGCCGTTTATCATGCAACCGGAAGGGATGGGACGTCTGTTTGCTATCGATAAGATGGCAGAAGGGCCGTTCCCGGAACACTACGAGCC
>DASYFN010000013.1:0-37254 GCA_036498385.1 Klebsiella sp.
TGCTCCAGCTTTTTCACCACGATTACCGGTACAACCGGGCCGGAGGTGAGGATTGCTTCTGCAGTTGTTTTCCAGTTTTTCATCAGATTTTCTCTCGCCAGATCTACAAATCGAATCGTCTTAAAAATTGATGCAGGTTGCGCCCTGCTCTGCTCCGGAGAGTTTCTCACGCAGCGCAGCAAACATTTCCCGACCAGTTCCCACGCGCGAACCGCTCAGGTCAGGAATATGCGGCTGACGCGCGGCCAGCTCAGCGTCATCTACCAGCAGCGTTAGATCGCCCGTCTGGCCGTTGACGCGGATGATATCGCCATCGCGTACCTTCGCCAGCAGACCACCATCGTACGCTTCAGGCGTCACGTGGATTGCCGACGGAACTTTACCTGATGCGCCGGAGAGTCGACCATCGGTCACCAGCGCAATTTTGAAACGGCGGTCCAATAATACACCAAGTGGCGGCATAAGTTTATGTAATTCTGGCATGCCGTTCGCTTTTGGCCCCTGATGACGGACCACAACCACGCAATTTTTGTCCAGCAGCCCTGCTTCAAAGGCTGGCAGCACGTCATGCTGGCTCTCGAAAACCACCGCAGGAGCTTCGATTATCTGGTTCTCAACCGGCACGGCGGAGGTTTTCATCACCGCGCGACCAAGATTGCCGCTCAGGACTTTCGTACCGCCGTGGCGAGAGAACGGTTTGTCAAAAGTGGCAATAACCTGATTGTCCAGCGGCGCAGTTGCCCCCTCACGCCAGTCAAGCTCGCCGTTATTAAGCCAGGGCTCCATGGTGTAGCGAGAGAGGCCGAAGCCGGCCACGGTGTGAACATCTTCATGCAGCAAACCGCCTTTCAGCAGCTCGCGTACCAGTACCGGCACGCCGCCAGCGGCCTGGAAGTGGTTAATATCCGCCGGGCCGTTCGGGTAGAGACGCGCCAGCAGCGGCACCACGTCAGAGAGACTGGAGAAATCATCCCAGTTGATGATGATCCCCGCCGCACGCGCCATAGCCACCAGGTGCATAGTATGGTTGGTGGAACCACCAGTTGCCAGCAGCGCGACGATCCCGTTGACCACCACTTTTTCATCGACCATTTTGCCCAGCGGCATCCACTCATTACCGTTGCCGGTCAGGCGGGTCACCTGGCGGGCGGCGGCGGCGGTCAGTGCTTCGCGCAGCGGCGCATCCGGATGCACGAATGAGGATCCGGGCAGCTGCATCCCCATAAACTCAACCACCATCTGGTTGGTATTGGCGGTACCGTAGAAGGTACAGGTGCCTGGCGCATGGTAAGACGCGGCTTCGGACTCCAGCAGCGCCATGCGATCCACTTTGCCTTCCGCATAGAGCTGACGAATGCGCACTTTTTCTTTATTCGCCAAGCCGCTGGTCATCGGGCCGGAGGGAATAAAAATGGACGGCAGGTGGCCGAACGACAGCGCAGCCATCGCCAGACCGGGGACAATTTTATCGCAGACGCCAAGGTAGAGCGCGCCGTCAAACATGTTGTGCGACAGGCCAATCGCGGCGGACATGGCAATCACTTCACGGCTGAGCAGCGACAGCTCCATGCCGTCTTGCCCCTGGGTTACGCCATCGCACATCGCGGGGACACCGCCGGCCACCTGGCCTACCGCGTTAGCGGCGTGCAGCGCTTTGCGAATGATGTCCGGATAGCGCTCGTAGGGCTGGTGCGCGGAGAGCATATCGTTATAGGAGGTAATGATAGCGATGTTGTTGCGCAGCATGCTTTTCAGCGAGGCTTTGTCATCCGCCTGGCAGGCGGCGAAGCCGTGGGCCAGATTACCGCATGCCAGCTGGGCACGGTGGACAGTGTCGGTTTTGGCCTGGTTAATTCGAGCGAGGTAGGCGCCGCGGGTGTCGCGCGAGCGCTCGATAATGCGCTTTGTTACCCGTAACATTTCAGAATTCATAAAAGCTCCTCAAATTTTATCTGTCCGGCCACAGCGTTTTAACGATGTTTCACGGTGTCCAGGTCAACATTGCTGGGGCTCAGGGGCAAAATATCTGGGATCAGTGTAATAAAAAAAACCCCGTGGGTGAATCCTCCGGGGCTTAAAAGATTAAAAATCACGCGACTTTCTGCGTCAGATCATGTTACCGGTAAACTACCACTATAGGATTAGCTGACGATTACTCAAACTCGTTCCACGAACGACCATCGCGGGTGATCATCGCCACAGAGGCTACCGGCCCCCAGGTACCCGCCTGATAAGGTTTCGGCGAATCACGATCGGCCACCCAGGCTTCAGTGATGGAGTCGACCCACTTCCACGCTTCTTCCACTTCATCGCGACGCACGAACAGTGCCTGGATACCGCGCATCGTTTCCAGTAGCAGACGCTCATAGGCATCCGCCAGATGGGTTTGATTGAAGGTTTCTGAATAGCTCAGATCCAACTTGGTAATTTGCAGGTTATGCTTGTGGTCAAGTCCGGGAACTTTGTTAAGCACCTGAATATCCACCCCTTCATCCGGTTGCAGACGAATGGTCAGTTTATTCTGCGGCAGCTCTTGCCAGGTCTCTTTAAACAGGTTCAGTTCCGGCGTTTTAAAGTAAACCACAACTTCAGAACTTTTTGTCGGCAGACGCTTACCGGTACGCAGGTAGAATGGCACGCCCGCCCAGCGCCAGTTGTCGATATCCACGCGGATCGCCACGAAGGTTTCAGTATGGCTGGATTTATTGGCCCCCTCTTCTTCGAGATAGCCCGGCACTTTTTTGCCTTGCGCGAAACCGGCGGTGTATTGACCGCGTACCGTTTTTTCACGCACATTGCTGCGGTCGATGCGGCGCAGCGATTTTAGCACCTTCACTTTTTCATCGCGGATGCTATCGGCAGTCAAATCTGACGGCGGAGACATGGCAATCATGCACAGGATTTGTAGCAGGTGGTTCTGGATCATGTCGCGCATCTGCCCGGCCTGATCGAAGTAGCCCCAGCGGCCTTCAATGCCCACCTCTTCCGCCACCGTGATCTCAACGTGATCGATGGTACGGCTGTCCCAGTTATTAACGAACAGCGAGTTGGCAAAGCGCAGCGCCAGCAGGTTCAGCACTGTCTCTTTACCCAGATAGTGGTCGATACGATAGACCTGGCACTCTTCGAAGAACTCGCCCACCCGATCGTTGATCTCGCGGGAGGTTTCCAGGGAGGTACCCAGCGGTTTCTCCATCACCACGCGGGCCGGTTTAGCGTTCAGTTTCGCTTCACCCAGACCTTTGCAAATCGCGCCAAAGGTGCTCGGCGGCATGGCGAAATAGTTAATGGTCACCCGCTCTTTCTGATCGAGCATTTTGCCCAGGCGGGTAAACGCTTTGGTATCGTTGACATCAAGGTTACAAAAATCCAGACGCCCGCTCAGGGTCTCCCACAAACCTTCATCAATTTTTTCCTTCATGAAGGTTTCCATCGCTTCACGCACTACCTTGGTGTAAGCATCTTTGTCCCAGTCGGCACGCCCGACGCCGATAATGCGGGTATCAGGGTGAATCTGACCAGCTTTTTCAAGCTGATACAGGGAAGGCAGCAATTTACGTCGCGCCAGGTCACCCTTCGCGCCGAAAATGACCAGATCGCATGCCTGGGCCGTTTGCGTTACCGCCATGTCATTCTCCTTAGTTGATAGTCTGGTGCTTGTGCCAGGCTATATTTGTAATTTTCTTTCACTGCATCGTACTGTGTTTACGAATTTCCCGAAACCCTCAGCTCCGGTTCTCACTGCTAAATCGCACAGGGTGAAAAATACACGCTGAGATTTTGGGCATGCGGCTAATATTGTTCGTTGTTTCGACCTATTCTTAGTTAGTAAAATACGACTCTGATCATGTAATGAAAAAAAACAACATATTCTAAGGCCATTCCTCACCGTTTCCGACTCCGGAGGGGTATATTCTTGCTAAAACGCCTAACGATTTCATCCATTAATGAAATCGTTTCCATTGATGAGCGCCCGATTACCAATGAACATGCTGGAAAAAATCCAGTCCCAACTGGAACACCTTAGCAAATCTGAACGCAAAGTGGCGGAAGTCATCCTTGCAACCCCCGCTCAGGCCATTCATTCAAGTATTGCCGCTCTGGCGCTGGAAGCCGGTGTCAGCGAGCCCACGGTTAATCGTTTCTGCCGTAGTCTGGAGACCCGAGGTTTCCCGGATTTTAAGCTGCATCTGGCCCAAAGCCTGGCGCACGGTACCCTCTATGTTAACCGCAACGTCGATGAAGACGACAGCGTTGAGTCCTATACGGGAAAGATATTTGAATCGGCCATGGCTAGTTTAGATCAGGTCCATCATTCTCTCGACATATCGGCGATCAATCGTGCAGTGGACCTGCTCACTCAGGCCAAGAAAATCGCTTTTTTTGGCCTGGGTTCTTCCGCAGCCGTCGCCCACGACGCGATGAACAAGTTTTTCCGCTTTAATGTGCCAGTGATTTATTCCGACGACATCGTCCTGCAACGCATGAGCTGTATGAACTGTAATGACGATGATGTGGTCGTGATCATCTCACATACCGGCAGAACCAAGAACCTGGTGGACCTGGCGCAGCTGGCCCGCGAAAACGATGCTATGGTGATCGCCATTACCTCCCCCGGCACGCCGCTTTCCCGTGAGTCAACGCTGGCCATTACGCTGGATGTTCCGGAAGATACCGATATCTATATGCCGATGGTTTCCCGCTTAGCTCAACTAACGGTGATTGACGTACTGGCGACCGGCTTTACCCTGCGGCGGGGAGCAAAATTCAGAGATAACTTGAAGAGGGTCAAGGAAGCGCTCAAGGAATCGCGCTTTGATAAAGAGCTCAGCGTACACAGCAATGACCAATAAAAGTAGAAACAAAGCAGTATCCTATTACACTTTCGGTAATGTTCCGGTATAGCGACTTTGCTCATCGGCGTTACCGAATCCATGTTCACGCAACACCAAAGTTGTTTCAGTCAACGGAGTATTACATGTCCAGAAGGCTTCGCAGAACCAAAATCGTTACTACCCTAGGCCCGGCTACCGACCGCGATAACAACCTTGAAAAAGTTATTGCCGCAGGCGCTAACGTGGTACGTATGAACTTTTCTCATGGCACTGCGGAAGATCACCAGATCCGCGCAAATAAAGTCCGTGAGATTGCGGCAAAACTGGGCCGTCATGTAGCGATTCTCGGTGACCTACAGGGGCCGAAAATCCGCGTATCTACCTTCAAAGAAGGCAAGATTTTCCTCAGTGTCGGTGACAAATTCCTGCTCGACGCTAATCTGGATAAAGGTGAAGGCGACAAAGAGAAAGTCGGCATCGACTATAAAGGTCTTCCGGCTGATGTGGTTCCGGGTGATATCCTGCTGCTGGACGACGGTCGCGTGCAGTTGAAAGTACTGGAAGTTCAGGGTATGAAAGTGTTCACCGAAGTCACCGTCGGTGGACCGTTATCCAACAACAAGGGTATTAATAAACTGGGCGGCGGCCTCTCAGCCGAAGCGCTGACTGAAAAAGACAAAGCGGATATCATCACCGCCGCTAAAATTGGCGTCGACTACCTGGCCGTCTCCTTCCCGCGCTGCGGTGAAGACCTGAACTACGCTCGTCGTCTGGCGCGCGATGCGGGCTGCGATGCAAAAATCGTTGCCAAAGTAGAGCGTGCGGAAGCGGTATGCGATCAGGATGCGATGGACGACGTGATTCTGGCGTCCGATGTTGTCATGGTTGCCCGCGGCGACCTTGGCGTAGAAATTGGCGACCCGGAGCTGGTCGGCATTCAGAAGGCGTTGATCCGCCGCGCTCGTCAGTTGAACCGCTCGGTCATTACCGCGACACAGATGATGGAGTCAATGATCACCAACCCGATGCCAACTCGCGCTGAAGTCATGGACGTGGCGAACGCCGTGCTGGATGGAACAGACGCCGTTATGCTGTCTGCAGAAACCGCCGCGGGTCAGTATCCATCTGAGACCGTTGCCGCGATGGCGCGCGTCTGCCTGGGTGCGGAAAAAATCCCTAGCCTCAATGTCTCCAAACACCGTCTTGACATTCAGTTCGATAACGTAGAAGAAGCCATTGCGATGTCGGCCATGTACGCGGCTAACCACCTTAAAGGCGTCACCGCAATCATTACTATGACCGAATCCGGTCGTACCGCACTGATGACTTCACGCATTAGCTCCGGCCTGCCGATTTTCGCGCTGTCTCGCCATGAGCGCACGCTGAACCTGACTGCGCTGTATCGCGGCGTGACTCCGGTATATTTCGATAGCATAAACGAAGGCGTTGCCGCTGCGCACGATGCGGTAATACTGCTGCGTGATAAAGGCTATCTGGTTACCGGCGACCTTGTTATCGTCACTCAGGGCGATGTCATGAGCACCATCGGTAGCACCAACACCACCCGTATTCTCACCGTCGAGTAAACCTCTTCGCCTACCTGCCAGCGTCGCTGCTGGCAGGTATTTTTTTGCCCCTGACGCGTAAGGCGGATTATTTCTTTTTTGGGTACAGCTCGTTGCGCTTGTACGGCTCGATTTCACCCGGCTTGCGCGTTTTCAGCAACTTCAGGATCCAGGTGTACTGCTCGGTATGTGGCTTAACAAAAATTTCCACCTCTTCATTCATCCGCCGGGCGATAGTATTATCATCCGCTTCCAGTAGATCGTCCATCGGCGGACGCACCAGCACTGTCAGTCGATGCGTTTTGCCATCATAAACCGGGAACAGCGGTACGACGCGGGCGCGGCAGACTTTCATTAAACGGCCAATCGCCGGGAGTGTCGCCTTGTAGGTGGCAAAGAAATCAACAAATTCGCTGTGCTCGGCGCCGTGATCCTGATCCGGCAGATAGTATCCCCAGTACCCCTGACGCACCGACTGAATAAACGGTTTGATACCGTCGTTGCGCGCGTGCATACGTCCGCCAAAACGACGGCGCACAGTATTCCAGACGTAATCAAATACCGGATTACCCTGATTATGGAACATCGCTGCCATCTTCTGCCCGCCGGATGCCATCAGCATCGCTGGAATATCCACTCCCCATGCATGAGGCACCAGAAAGATCACTTTCTCGTTGTTTCGCTGCATCTCATCGATGATCTCTTTGCCCTGCCAGTCGACGCGGGAAAGAATGCGTTGCGGGTCGCGCAGGCCTAACTCTGCCATCATGACCATCGCCTGCGGTGAGGATGCATACATTGCATCAATAATTTCTTCTCGTTCCTGCTCACTTTTTTCCGGGAAACAGTACAGCAGGTTGATTTGTGCCCGACGGCGCGAACTCTTTGCCAGGCGGCCAACAAAACGTCCCAGTTTGCCCAGAATCGGATCGCGGAAAGAAGCTGGCGTCAGGGCAATACCGGCAAAGGCAAAAACCCCTAACCAGGCGCCCCAGTAGCGCGGCAGTAAAAAGGATTTTTCAAATTTTGGAATAAACTCAATATTATTTTTTTTCGTTTCCATGCCCAATCCGCAGAATGTCCGCTCAATAAAGATAATGGGTTAGTTTAGCGATACGTTGAGTAACGTACAAAAGAAAAAGCCGGTGCACAGCTGGCACCGGCTTTAACTGGCGGGAGGTTAGTCAAACCGCAGTTGCGGAATCACTTGTTTTGCCTGCGCCAGGTAAGCGGTACGCTCGGAACCACTGAGCCCTTCCGTACGCGGCAGTTTCGCCGTCAGCGGATTTACCGCCTGCTGGTTAATCCACACTTCGTAATGCAGATGCGGACCAGTAGAACGGCCAGTGTTGCCCGACAACGCGATACGATCGCCGCGCTTCACCTTCTGCCCTGGCTTCACCAGCAGCTTACGCAGGTGCATATAACGGGTGGTATAGGTACGACCATGACGGACGGCAACGTAATAGCCTGCTGCTCCGCTACGTTTAGCCACCACGACTTCACCATCCCCTACCGAGAGCACCGGCGTGCCCTGTGGCATCGCAAAATCGACACCACGATGCGGAACGACGCGGCCGGTCACCGGGTTCAGACGACGCGGGTTAAAGTTCGATGACACGCGGAACTGGCGTGCGGTCGGGAAGCGCAGGAAGCCCTTCGCCAGGCCAGTACCGTTGCGATCGTAGAATTTTCCATCCTCAGCGCGGATCACGTAATAGTCTTTACCACCTGAGCGCAGGCGTACGCCAAGCAACTGGCTTTGCTCACGCTTACCGTTCAGCATTTCACGCGACATCAGTACTGAGAACGCATCGCCTTTTTTCAACTTACGGAAGTCCATCTGCCACTGCATGGCTTTGATCACCGCGCTGATTTCGCTGCTGGTCAGACCGGCATCGCGAGCGCTGGCGACGAAGCTTCCGCCCACGGTACCTTTCATGACGCTGTTGACCCAGTCACCTTTTTGCAGCTCACTGCTCATTTTGAAGCCGTTAGCAACCCGGTCATAGGTGCGAGTTTCACGGCGTGACATCTCCCAGGTCAGGCTTTGCAAATCGCCATCCGCCGTCAGGGTCCAGGAGAGCTGTTGACCGATTTTCAGATTACGCAGCTCTTTATCCGCCGAAGAGAGCTGGGCTATATCGCCCATATCGATGCCGTACTGATTAAGGATACTGCTAAGCGTATCACCGGTCGACACCACATATTCATGGACGCCTGAATCGCTATCCGCTTTATCATCAAGCTCATCCTGAGGAATGGCCTCTTCTTCCTGAGGCGCCTGATCGATGGGCTCCGAAGCTTCTGGTAGCAGGGTGCGAGTTTCGCTTTGCTCCAGCTCGATTGTTCTGGAGATGGGTGCCGATTCAGGATGGTGGTAGATGTAGGGTCGCCAGACAGCGACCGCTAAAGTAAGAACGCTAAGCGACCCCAGCATAACGCGGTGAGGTCGTGGCAGATTGTTAAATGCCTGAGTGACAGCGCGGGCTATCTGTTGCACGTATTCACTTCCTCGTTATTCTCCTTTCAGGCAGCTTGAATACTGATTCGCCATCTGGCTCAGGAATTGCGGATAACTCTCTTTACCCAACTTAATTCCGATTCCAAGTGGATCCAGGGTTCCCATGCGCACGGACGTTCCCCTGGCAACAGCTTCTATCACCGCTGGCCTGAACTGTGGCTCAGCAAAAACGCAAGTTGCTTTTTGCTCAACCAGCTGTGTTCTGATTTCGTGTAAACGCTGCGCACCAGGCTGAATTTCAGGGTTGACAGTAAAGTGACCCAGTGAGGTCAAACCGTAGTGTTTTTCAAAGTAGCCGTAGGCATCATGAAAAACGAAATATCCCTTCCCTTTCAGCGGTGCCAGCTCGGTCCCAACCTGCTTGTCGGTTGCGGCTAATTTTGCCTCAAAATCCCTCAGGTTGGCGTCAAGTTTGGCTCGACTCTGCGGCATAAGTTCCAATAATTTATCATGGATTGCAACCGCTGAAAGGCGCGCTATCTCTGGGGAGAGCCATAGATGCATGTTATAAATACCGTGATGGTGATCATCATCACTATTTTCCCCGGCGCCATGAGCGTGATCGTGATGGTCATCGTCGTCGTCGGCACCTTTCATCAGTAACGGTTTCACGCCGTCAAGCTCGGCAATCGTCACCTTTTTATTTGGCGCAATGCTTTGCGTTGATTTATCCATAAACGCCTCCATCTCTGGGCCAACCCAGACCACTAAGTCGGCGTTCTGTAAGCGTTTTGCATCCGATGGACGTAGTGAATAATCATGCTCCGATGCTCCGTCAGGCAGCAGAATCTGGGTATCCGTCACCCCATCAGCAATTGCAGATGCGATAAAGCCCAGCGGTTTAAGCGAAGTGACAACTGCAGCGCTTGCCCATGGTGCATGAGCGAATAAAAAAGCGGCGCTCAGTCCAGCGCAAAGAAGCGTATTTTTATGTAACATAATGCGTCTAATCATCGTAATAAATAAGAGAGATGTGATATTATAACATTCACTGGCTTGTGCAACCTCTAATTTGATATGACAAATCTTGTAACTCTGGAAAACGTCGCGGTCGTCTATGGTCAAAGGCGCGTGCTGTCTGACATTTCGCTAACGCTAAAGCCGGGCAAAATTTTAACCTTACTGGGCCCCAACGGTGCCGGTAAATCGACTCTCGTAAGAGTCGTTCTTGGGCTGATAGCCCCAACGGAAGGGGTTATCAAGCGCGAGGGGCATCTGCGGATCGGCTATGTCCCGCAAAAGCTGCACCTTGATGCCACACTGCCGCTGACCGTCAGCCGCTTTATGCTTTTGCGTCCGGGAACGCATAAACGCGACATTCTGCCAGCGTTGAAGCGCGTTCAGGCAGGACACCTGATCGACGCCCCTATGCAGAAGCTTTCCGGCGGAGAGACCCAGCGTGTGCTATTGGCTCGCGCCCTACTCAATCAGCCGCAGTTGCTGGTGCTCGACGAGCCAACTCAAGGCGTTGACGTTAACGGCCAGGTGGCGCTTTACGATCTGATTAACCAGTTGCGCCAGGAGCTTGATTGCGCCGTACTGATGGTTTCTCATGACCTGCACCTGGTAATGGCGAAAACCGACGAAGTGCTGTGTCTGAATCAGCATATTTGCTGTTCCGGTGCGCCGGAAGTGGTCTCCATGCATCCGGAATTTATCTCGATGTTCGGCCAACGCGGTGCGGAACAGTTGGGTATTTATCGCCATCATCATAATCACCGCCACGATCTGCAGGGGCGGATTGTACTGCGTCGGGGAAATGACCGTTAATGATTGAATTACTGCTCCCCGGTTGGTTAGCCGGGATCATGCTCGCCTGTGCGGCGGGTCCGCTGGGCTCGTTCGTCGTCTGGCGCCGCATGTCCTACTTCGGCGATACCCTCGCCCATGCCTCTCTGCTCGGCGTGGCTTTTGGTTTACTGCTCAACGTCAATCCGTTCTATGCGGTTATCGCGGTGACGCTGCTGCTGGCGGGCGGGCTGGTGTGGCTGGAGAAACGCCCCCACCTGGCGGTAGACACGCTACTCGGCATCATGGCGCACAGCGCGCTGTCGCTGGGCCTGGTGGTGGTCAGCCTGATGTCAAACGTGCGCGTCGACCTGATGGCCTATCTGTTCGGCGATCTGCTGGCGGTGACGCCGGAAGATTTGATCTCCATCGCGATTGGCGTGGTTATCGTGCTGGCGATCCTGCTCTGGCAGTGGCGCAACCTGCTGTCGATGACCATTAGCCCGGATCTGGCGTTTGTTGATGGCGTTAAGCTACAGCGGGTTAAACTGCTGTTGATGCTGGTCACCGCGCTGACGATCGGCGTGGCGATGAAGTTCGTCGGAGCGCTGATTATCACGTCGCTGCTGATTATTCCCGCCGCCACGGCCCGTCGCTTTGCCCGCACGCCGGAGCAAATGGCAGGGGTGGCGGTTGGCGTGGGAATGATTGCTGTTACCGGAGGATTGACCCTCTCGGCGTTCTACGACACACCCGCGGGGCCTTCGGTGGTGCTGTGCGCCGCGCTGCTGTTTATCTTCAGCATGAGCAAGAAACCGGCTGCCTGATCTGCCCCCATTGAGGCAAACGCTTTGTCCGGGCCACTCCCCGGACAAAGCTTAGGGCATTTCCGGCGGCGTAATGCCAAAGTGGGTCCAGGCTCGCACCGTCGCCATTCGTCCGCGCGGCGTACGCTGCAAAAAGCCCTGCTGGATCAGATACGGCTCCAGCACATCCTCAATCGTTTCCCGCTCTTCGCCGATGGCCGCCGCCAGGTTATCCAGCCCAACCGGCCCGCCAAAGAATTTATCGATGACCGCCAGCAACAGCTTACGGTCCATATAATCAAAGCCTTCTGCATCTACGTTGAGCATATCCAGCGCCTGAGCGGCAATATCCACTGAGATACGGCCATCGTAGCGGACCTCGGCAAAATCGCGCACTCTGCGCAGCAGGCGGTTGGCGATTCGCGGGGTACCGCGCGCGCGACGTGCGACTTCCAGCGCCCCCTCTTCACTCATCTCCAGCCCCATATGGCGGGCGCTGCGGCTGACGATATGCTGCAGGTCTGGGATCTGGTAGAACTCAAGGCGCTGGACGATGCCAAAACGGTCGCGCAACGGCGAAGTCAGCGAGCCTGCGCGAGTCGTCGCGCCAATCAGGGTAAACGGCGGTAGATCGATTTTTATCGAACGTGCCGCAGGCCCTTCGCCAATCATGATATCCAGCTGATAATCTTCCATTGCCGGATACAGTACTTCTTCGACTACCGGTGAAAGGCGGTGGATCTCGTCGATAAACAGAACGTCGTGTGGTTCAAGGTTAGTTAACATCGCCGCCAGATCGCCCGCCTTTTCCAGCACCGGGCCGGAGGTCGTGCGCAGGTTAACGCCCATCTCGTTGGCGACGATGTTTGCCAGGGTGGTTTTCCCCAGCCCTGGAGGGCCAAAAATCAACAGGTGATCGAGCGCATCGCCACGCAGTTTCGCCGCCTGGATAAAGATCTCCATTTGCGAACGGACATGTGGCTGGCCCACATATTCTTGCAGCAATTTCGGGCGAATTGCGCGATCCACAGCCTCTTCAAAACCGATGCTGTCCGCCGATACCAGCCTGTCTGCTTCAATCATCCCTTACCTCACAACGCGGCGCGGAGCGCTTCGCGAATTAGCGTTTCACTGTTGGCATCCACGCGCACGATTTTGCTGACCATCCGGCTGGCCTCCTGAGGTTTATAGCCCAGCGCCACCAGCGCGGCAACCGCTTCTTGTTCAGCATCATCGTCAGAAGGCCCGGCTGGTGACGTCAACAGCAGATCCGTCGCCGGAGTGAACAGTTCGCCGTGCAGCCCTTTAAAGCGGTCTTTCATTTCGACAATCAGGCGTTCTGCGGTTTTCTTGCCGATACCCGGCAGTTTCACCAGCGCCGCCAGCTCTTCACGCTCAACGGCATTAACAAACTGCTGCGCCGACATGCCGGAAAGGATCGCCAGCGCCAGCTTCGGACCGACGCCGTTGGTTTTAATCAGTTCCTTAAACAGCGTGCGCTCCTGCTTATTGTTGAAGCCAAACAGCAACTGAGCATCTTCACGGACGATAAAATGGGTAAAAATTATCGCCTCTTTACCCACATCCGGCAGCTCATAGAAGCAGGTCATTGGCATATGAACCTCATAGCCTACACCTCCCGCTTCGAGTAAAACCAGCGGGGGTTGTTTTTCGAGAATGATACCTCTGAGTCTGCCTATCACATGGAGCTCCTGGATTAAGGGCTGAAAGTCTAATGCGATATCATAAAAAAAGGCTGGATAGATATCCAGCCTGATTTAACGTTATCTTAATCGTCCGCGCGCCAGGTTCAGGCGGCTTTCACTGACCTGAGCTGTGTTCTGACTAACGTGACAGTGGGTAATGGCGATGGCCAGCGCATCCGCCGCATCCGCCTGCGGGTTGGTCGGAAGCTTAAGCAACGTACGCACCATGTGCTGTACCTGGCTCTTTTCCGCACTGCCAATACCAACAACGGTCTGCTTCACCTGCCTGGCGGCATACTCAAAGACCGGCAAGTCCTGATTCGTCGCCGCGACAATCGCCACACCCCGAGCTTGCCCGAGCTTTAGCGCCGAGTCGGCGTTCTTTGCCATAAACACCTGTTCGATGGCGAAATAGTCCGGCTGGAACTGAGTGATAATTTCCGTGACGCCCGCATAGATAAGCTTCAGGCGAGACGGCAAATCATCCACTTTCGTACGAATACAACCGCTGCCCAGGTAGCTCAGTTGACGTCCAACCTGACGGATGACGCCGTAACCAGTGACGCGCGACCCCGGGTCAATGCCGAGAATGATGGCCATCACGCGCCTCCGGTTGGTGGTTTAACGGTCAGCAACATTAGAGCGTTGCGGCGACCTCATCAGAGATCTCACCGTTGTGATAAACTTCCTGTACATCGTCGCAGTCTTCCAGCATATCGATCAGACGCAGCAGTTTCGGCGCAGTTTCAGCGTCCATGTCCGCTTTAGTTGACGGGATCATAGAGACTTCAGCTCCATCCGCTTTCAGACCGGCGGCTTCCAGCGCATCGCGTACCGCGCCCATCTCTTCCCAGGCGGTATAAACGTCAATTGCACCATCGTCAAAGGTCACAACGTCTTCAGCGCCCGCTTCCAGCGCCGCTTCCATGATTGCATCTTCGTCGCCCTTCTCGAAAGAGATGACGCCTTTTTTGCTAAACAGGTAGGAAACAGAACCGTCAGTCCCCAGGTTGCCGCCGGTTTTGCTGAATGCGTGACGCACTTCGGCAACGGTACGATTACGGTTGTCGGACAAACATTCAACCATGACTGCCGTGCCGCCAGGGCCGTAACCTTCATAGATGATGGTTTCCATGTTCGCATCATCATCGCCGCCAACGCCGCGGGCGATAGCGCGGTTCAGGGTGTCACGGGTCATATTGTTGCTCAGCGCTTTGTCGATCGCTGCGCGCAGACGCGGGTTAGAGCCCGCATCACCGCCCCCCAGACGCGCAGCGGTGACCAGCTCGCGAATAATTTTCGTAAAGATCTTACCGCGCTTGGCATCCTGTGCCGCTTTGCGATGTTTGGTGTTGGCCCATTTACTATGACCTGCCATAAAATAATATCTCCAAAAAAGCCTTTTCCCGACGCCTTTTAGCCCTCAGGTGCGTTGGCCGTATTGATCCCCACCCATCACTTACTCAAGCAAGCTCTGGATGATGTCGCAACTTGCCGCCTTCCTGACCACTAAAATTCCGGGAAAATTAGTTGGCGTTAATTACAAATTCTTCAATCGCCTGCCGGTTGCTCCAGGATTTGGTCAACGTAGCAGCTTCCGTCGCATCAACCCAGCGATAGTCCAGATGTTCCGTAAAGACAATCTGGCGTTCATGAGGAAGCGCAAGACGGAACCAAAATTCCGTATTACGCTCAACCCCTGGCGCATAGCGATGGCGTAAATGAGAAAATATCTCGAACTCTACCGTACGCTGGCAGTCAACCAGAGCCAGTTGCTCGCAGGCAACATCAATGGCGACCTCTTCCATGACTTCACGCGCGGCAGCTTGCGGCGCGGTTTCCCCCTCTTCCAGGCTGCCGGTAACCGACTGCCAGAACGTGGGATCGTCGCGACGCTGCAACATCAGCACCCGCTTCGTATCTTCGGCGTAAATGACCACCAGAACGGAAACGGGGAGCTTGAATGACATCTTACTTATTCTCCGGAGACTCTTTTGCCTCTTTCGCTACAACCTGAATACCCAGTTCACTCAGCGAGACCGGGTTGGCGAAGCTCGGCGCTTCGGTCATCAGGCAAGCAGCTGCGGTCGTTTTCGGGAAGGCGATAACGTCACGGATATTATCGGTACCGGTTAGCAGCATAGTCAAACGGTCAAGGCCAAAAGCCAGACCCGCGTGCGGCGGAGTACCGTATTTCAGCGCGTCCAGCAGGAAGCCAAACTTCTCGCGCTGCTCTTGCTCGTTAATACCCAGAATGCCGAACACGGTCTGTTGCATCTCGCCGCTGTGAATACGCACGGAACCACCACCGACTTCATAACCGTTGATGACCATATCGTAGGCATTGGCGACAGCGTCTTCCGGCGTGGCTTTCAGCTCGGCGGCGGACATATCTTTCGGCGAAGTGAACGGATGGTGCATCGCGGTCAGGCCGCCTTCGCCGTCATCTTCAAACATCGGAAAATCGATAACCCACAGCGGCGCCCATTGATCTTCGTCGGTCAGGTTCAGGTCTTTGCCCAGCTTCAGACGTAGCGCGCCCAGCGCGTCGGCAACAATTTTTTTGTTATCCGCGCCAAAGAAGATCATATCACCATCCTGCGCGCCGGTACGCTCAAGGATCGCTTCAACGATGTCGGCGTTGAGGAATTTAGCCACCGGGCTGTTGATGCCTTCAAGACCTTTCGCCCGCTCGGTCACTTTAATCCAGGCCAGGCCTTTCGCGCCGTAGATCTGGACAAACTTACCGTATTCATCGATTTGCTTACGAGTCAGCGCAGCGCCGCCAGGGACGCGCAGCGCGGCAACGCGGCCTTTAGCGTCGTTAGCCGGACCCGCGAAGACAACGAATTCCACCGCTTTCACCAGATCAGCGACATCTACCAGCTCCATCGGGTTACGCAGGTCAGGTTTGTCAGAGCCATAGCGGCGCTCGGCTTCTGCAAAGGTCATGATCGGAAAATCGCCCAGATCCACACCCTTCACTTCCTGCCACAGGTTACGCACTAACGCTTCCATCACTTCACGCACCTGCGGGGCGGTCATAAAGGAGGTTTCGACGTCGATCTGCGTAAATTCCGGCTGACGGTCAGCGCGCAGGTCTTCGTCGCGGAAGCATTTAACAATCTGATAGTAGCGGTCAAAACCGGACATCATCAACAGCTGTTTGAACAGTTGAGGAGACTGCGGCAGCGCGTAGAATTTACCTTTATGCACGCGGGATGGGACCAGGTAATCGCGGGCGCCTTCCGGCGTGGCTTTGGTCAGCATCGGCGTTTCGATATCGAGGAAACCGTGGTCATCCATAAAGCGGCGCACCAGGCTGGTGATTTTCGCACGGGTCTTCAGGCGCTGCGCCATTTCCGGACGACGCAGGTCGAGATAGCGATATTTCAGACGCGCTTCTTCGGTATTGACGTGGTTGGAGTCCAGCGGCAGCGCTTCAGCACGGTTGATAATCGTCAGATCGGATGCCAGCACTTCGATGGCGCCAGTGGCCATATCGCTATTGATGTTTTTTTCGTCACGCGCACGCACGGTGCCGGTGACCTGGATGCAGAACTCATTACGCAGTTCAGAGGCCAGCTTTAACGCGTCGGCACGATCAGGATCGAAAAACACCTGCACGATGCCTTCGCGGTCACGCATATCGATAAAGATAAGGCTACCAAGATCACGACGACGGTTGACCCAACCACACAGAGTCACTTGCTGCCCTACGTGGGACAGACGAAGCTGCCCGCAATATTCTGTACGCATGAGATATCCCTTAACTTAGCCGCAGGCGAATTGTAGCCTGCCTTGCAGGCGACGAGGTCGCAGCTTTAGCTGATGTCACAACTGAATGAAAAAAGGCGGCTATTATACTGGAAATTATGTCGCACGATAAGCCCGACGCAGCGCGCTACATTGCTTTGCTGTGCGCTTATTGCTTGTCCTCACAAAAATTAACAAAATTTGTTAACCTCGGGCGAGATTGGCAACGGTATTGTAGCGACCAGACAACAGAAGAGGATACGGGGATATCATGTTAGAACTCAATGCAAAAAAAACCGCGCTGGTGGTTATTGACCTGCAGGAAGGCATTTTACCGTTTGCCGGCGGCCCGCATGGTGCTGACGAAGTGGTTGAGCGAGCGGCGAGTCTGGCAAAAAAGTGCCGCCAGCAGGGTTCCCCGGTGGTCATGGTTCGCGTTGGTTGGTCGGCTGATTTCGCCGAAGCGCTGCAACAGCCGGTTGATGCCCAGGCAGGCGCACATACGCTACCGGAAAACTGGTGGGCATATCCACTCGCGCTGGAGAAACAGAGAAGCGATATTGAAGTCACCAAACGTCAGTGGGGGGCTTTTTACGGCACCGACCTGGAACTGCAGCTTCGCCGTCGCGGTATCGACACGATTATACTGTGCGGTATCGCCACCAATATTGGCGTTGAATCTACGGCGCGCAACGCCTGGGAACTGGGCTTTAATCTGATCCTCGTCGAAGACGCCTGCAGCGCGGCATCGACTGAGCAGCATCAGGGTAGCATGACGCACATCTTCCCGCGTATTGCCCGCGTGCGCAGTACCGAGGAGGTTCTTGCCGCGCTATGATCTATATTGGGCTTCCCCAGTGGGCGCACCCGAAATGGGTGCGCCTGGGTATCACCAGCCTTGAAGAGTATGCCCGCCACTTCAATTGCGTGGAGGGCAATACGACGCTGTACGCCTTACCGAAAGCTGATATTGTCAGTCGCTGGTATGAACAGACCCACGATGATTTCCGCTTCTGCTTCAAGTTTCCGGCCACCATTTCGCACCAGGCGGCGCTGCGCAACTGCGACGACTTAAGTCTTGAGTTTTTCACCCGTCTGGCGCCGCTGGCCTCACGCATCGGGCAATACTGGCTGCAACTGCCCGCGACGTTTGGCCCCAGAGACCTCCCTGCGCTCTGGCAGTTCCTTGACAGCCTGCCGCGTGAATTCAGCTACGGCGTCGAGGTAAGACATGCGGAATTTTTCGCTAAAGGGGAAGCGGAACAGCAGCTTAATCGCGGACTGCATCAGCGTAACGTCAATCGCGTGATCCTTGATAGTCGGCCGATTCATAGCGCCATCGCCCGCACCCCGGCAATGATCGACGCGCAAAAGAAGAAGCCAAAAGTTCCCGCCCATGCGCTGGTGACGGCCCGCCACCCAATGGTCCGTTTTATCGGCAGCGATGATATGGCGCAAAATCGTGAGCTTTTTAGTGTGTGGATACGGACGCTGCCAAAATGGGCGCAGACAACCATACCATACCTATTCCTCCATACTCCGGATATTGCCCAGGCACCGGAACTGGTCAACATCCTGTGGAGCGATCTGCGCGCTGCCCTACCGGAAATAGGTGATGCTCCGTCAATTCCGCAGCAAACCTCTCTTTTCTGATATCCTGCTATCCTCAACTAAGCCAGCGGACGAAATGAAAGGGAGTTTGAGTATGGTCAGCGCGCTGTATGCGATTCTAGGTGCGTTATTGCTTATTAAGTTTTCTTACGACGTCGTCCGCCTGAGGACGCAATATCGCGTTGGCTACGGTGACGGCGGTTTCAGTGAGCTTCAGGTTGCTATTCGCATGCACGGGAACGCGGTTGAATATGTTCCCATTGGCTTGATTTTACTGCTGTTTATGGAGATGAACGGCGCCCAGACCTGGATGGTCCACCTCTGCGGTATTTTACTGATCGCCGGACGCCTGATACACGCTTACGGATTTCATCACCGTCTGTATCGCTGGCGTCGCTCCGGTATGAGCACCACATGGTGTTCGTTGTTGCTGATGGTGTTGGCGAACTTCTGGTATATGCCCTGGGAGTTGGTTTTCTCCGTCCGTTAGCGCACAATACGCCGTTTTCGATTTTTCGGGTTTAACGTTATGTCTCACCGCGATACGCTTTTTTCCGCGCCGATTGCCAGTCTCGGCGACTGGACCTTTGATGAACGGGTTGCTGAAGTCTTCCCGGATATGATCCAGCGTTCTGTTCCCGGCTATTCCAATATTATTTCGATGATCGGCATGCTGGCGGAACGTTTCGTTCAGCCGGATACCCACGTTTACGATCTCGGGTGCTCGCTTGGCGCAGCGACGCTGTCTGTTCGCCGTAATATTGCGCATTCTGGGTGTAAAATCATTGCCATTGATAACTCTCCAGCCATGGTTGAACGCTGCCGTCGCCATATTGATGCCTATAAAGCGCCGACGCCGGTCGAGGTTATTGAAGGCGATATTCGTCACGTCACCATCGAAAATGCCTCGATGGTGGTGCTAAATTTCACGATTCAGTTTCTTGAACCGGGCGAACGTCAGGCCATTCTTGATAAGGTCTATCAGGGCTTAAATCCGGGCGGTGCACTGGTTCTGTCGGAAAAATTCAGCTTCGAAGATGACAACGTCGGCGAACTCCTGTTCAACATGCATCATGACTTCAAACGCGCCAACGGCTACAGTGAGCTGGAAATCAGCCAAAAGCGCAGCATGCTGGAAAACGTGATGCTCACTGATTCCGTGGAAACCCACAAAGCGCGCCTGCGCAAGGCCGGTTTCGAACATGCTGAACTGTGGTTCCAGTGCTTTAACTTCGGATCGTTAATCGCCGTAAAATCCGGGGAACAGGCATGATTGATTTCAGCAACTTTTATCAATTGATTGCCAAAAGCTCCCTATCTCACTGGCTGGAGACACTGCCCGCCCAGGTGGCAACCTGGCAACGTGAGGCGTTGCACGGTAAATATCGGGAATGGGTACGAGCTGTCGAGTTTCTGCCTGAATTGTCCCCCCACCGTCTGGATCTGCTGCATAGCGTTACCGCCGAGAGCGAAACGCCGCTTGGCGATGGTCAGCGCCTGCGCATTGAAAATCTGCTTAAGAATTTGATGCCATGGCGTAAAGGGCCCTGGTCCTTTTACGGTGTGAATATCGATACTGAATGGCGTTCCGACTGGAAGTGGGAGCGCGTACTGCCCCACCTCTCCAACCTGACCGGGCGTACTATCCTTGACGTCGGCTGCGGTAGCGGTTACCACATGTGGCGAATGATCGGCGCAGGAGCGCGTCTGGCGGTTGGTATTGATCCGACACAGCTTTTCCTTTGCCAGTTTGAAGCGGTACGTAAATTGCTGGGCAACGACCAGCGCGCACATCTTCTGCCGCTGGGAATTGAGCAGCTTCCGGCGCTAAACGCCTTCGATACCGTTTTTTCGATGGGCGTGCTGTACCACCGTCGTTCCCCGCTCGATCACCTGTGGCAACTCAAAGATCAGTTGGTTCCCGGCGGCGAACTGGTGCTGGAGACGCTGGTCGTAGAGGGCGACGAAAATACCGTGCTGGTGCCGGGCGATCGCTATGCGCAGATGCGCAACGTCTACTTTATCCCTTCTGCTGCCGCGCTGAAGCAGTGGCTGGAGAAATGTGGGTTTATCGATGTACGCATCGTCGACACGTGCGTTACCTCAACCGAAGAGCAGCGCCGCACCGAGTGGATGACCACCGAGTCGCTGGCCGACTTCCTCGATCCGAACGACAGCAGCAAGACTCTTGAAGGCTACCCTGCCCCGCTGCGCGCGGTGATTATTGCCACCAAACCGGAAACGGAACAGTCGTTAGCAGCAAAAAAACGAGCCGATAAACAGTCCGGTTGAGGCGTTTCAGGACAAAAAAAGGCCCCTGTTTAATGGGCAGGGGCCTGGTACGGGCAATCATCATATTGGGCGACATGATGTGCAGCAAAAAACGGTTTAATCTCTCTGCGCGGTAATTATGTCCTTCATTTCCGCTACCGCTTCGCCATTGACGGCGTAACGTAAGTATTCATCTGCATCAGCATCCGCAGACATCGACAATCCGGGATTGCGAAAGCGCATCGGGGACGGTAACCACTGGCCTGCCGAACTGTGCACTTCTTTTACCCCTGCCTGCAAAAACAGCGGCAGGTTGGCGGCGCGCACTCCTGCGCCAGCCATAATAATAGGAGTATCGCTTTGGGAAATAAGTTCCCTGATTAATGAAATTCCTTTTTCGGCTGAAGCCTGCTGGCCCGAAGTCAGGATACGCTGAACACCGAGCTCAGCCAGTTCAATGCTGGCCTGGCGCGGATTGGCGCACATATCAAACGCGCGGTGAAAGGTGACGGCCAGCGTTCCCGCAGCCACCATTATTTTTTCCATTCTCGCGCTATCCACCCGACCATCGGCATCAAGAATACCGATCACCATGCCGGGAAAACCGAGCTCTTTCACCGCGGCCACATCATCGAGCATCGCGGCAAATTCGCCTGTGGTATAGCAAAAATCACCGCCGCGCGGGCGAATAATCGGATGAACGGGGATGGTCACCATTTCACGCGCCGTTTTAAGTACGCCCAGCGAAGGCGTCAGCCCCCCCTCCTGCGGCGCGGCGCACAACTCAATGCGATCGGCACCGCGGCGCTGGGCCTCCAGCGCGCACTCCATACTGTAACAACAGACTTCCAGTAAGGTCATTCTTCTCTCCGTAGATATTGCAGGCACGACAGAATGTCACGATTTCTGCCAGCAGACGCCGCGTAACATCACACTGTCATCGTTCAGCTTGTTCGCTGGCGACAATGTGTTCAATCGACCACGGGTGAAATTTAATCGTCACTTTGCCATCCGTTACCGCCAGGGTCGGATTCGGTAAACGCTCACGCTCCCCTTTTGGCACGCTGGTCTTCACAAAAATACCCGGCTGGCTCAGTCCTTCATCAGAAAGTAGCGCCAGCGCGCGGGTATTGAGCGTTTCAGGCTCGCCAGGCAGGACGATTTCAATATGCTCCCAGCCTTCGTGCGGGTAACGCTTTTCGCCCGGCCACGGCAGTTCAATGATGCTAAAACGCCAATGCGCCACGACAACAGGTTCATCCAGCGTGAATAAACAGATGGGCCGACCGTTAATCACGTTTTCCGACAATAGCGTACCGCACTGTTCAAACCCTCGACGCCAGCGCTCCGCCGTGACGTTCTGATGACAGCGCAGAGAAATATGGTCGGCATCATGAGGCGTAATATCGAGACCGAGCCGAGTAGCAAGCGTGTTTAGCGCCTCGGTAAAGCGCGACAGGTCCGCGGAAATATCGTTCAGTTCAGCAATCTGCTGCCAGTTCGCCATTGTAAGCCTCGGTATTCGCTAAAAAGTGCTAATCTATCGCGTTTCCCCTCGCTGACCAACCAGCAATCGTCAGCAACTCTCCATGAACGGTTATTCATTGAGCGCGAGACTTAGCAACCTATGCACGGTGCTGACGCGTGGGTGCAAATGCAGTATACTCCTGCCCTAATTTGTCCACATTTCTGCGCCGCCCCATCAGGGGGATGGCGTGTTAAACGTAAGGTATTTCGGTGAATATTCAGGCTCTTCTCTCAGAAAAAGTCAGTCAGGCCCTGATCGCGGCAGGCGCGTCTGCCGATTGCGAACCCCAGGTCCGCCAGTCAGCAAAAGTCCAGTTTGGCGATTATCAGGCCAACGGCGTGATGGCCGTTGCCAAAAAACTGGGCATGGCGCCGCGACAGCTGGCAGAGCAGGTACTGTCTCATCTCGACCTGAACGGGATTGCCAATAAGGTCGAAATCGCCGGACCTGGTTTTATTAATATTTTCCTCGACCCGGCATTCCTGGCGGAAAACGTCAGCAGCGCGCTGAAATCAGAACGACTGGGCGTTGCTCAGCCGCAGGCGCAAACCGTGGTCGTTGATTACTCCGCGCCGAACGTGGCGAAAGAGATGCATGTAGGCCATCTGCGTTCCACCATTATTGGCGATGCCGCGGTGCGTACGCTGGAGTTTCTCGGTCATAAAGTGATCCGCGCTAACCACGTGGGCGATTGGGGCACCCAGTTCGGCATGCTTATCGCGTACCTGGAAAAACAGCAGCAGGAAAACGCTGGTGAAATGGCGCTGGCCGACCTCGAAGGTTTCTATCGCGAAGCGAAAAAACACTACGATGAAGATGAAGCCTTCGCCGAGCGCGCACGCAGCTACGTCGTTAAGTTGCAGGGCGGCGACGAGTACTTCCGCGAAATGTGGCGTAAGCTGGTCGACATCACCATGTCGCAAAACCAGTTAACCTATAACCGCCTGAACGTCACCCTGACTCGCGACGACGTGATGGGTGAAAGCCTGTATAACCCGATGCTGCCGGGTATCGTTGCCGAGCTGAAGGCTAAAGGTCTGGCGGTCGAGAGCGAAGGCGCGACCGTGGTGTTCCTTGATGAATACAAAAACAAGGAAGGCGAACCGATGGGCGTCATCATTCAGAAGAAGGATGGCGGCTACCTCTACACTACCACCGATATCGCCTGCGCAAAATATCGTTACGAAAACCTGCATGCGGACCGCGTGCTTTACTACATCGACTCTCGCCAGCACCAGCACCTGATGCAGGCGTGGACCATCGTGCGTAAAGCTGGCTACGTGCCAGACTCCGTACCGCTGGAGCACCATATGTTCGGCATGATGCTCGGCAAAGATGGCAAACCGTTTAAAACCCGCGCTGGCGGTACCGTGAAGCTCGCCGATCTGCTGGACGAAGCGCTGGAACGCGCCCGCCGTCTGGTGGCGGAGAAAAACCCGGATATGCCCGCCGACGAGCTGGAAAAACTGGCGAACGCGGTCGGTATTGGCGCGGTGAAATATGCCGACCTGTCTAAAAACCGCACCACCGACTACATCTTTGACTGGGACAATATGCTGGCCTTTGAGGGCAATACCGCGCCTTATATGCAATATGCCTATACCCGCGTGCTCTCCGTGTTCCGCAAAGCGAATATCGATGAAAGCGTGCTGGCGGCGGCGCCGGTGGTCATCACCGAAGAGCGCGAAGCCCAACTGGCGGCCCGCCTTCTGCAGTTTGAAGAAACCCTGACGGTCGTCGCGCGTGAAGGCACGCCGCATGTCATGTGTTCTTATCTGTATGATCTGGCTGGCCTGTTCTCCGGCTTCTACGAGCACTGCCCGATCCTGAGCGCCGAAAGCGAAGAGACGCGCAACAGCCGCCTGAAGCTGGCTCTGCTGACGGCGAAAACGCTGAAGCTGGGTCTGGATACCCTGGGTATCGAAACCGTAGAGCGTATGTAATTTGCACAAAGAACCCGGCAAGCGCCGGGTTTGCCGGGTGATGGCTAACGCCTTACCCGCCACGTTTTCTCTGTCCCTCTTGAGCCCGCAGGCAGTTCCGGCAAATCAGTTATTGTCAGAAATACTTCCGTATTTGCCAGCTAAAACCATTCGATGGCACAAATGCAGAGAGTGGAAGAACACACTTTACTTATTTATAAAATGTCGTTTCTTTTCATATAAAGAACAGAACCAAAAATGGCGAGATAGCAACCGAAATAGCTTTGTAGTGGATAAAAGCTTAGCGTTTTCGTTCGCTGCTGATAAACCTTGCGAAAACTAAGGAATCGGAGTAAAGACAATAAAAAAGGGTTATTTTGCGTATCTCAAGGAGGCTGAATGCCCTACTCACATCTGCTGGTCGCCGTGGCACCAACCCCGGAAAGCCGGGTTCTCATTCAGAAAGCCGTCTCCATCGCCCGTCCGGTTAATGCGAAAGTCAGCCTGATCACGTTGGCCACGGACCCGGAGCTGTATAACCAGTTTGCAGCGCCGATGATGGAAAACTTACGCGAAGTCATGCAGGAAGAGACGCGCCACTTTCTGGACGAACTCGCCCGCCACGCCGACTACCCTATCGAAAAAATGACTATCGCCAGCGGCGGGATTGCCCATCATGTGAAGGATTTTTGCCTGCGGCACCGTGTTGACCTGGTGATTTGCGGTAATCACAATCAGAGCCTGTTTTCTCGCGCCACCTGCTCAGCGAAGGATATTGTTGGCAGCAGCGGCGTTGACGTGCTGCTGGTGAATCCTGGAAAAGGTTAGCGCCGGGGTAGCGCTAACCGTCATAGTTTCAGGCGAGTTTGGGAAAGGTTGCGACCTTGCGCGCTAAGTGACTCTCCTCGCTCCCTGGTTCAACCTCCTTTAGATCGGCAATAAACCGCTCCTGCCAGCGATGAATATCGTTATCTTTAATCACCGCTAACATGGCCGAATGGCGGGCAATACGCTCGGCCAGCGGCATGGTTAATGCCTGGTCCAGTGCAGCAGCAACCTCGTCACGATCGTAAGGATTGACGATTAAAGCCGTCAGGAGCTCATTTGCCGCGCCAGCAAACTGTGACAGCACCAGCACCCCCGGATTTTGCGGGTCCTGCGCGGCAACATACTCTTTCGCCACCAGATTCATCCCATCGCGCAGCGGCGTGACCAAACCGACGTCAGAGTAGCGGAAGATTTTCATCAACAATTTGCGTTCAAAGTGCTGGTTCAGATAGTAAAGCGGTGTCCAGCCCAGTTGGCCATAGTGACCGTTAATACGTCCAGCTGCGGTTTCCAACTGGTGACGGATATCCTGATAGGCCTGAACATCACCACGCGAAGTGGGCGCAATCTGGGTATAGCGAATTTTGCCGTGATGCTGCGGATAGTTCTCCAGTAGTGCCTCATAGGCAAGAAACCGCTCCGGCAGCCCCTTCGAGTAATCCAGCCGCTCAACGGAAAAGATATTCTTCACGCTCTTCAGTTCGCTTTTCAGTTGCGCCAGCTTGGGCGGCAGCGGTCCTTTTGCGCTCCGCGCAATCTCTTCCGGATCGATACCAATCGGATAGACTTCGGTATGGAAAGGTTTGCCCCAGGCAACATGATTTTTCCCGCCGCGCGTCGTCAGGCGGGTCTGCATCGATATGCTATCGAGAAACGCCAGTCGGTCGTTCTCGGTCTGGAAACCCAGTAAATTGTAATCGCAAAGCTTTTCAAGCAGTTCCGCATGCGGTGGTAATGCGTTAAACACTTCCGGCGTTGGGAACGGAATATGTAAAAAGAAGCCGATACGATTATTTACGCCGCGCTGGCGTAGTTCGCTGGCCAACGGCATCAGATGATAATCGTGGATCCAGACAATATCGTCAGATTCAATCAGCGGCAGCAGTTTATCTGCCAGGGTTGCATTTACACGCTGATAGCCCTCCCAGGCTTCACGCTGATAATCAACCAAATCAAGACGATAATGGAATGCGGGCCATAACACGGCGTTGGAAAATCGGTTGTAATATTCGTCGTGATCCTGCTCGCTAAGGTTAAAAGAAGCCCAGGTTATATTCCCCTGAGTCATTTTTTTTAACGGCTGCTGGTCGTTACCGATTTCCCCACTCCAGCCGAACCACAATCCTCCGGCTGCTTTTAATGCCCCCATAATCCCCACGGCAAGGCCACCAGCGCTGGCCTTTTTGTCATCCGGCGGGGCAATACGATTAGATACTACGACTAAGCGACTCATAGCCATCTCTCCTGTCGGTTAGCGCATCGGGTTGTTGCCCATGATTCGCGATGTTACTAATCCAAAGATGAACAGCAGCCACGTCAGGCAAATGCCAACGAGCCTGGGTTTCGCCGCCGCCCACTTTGACCGATATGCCATTCAATTCATTGACGACACTAAAACCAGCTTCATCAGTTAAGTCATCACCGACAAAAACCGGCTTGCGTCCTTTGAATGGAGCTTCCTGCATAAAAGCGGCTATCGCTTCACCTTTATTCACTCCGCGTGGTTTGATCTCCACCACACACTTACCTGGCTGTAAAGCCAGAATGGGATAGCGCTGCACGACAGCTTGCGCCAGGGCCAGCACCGCGTGCTGCTGCTGTGGTGCCTGTCGATAGTGCAGAGCAAAAGCCATCCCCTTACTTTCCAGCTTGCATCCCGGCAAGGCATCCAGTTCCGTCTTCAGTTGCGTAGAAAGTGTTTTCAGGAGTGAATCAGGTAAAGAGACAATATGCGTTTTGCCATTGATGTCACGGCGTTCAGCTCCGTGGACACCGGCAAGCGGCAGCCGGTAAGGACGGGTAAGCGCATCCAGCTCAACCATTGAGCGCCCTGAAATCAATGCCACTGCTCCGTTTTGCTGTAGCACAAGCTGATGCAGCATCTGCAGAACATCGGCAGGAATAACCACCTGATCGGGATGGGGTTTGATACCGGCAAGAGTACCATCGAGGTCAAAGAAAAAAGCGTAGTTTTCGGTTAACGCAGGCGGTACATAAATCTGGTCAGCCACCCTGTTTCCTCCTTATCATGGCCAGCAACATGCTGGGTGTTAAATTATTGTAGCCATGTAAGTATAGACAGTGTGACCAGCCTCGCCATTTTTGATAGACATCACCAGCGCAACAGGCGCTGGTGATGGTTTAGGATTACACTGAAAAGCTGGACGAATTAAACTGTACGTTTCGCTTTCTGTTTGTAGCGGTCAAAGATAACCGCCGCCAGCAAAATCACACCGCGGACGACATACTGAGAGAACGGAGAGATGTTCAGCAGGTTCATCGCATTCTCTACCGTCCCCAGGATCAGGATCCCGGCCACCACGTAGGAGATCTTGCCGATCCCGCCCTTCAGCGATACGCCCCCCAGCACGCAGGCCGATATAACAATCAGCTCATAGCCAATTGAGGTCATCGGCTGTCCGCTGGTCATACGTGAAGCCAGGATAATGCCCGCCGCCGCAGAAACCAGACCTGAAAGTACGAAAATAATAATTTTGGTCCGCACCACGGGAACGCCAGCCAGACGCGCGGCTTCTTCGTTACCGCCAATCGCCAGGGTATTACGGCCAAAGGTGGTTTTATTCAACAACAGACCGAAGACAATCAGGCAGGCAATGGTTAACCAGATAGGCGCTGGCAGGCCAAACCAGTTGGCATATCCGAGGGTAAAAAAGCGCTCGTCTTCAATCCCAACCGCTTTACCGTCAGAGATAATATAGGCCAGACCGCGGACGATCTGCATGGTTGCCAGGGTGGTGATCAGGGCGTTAATCTTCAAGCGGGCAATCACAAAACCGTTAACCAGACCGCTCAGCGCGCCAAGCAACAGACCAGCGCCAATACCAACCCACATGCTCTCTGTCAGGTTAATCACCACCGCCGTGGTCACACCGGCGCAGGCGATAACCGAGGCTATCGACAGATCAAAATCGCCGGATGCCAGGCAAAACAACATCCCGCAGGCCACCATTCCGGACATAGAAATGGCCAGCCCCAGGCCCTTCATATTAATAAACGAGGCAAAATTGGGCACAAAAATTACGCAACCAATAAACAGCGCCGCGAAAACAACCAGCATGCCAAACTGATCCCATATACGGGAAAAGCTAAAAGCCGACCGGGTAGTACCTGAAGTGGTAATTGATGACATCATAGACTCCTTACTCAGGCGACCGCCTGGCTCACTTTTGGCATTGCAAGGCTCAATGCCTGTTGTTCATTCGCATGTTCATGCAGCAGCTCTCCGGCAATCTCACCCTCGCGCATAACAACGATGCGATCGGCAACGCCGAGAACTTCAGGTAAATCGCTGGAAGCAAAGACAACCGCGACACCAGATGCCGCTAATGCGTAGATAACGTTGTAGATTTCATGTTTGGCGCCCACATCAATGCCGCGCGTTGGCTCATCAAGCAGGATGACTTTCATTTCTTCCGACAGCCAGCGGCCAAGGATCGCCTTCTGCTGATTGCCGCCGGAGAGATTCATAATCAGTTGCTCTGCGCCGGGCGTTTTGATATTCAGCGACTGAATGTGCTGGTCGGCGTTCTGCGCTTCCCAGGCATTGTTAATGACGCAGCCCGCCAGTATATGCTTGCGCCGGGCGCTGATATTAATGTTGTCGCGCACCGAGTGGACCGGAATAATCCCCTCCGCTTTACGGTCTTCCGGACATAGCATCATCCCGGCCTGAATCGCCTGAGCCGGTTTGCGGATATCAATGGCCTCGCCGTCGATATAAACCTGACCGCCTGTTATTCTGCTGCCACCGAACAAGCCTTTCATCAATTCGCTACGTCCGGCGCCTACCAGCCCAAACAGGCCCACGATTTCTCCGCTGCGCACCGAAAGGCTGATGGGCTGCCGCACGCCAGGCGCTTTCACCTGTTCAAGACGCAAACGCTCTTTGCCGTATTCACGCGGCTGCCAGCCGTAGATATCACCCAGCTCACGCCCGACCATCGCTTGAACCAGAGCGTCGTGGTTAACCTCTTGCATATTGTCAAAGGTGCGCACGTAGCGGCCATCTTTGAATACCGTAATGGCATCGCTTAAGGCAAAGATCTCTTCCATACGGTGGGAAACGTAAATAATCACCCGCCCTTCCTGGCGCAGTTCGCGAATAACCCGAAACAGATTTTCGATTTCCCTGGCCGAAAGAGAACTGGTGGGTTCGTCAAAAGCGATGATTTTCGCGTTACGCGCCAGCGCCTTGGCGATCTCCACCATCTGCCATTGGCCAATTGACAGATATTTCAATGGGGTTTCGGGGTCAATATCCAGCCCCAGATGTTTCAGCTGCAAGCCGGCTTCATAATTCAGTAGCGACCGGTTGACAATCCCACCTCTATGCGGCAACTGACCGAGGTAGATATTTTCCGCCACGGTCATTTCCGGGATCAGATGCAGCTCCTGATAGATAATCGCCACCCCGGCGTTCAGCGCCTCGGTGGTGTTATTAAACACCATCTGCTGGCCGCGGATTTGCAGACTGCCGGCAGTCGGTATGTAGTTGCCGCTGAGGATTTTCAGCAACGTAGATTTCCCGGCGCCATTTTCTCCCATCAGGGCGTGAATCTGTCCGGCATAACAGCCAAAGCTAATGTCGGACAACGCTTTAACGCCCGGGAAAGTCATAGTGATGTCGTGAAAGGAGAGATAAGGGGTAGACTGTTGCATAACGACTCCGCTTTTCTGTACAAAGCCTCTCGCGGAATGCAAGAGGCTCGGTCAACCGGCCTTACAGCCCTTTTTTCGCTAGCTCTTCTTTAAAGTTGTCGCGGGTAATCAGCACCACGTCGGTCACCGCGGTGAATTTCGGCGGTTCAACGTCTTTCGTCACCCAGTTGTAAAGCATCTCGCTGGTTTTATAGCCGTGAATATCCGGGCTTGGCAGCAAAGAGCCATAGAAACCGGTGGCCTGCGCTTTAGAGAGCTCGTTCACCGCATCAACGCCGTTAATACCGATACCGATGACGTCGGGAGCTTTAAAGCCCTGGCCTTCGGTCGCACGCACGCCGCCCAGAACGGTATTGTCGTTCATGCCAACGATCAGCCAGTGCTTGACCTCAGGATGTTGAACGAGCATGGAGTTACCGGCATCAAAAGCACCGGGAATGTCGTTAGATTTGGTTGGCACGCGATAGATTTGTTTCTCCGGGAAACCGGCAGCTTTCAGAGCGTCCATTGAGCCGGTGGTGCGGCGGCGGGCGGTATCCAGTTCGTCGGAAGTGATTGCCATAACCGCGGTATCTTTCACGTCCCAACCGCGTTTCTGCATTTCCTTATAGAGTTCCTGCCCCTGACGCGCGCCGATTTCACTGGCCGCCATCATCACCAGTGGTACGCTGTCCATCGGTTTGCCTTTGGCGTTGACGAACTGGTCATCGACGGTAATCACTTTCATATCATAGCCGCGCGCTTTGGCGACAATGGCAGCACCGAGTTTGGGGTCAGGGGTACAAATGACGAAACCTTTGGCTCCGTTGGCCGCCAGGCTATCAATTGCGTTAAGGGTTTTCTCGCCGTCGGGGACAG
Organism: Klebsiella sp.; assembly: GCA_036498385.1. GTDB lineage: Bacteria > Pseudomonadota > Gammaproteobacteria > Enterobacterales > Enterobacteriaceae > Klebsiella. The sequence continues at coordinate 30,838 of DASYFN010000013.1, forward strand.
CGATTTTAATAACATCGAAACCTAAGTCTTTACCGGCCTTATCGGCAAATTTCCACTCTGTTTGAAACCATGGTTCTTCAGGCTGCTTCACCAGAAAACCCAGCTTAAGCGTCTCAGCCATAGCTGATTGTGACATAACTGCGGCGAGACCAATTGCCGCCAGCGCTTTAGTAAATTTGTGCATGGTAAACTCCAGCTTTAATTCGCTTTTCTGTAGAGAAAAATAAGACTCAAATTTTTAATCGGACGTAAAACAAGGCATTAGAAAAATCTCAATCATGACTGCCATTGTTTAAATAGTATTAACCGGAAATTATTTCTCCATACGAGAGCGCAATCACATCGCGGAATTACAGTAATTGCGTGCATAAAAACAGCGAAAAAAGACATAAAAAAAGCGCTAATTGTCAGACAATTAGCGCAGGCTGTAGCGATATTCTCTATATCATCAGCAGAGATATCCTTGTCGATATCACCAGCGGCAATAAATATGCTCCGCATGATTGCGTACAGAAGTCTCATCCCCCAATAAACGGGCGGCAACGGTAAAAGCAAAATCAAAGACGTGACCCAACCCTTTACCACTGATCAAATTACCGTCTTCCACTACCGGCAGGTCAACGAACTCTCCGTCCGCCACCTTCTGCCATAAATCTCCCGAGCAGACGTAGCGGCGTCCTTTAAGCAGGCCATTGCCGCCAAGGACTCTCGCAGCAGCCGAACAGATCGGACAGATCAATTTGCCCGCCTCATCGTGGGCCGCAATAAATGCCACCACTTCCTGACTGGCGGCCAGGTTCATGCTTCCTTGCGGGCCACCAGGCAGAACCACTGCGTCGTACAGCATACCGACGCGTTCTGTTAACATGCTATCCGCGCCTATCAGAATATCGTGGTAGCTCATTACGGTGCGCGACTCAGCACAGGAGAGAAGCTCTACATCGAGATGCAAGCGACGAAGAATATCAATAATCACAATCGCTTCACCTTCTTCAAAACCAGGTGCCAGCAGCACCGCAACTTTTTTCATTTCCGACTCCTTCAGATAGCCTGGTAGCAAGAATGTGTTTACCAAAACAGCATTTTTTCATTTACTATCACAGGATATCACAAATAAGAAATTACAATCCATTATTTTTAAAACATAATTCCATAAAAATATGGACACTAGTATTAATCACACAAAAAAAAACGCAAAGGTAATTTTACGAAAAAATAAGCAAAGATAAATAAGTGCTATTATTTACTCTATCTTATAAAGTTAAACAGGGATGCTGTAACGAACTGTAAATATCAATCATTGGGAGTTTTGTTCATTCAGATATGGCGTTATTATATATTTAATGAAATTATTCAAAGAGATGTGCAGGCGCTCTGAGTTTTATTATTCAGAATCATTACCCTGCATACCGTAACTTAAAGTTCTCCCTGATAATAGATGCATCAGGGTATTACGTAGCCCTCCCAGAAAAGTGAATAAGGATATTATTATGGTTGTTCCTGGAATGGTTCAAAAACTAAATAACCAGATGAATCTTGAATTCCATACCTCAAATTTATATCTGCATTTGAGCGAATGGTGTACTCAGCATCGGCTAAACGGTACTGCAACTTTTCTTCGCAACCGAGCACAATCCAGTATAACGCAGATGATGCGGGTTTTTGATTTTATGAAAAAATCCGGTGCCTGGCCCGTAGTCAAGGCAGAAAGAACCTTCAACTCTGAATGCACTTCTCTTGAAGACCTCTTTAGCAAAACTGTCGAAGACTATCAGCAACGCAGCAACATGCTTTCCGGTCTAACGGAAGCAGCGAAGGCGCATAGCGATGACTCAACATTACGCTTTCTGACACTACTCGCTAAGGAACAGCATCGGGATGGCATACTGCTGGAGGCTATTCTTGATGAAGTTCGCAATGCAAATAGAGCCGGGACATGTGTACAACAAACCGATCGTCACCTGTTCGGGCTGATCAGCAAGCAGCGCGGCTAACGCCATTCTGGCATATGCCAGTCAGTGATAAACCGCAAAAAGTCCCGTAGCCCTGCCATCGCTTCCTTTATAACAAATCTCCGCAACCAATCTTTCTCGGCGTTTCGGCGCCGTTTTTAGTTCTGAAAAACATGATAAATTTTTAACCAACTCCCATTACCGCGCTGGCAGAAGAAGGAGAGATGTATTGGTGATTTGGAACACATTTAAAACTCTATACCCTAAATAATTCGAGTTGCAGGACAAAGCACTGGTACCTTGAACAGCGCTTGCGCTGGCCCCGTAAGGGCGAGGCTCATGGATAATCCGAGTAACACAGCCAACACATAAGCAACTTGAAGTATGACGGGTATACATAGCTAGTGCGTTTCTTCCTGCGGGGTGAACTTCAGTTCAATAAGCGCGATGGCCTTTTGTACCGCCCGCAATGTCACCGGGTCAGCCGATGCCGGGTGGCTGGCGAAATCGATGGCTTTTAGCTGGGTGGTCATTTTTTCGCGCACCTCGACAGGGGCAATGATATCAATAACGTCGAGGATCTGTTTGATAACTAACTGGCAAGCAACAACGTCAGAGACCAGTTCGTCATGTTCGGTAAGATGCTGAGGCATTTTTCACTCCTTTTTTCAGGAGAGTAATAGTAACCTAAATCCTGGGATATAAAAAAACCTGCCGCAGCAGGTTTCGTATTCGTATTACCGGATTAACCGACGATCTGGCGAACGAATGCTTCGATCTCTTTATCCTGGCAGTTCTCAAAGAAACACTGCTGGAAACGAGGGCCAGAAACGGCGGTTTTCACCAGTTCCGGATCGATCGCGCGCAGCGTATCCAGATAGTTTTCCTTAACAACCGCAGCCTTAACCGTATTCAGGATCCCGGCATTGCGTACCTGAGGCTCTTTACGCTCCGGCGGATAACCTTCCCCCTTACGACCGGTGAAGGCTTTTTCAAAGATAAAGCGGACGTTCAGCTCTGCGCCCCAGCCAAAACCTTTCGCAAACGGCAAAGAAAGCGCATTACCGTTGTTGATCTGCGCAAACAGGAAAGCATCCGCTGGGTCGATGCAATAGCCACAAACCACACCCGGATGAATATTCAGCGACATCAGCGCGCCCTGCCCGGTACCGCAGCCAGTAACCACAAAGTCTACCGCTTTAGAATTCAGCAGGATGCTGGCCATAATACCCAGATGAATATAAGTCAGGTGATGGTCGTTTTCATCGCTCATACCAACGTTGTAAACCGGGAAACCTTTCTCGTCGGCAACGGCGTTGAGTTCATTGAGGATGATGGCGTTTTTGTTCGCCTGGCTGTTTTCCATCATCAGTGCAATTTTCATGCTTTACTCTCCTGAATGCTGTGCGGGCTCTCCCGCGATAGTTCGTTAGCGTTATGATGAACAATACTACCTTACAAACATACTTTCAAATTTTATGAAAAGTTGTTTTATAAATTGCATCTCGCCTCACACTTTTGACTTCCTCCCTGCCAGCTTGGCCTCAACGTACCCACTTCAACGTCAGACCAAGCCAGTCATACTAATGGCGGCAAATTTTACTTTCATGCGTCCTGAACCCTTCATCAGCAGCAATAAACTTGCCTTTTTTCTGCAAAAACGCGACCAGTTCCGCCACGCTCAGGTTTTCCTCCGAGCAAGTGTGGAATCGAGCCTCTTTCCCGAAACGGGCGATAATCGCCGCTTCAAGAGTAGCAACAGTGTAAGACTGACCTGACGCGATCATCATCTGCAGAACTTCGTGACCATGAATCGATGACATAACTCCTCCCGTAAAGCCCGAAGAATAAACCAGCCAGAGCAGCAAGTTGTTGCGCCAGCACAGCTTTAAAGCCCCGCCAATCGTAAACGTATAATTACACCTTCTGTAACCCTCATTTGACGTGCTTACTGATTTCACATACTCTGCGCGGCATAATTAATCGTATATTCCGTTATGGATAGAGAAAAACGTGAAGAACCGCACTCTGGGCAGTATTTTAATCGTTGCTGGCACCACCATTGGCGCGGGGATGTTAGCGATGCCGCTGGCGTCAGCGGGCATAGGTTTCGGCGTAACGTTAGGTTTGCTGATAACGCTGTGGGTGCTGATGTGTTACACCGCTTTACTGCTGCTGGAAGTCTATCAGCATGTACCGGCTGATATGGGGCTGGGTTCTCTGGCGGCACGCTATCTGGGCCGTTACGGGCAGTGGGCTACCGGTTTTTGCATGCTGTTTCTGATGTACGCTCTCACCGCCGCCTATATTAGCGGCGCCGGCGAACTACTGGCCTCAAGTCTCAACCAGTGGCTGGACTGGCGACTGCCTCCAGCGGCAGGGGTCCTGATTTTTACCGGGATTGGCGGGATGGTTGTGTGCATCGGAACCTCGCTGGTCGATCTTTTTAATCGTTTTTTATTCAGCGCAAAGATAATCTTTCTCGCCATTATGCTGGCTCTTCTTCTGCCGCATATTCACCAGCTAAACCTGCTGACTCTGCCGCTACAGCAAGGGTTGGCTCTTTCAGCAATTCCGGTGATTTTTACTTCATTTGGTTTTCACGGCAGCATACCCAGTATTGTTAGCTACCTGGGTGGGGATATTCGCAAGCTGCGTCGGGTATTTGTCATCGGAAGCTTTATACCCCTGGTCGCCTATACCTTCTGGCAACTGGCGACCCTTGGCAGCATTGACTCCCCCACTTTTACTGCGCTGCTGGCAAAAAATGGCGGACTTAATGGGCTGCTGGAAGCCATCCGTGAAGTTGTGGTGTCATCGCATGTGGAACTGGCGGTGCATCTGTTTGCCGGTCTGGCGCTGGCAACGTCATTTCTTGGCGTGGCGCTTGGGCTGTTCGACTATCTGGCCGATCTGTTTCAACGCCAGAACAGCGCTGGTGGACGGATACAGAGCGGTCTGATTACCTTTTTGCCCCCTCTGGCCTTCGCGCTATTTTATCCGCGTGGCTTCGTGATGGCGCTAGGTTATGCGGGCGTCGCGCTGGCCGTGCTCGCACTCATGTTGCCTTCGCTTTTAGTCATGAAGAGCCGTCAACAGCACCCTGATGCTACATGGCGGGTGGCGGGCGGCTCCCCCGCGCTGTGGCTTGTTCTGCTCTGCGGAATCAGCATTGTGGTGATTCAGTTTGCCATTGTCGCAGGATTGCTACCCGCGGTGGGGTAAAAATCAGAAGCCTGTAGAGCCCCTCAGATTACTGAGATAGTGCATCTTTCTGGAACCGCCCGACGACACTTAGCTTGCCCGGGCCTGCCTGGCCCTTTCTTTTATTGCACTAAACAGCACTGCTTATATTTCTTACCGCTGCCGCATGGGCAAGGATCGTTGCGCCCAATCTTCGCCTCATTTCTGATGGGCTGCTGAACTTCTGGCGGTTGAGCGTGCTCAGTCCAGTAGTTGTATAGCGCCAGAGCCGCAGGCCGGATTCGCTCAACGCTGGCGACAAACTCTTCAGCGGATAATTCATCGAGCGCCTCGAATCGCTCCTCGGTACCGTGCAGTGCGATAACATCCAGCTCCGCCTGCAATTCCGCTGGCAGAGCGGACCAGTCGCTCAGTCCCACTCCGCGCATATAGCCGAAGCACCACTCCTCAACAATAGTGAGTTCCTGCCCTTCCTCTTCACGGCTACCAAACATCGGCTCAAACTGTTCGGGATAATCGCTTAAACGCTCGGCAATATCACTCAATTGCTGCAGCGTCAGGTTAACAAAACGATCCCGCTCGCGATCGTTGGCCCAGCGCGGCACATTATCCGCTCCGCCCCAGATAGCAATCAGCCACTGCGCGGGTTCAATCTCCGTCGGCCCGGAGAGAATAGCCGTCAGCAGCCCATCAAGCTCGGCAACGTCCATGATGGTGCCTTCTACCGCGTATTTCGACAGGATATCGTCCAGCCATTCAACTTCGCTTTCGTTCAGGGGTCCAGTTTTCATAAACAGGCTCATCGTCGTAAAAAATGGCGCTTACAGTAGCGGAAATAGTGAGAGAAAACTACCCGGCTTACGACAGGCGTCAGAAAAATTAAAATCGTGTCGATTGTCGGCAGTCAGAAAAATGAATCGGTATGCGTTTGTGGAAAAAAGATTTTCGGAAATGGCGATTAAGAAGCAAAAAAACCACCCGGAGGTGGTTTCACGACACTGCTTATTGCTTTGATTATTCTGCTTTTATCCCAATGGTACCCGGAGCGGGACTTGAACCCGCACAGCGCGAACGCCGAGGGATTTTAAATCCCTTGTGTCTACCGATTCCACCATCCGGGCTCGGGATAGAAATTGGAGGCGCGTTCCGGAGTCGAACCGGACTAGACGGATTTGCAATCCGCTACATAACCGCTTTGCTAACGCGCCTTAATGCTTTAACACCCGCAACTGCCGATGTTTTAAACTGGAGCGGGAAACGA
>DASYFN010000014.1:0-41511 GCA_036498385.1 Klebsiella sp.
CCGCCAGCGTTCAATCTGAGCCATGATCAAACTCTTCAATTTAAGTTTGATGCTCGTGAATTAAACTTCGTAATGAATTACGTGTTCACTCAGAGACTTGAGTATTCATTTATTGTCCGAAGACATTAAGAATCTCTGTCATTTTGAGTGCCCACACAGATTGTCTGATAAATTGTTAAAGAGCAGTGCCGCTTCGCTTTTCGCTGTGGCGCGGGGTGTGCATATTACGCTTTCCCGCTACAGAGTCAAGCGTTTAATTTCGCTTTTCTCTGTCGGCATTCATCGCTGAATCCCTCTGACCCGGTGGCTTATCTGCCGTTGTTCCGTGTCAGTGGAGGCGCATTATAGGGAGTTCTGAGACGTTGACAAGGAGAAACTTCAAAAAACTTTTTGTTCGCTCAGCTTTCCATCATCAGGAGGATTTAACGCACTATTTGCTCATCATTTGCGCAATTTCCCGCGCAAATCTGCTCACCTGCTGCCAGTCGGTATACACCACTTCTTTACTGACATCCGTTTCGCCGCCAGTCATCTTCATAATCAGGCGAATCATAAAGCGATCATACCAACGATAGCGTGGATAACGGAGCGCTCCGGCAAACACCGCGCAATGCTGAGGCTGCCATGGCGAGTTGAGCAGAAACTTACGTGTATAGCTGTTAGTTTGCGGCGTGCGTTTCTCTGGCTTACGCGCTACGAGATTAACTGAGAAAAAGGCTCCCGGCAGCGCTTGCAACGACTGAAGATGTGTTTTTACAAACCGCTCCAGCGCTGAATGAAAATGACCATAGCGGATTGATGCGCCTATTACTACACGATCGTATAAGGACCACTCCACCTCGTTGGTGCGGTTGAGATCAATCGTGTCCGAATCAATCCCCAGTTCTTTTAATTCAGAGGCCAGAAAGGAGGCGATCTCACGCGTCTGTCCGTCGCGGGTGGAAAAGAGAATCAAAGTTTTCACAGGCACTCCTGTTATTCGCGCCAGAAAGTCGGAGTAAATAGCACCAGCAAGGTGAACACTTCCAGACGACCAAACAGCATATTAGCAATCAAGATCCATTTTGCGACAGGATTCATCGTCGCAAAGTTATCCGCCACCACACCCAGTCCCGGTCCAAGGTTATTCAGCGTCGCGACAACTGAAGCAAAGGCAGAGAAATCATCCACGCCGGTGGCAATAATCGCCAGCATACTGATGATAAACACCAGCGCATAGGCGGAGAAGAAGCCCCAGACGGCCTCCAGGATACGTTCCGGCAACGCACGGTTGCCCAGTTTAATACTGTAGACCGCACTAGGGTGTACCAGACGTTTAAGCTCGCGGTTACCTTGCTTAAAAAGCAGCAGGATACGAATAACCTTCAACCCACCGCCGGTCGACCCGGCACAGCCGCCGATAAAAGCCGAACATAGCAGGAGCACCGGCAAAAATAGCGGCCAGCGCGCAATACTGTCGGTCGTGAAGCCTGCTGTTGTCGCCATCGAAACAACCTGAAAGAACGCCTGATTCACCGTCATTAGCGCTGAACTGTATACGTCATGCAGCCACAACACCAGGGTACACACCACCACCAGCGTGAGCTGTACGCCGATAAACATGCGAAATTCGGGGTCGCGCCAGTACACTTTCAGGCTGCGCCCGCTGAGTAATGAAAAGTGCAGGCCGTAGTTACAGCCAGAAATCAGCAAGAAAATCGCAATAATAGAGTTAATCGTTGGACTATTAAAGTAACCCACGCTGGCGTCATGGGTGGAGAATCCACCAATCGCGATAGTAGAAAAGCTATGGCCGATGGCGTCAAATGCCGGCATTCCGGCAAACCATAGAGCCAGCGCACAGGCTACCGTCAACAGGACATAGATAAGCCATAGCGTTTTCGCCGTCTCAGCAATGCGTGGCCGCATCTTGTTGTCTTTCAGCGGCCCAGGCATTTCGGCCCGATACAACTGCATCCCCCCAACGCCCAGTATCGGCAGTATTGCTACTGCCAGTACGATGATCCCCATCCCGCCAAACCATTGCAGCATCTGTCGGTAGAAAAGAATGGCATGAGGTAACGAATCGAGCCCCACCAGCGTGGTTGCCCCGGTCGTTGTCAGACCCGAGAAGGATTCAAAGAATGCATCCGTAATGCTCAAGTTAGGCTGCTCAGAGAAGATAAAGGGCAGCGAACCCACGCTTCCGAGCACCGTCCAGAACAGTACGACGATGAGAAATCCTTCGCGGGATTTCAGTTCGCCCTTCTCACGGCGGTTAGGCCACCATAGCAGCGAGCCGATCGCCAGGGTGACAAAAAAGGTCTGGGTAAACGCTCGCCCCGCGCCATCGCGATATATCAGAGCTATTAATCCCGGAAGGATCATTGTCCCCGAAAATAAGATGACCAACAGTCCAACGATTCGGGTTATCGCGCGAAAATGCATCTCTGGCGCTTCCTTTGATAGGCAAAAAATCAGGTGGCGATTATTCGTCAATCTTCAGTAATTGCAATGAACCGCGACTAAAATCAGCCAGTCTTGCTGAAAATAGCGCCACTTCAGCCTGAGGAAGCGCCACGCGCAGCTGAACAGACGCTTGATATTCGCTTTCGACAATTTTCCCTGAAAACTGAGTCAACAGCGTTTCAATCCCGGCCAACTGTCCGTATTCACACTGCAAAGTATATGTGGTCAACGGCGTCTTGCGCTGTGTTGCGAGTTGCGCAAGCGCCTGATGAACGCCGCCGCCGTACGCTTTCACCAGGCCGCCGGTACCCAGCAGAATACCACCGTAGTAGCGCACGACGACAGCGGTTATCTCGCCAACGCTGCTTCCCATCAGTTGCGCCAGCATCGGTTTCCCCGCCGTTCCTGCCGGTTCGCCATCGTCGGAAAAACCCAGTTGCTGGGAGTCATTCGGCGGCCCTGCGACCCACGCCACGCAGTGGTGACGAGCATTCGGGTGATCCGCCCTGACTGACTCGACAAACGCCTTTGCCGCAGCTACGCCATCAGTATGCGCCAACAGCGTAATAAAGCGGCTCTTTTTGATCTCTTCAACAAAGGTGACCGGCTCGGCCGGTATCAACCAACTTTCCATTACGCCAGCTTCAGATCGCGCGTCATATTTTCGATACTGTTTTCGTGGATCACGACGTTGTCTTCGATACGAATACCGCCAAAAGGTTTTAGCGCTTCAATTTTCTGCCAGTTGAAGTGTTTGCTGAACTGCCCTTCGCGCCACGGCGCCAGCAGAGATTCGATAAAGTAGATACCCGGTTCTATCGTCAACACCATGCGCGGTTGCAGCACGCGCGTGCAACGCAGGTAAGGATATTTTGCCGGCGCAGCCTGATGGGTACCGGTATCATCCTGCATAAAACCGGCGACATCATGAACCTGCAGGCCCAAAGGATGGCCAATACCGTGCGGCATAAACGGCCCGGTCAGGTCGTTTTCCACCATCGCTTCTTCGCTCATATCTTTGACTATCTGATGCTTACGCAGCAGTTTGGCAATACGCTGATGGAACTGGATATGATAATCCACATAGCTCACGCCCGCCTTCATGGTGCTAATCAGCGCTAACTGTTCATCATTAACGTCTTTAACCATCTGAGCATAATCATTATCGCCATGCGCCGCCCAGGTTCGCGTCAGGTCTGCTGCATAACCGTTATATTCAGCGCCCGCATCCAACAGGAAGCTGCGTAACTCTGCGGGCACACGATGATCCAGCTTAGTGTAATGCAGTACGGAGGCATGCTCATTCAGCGCCACAATGTTGCTGTATGGTACATCGGTGTCACGATGGCCGGTAGCTGTCAGATAGGCCTGATTGATATCAAACTCGCTCATCCCGGAGAGGAACGCTTCATGAGCGGCCTGATGACCGTTAACCGCTAACTTCTGCGCTTCGCGCATACAGGCCAGCTCATAGTCAGTTTTATAAGAGCGATAGTAGTGCAGATAATCGATTACCCCTTTCGGGTTGATTTTATCCGCCGTGATATCTAACCCCAGCGCCCGCTCCGCTACCGGCCCGATATAAGCGATATTGCCGCGTACCGCAGGCAGTTGGCTGCCGATACCATCCGCTTTCGGCAGGGCAATCACTTCCACCTCTTCGGTCCAGAATGAAGTTGGCAGCGGTTCCACGTTATGCCAGTAATCCACTGGCAGATAAAACCACAGTTTCGGTTTGTTGACGCCGTCCACCAGCAGCCAGCAGTTTGGTACCTGCGTAACCGGCACCCAGGCTTTGAACTGTGGATTGACCTTAAACGGATACGGATGATCGTCAAGAAAGACGTTGAACAGTTCACCGGAGTGAATCAGCAGCGCATCCAGCTTGAAACGGGTCAGAGCATTTCGGGTACGTTCTTGTAGAGTAATGATATGATTTTTATACAGATCAACCAGGGATTCCATCTTTTGTCCTTTGATTTTATGGGTTCGTGATCCTTCGCATCTTAGCATATTGACCCCAGACGGGGTGATCTCTACCGGGTGTGATCCGACCAGCATTTATTTAAAGAGTTGTTTGCATTTTTTTAACATAAATCCCACACTCCGTTACATCTGGTACGACCAGATCATATTGCTGGATTCAGGAGACTGACATGCTCTACAAAGGCGACACTCTGTACCTCGACTGGCGGGAAGACGGCATTGCCGAACTGGTATTTGATGCCCCCGGCTCGGTCAATAAGCTTGATACCGCAACCGTAGCCAGCCTCGGCCAGGCGCTGGGCTTACTCGAAAAACAAAAAAATCTTAAAGGGCTGCTGCTGCGCTCCGGGAAAGCAGCTTTTATCGTCGGCGCGGATATCACCGAATTTCTTTCTCTGTTCCTGGTTCCTGAAGAACAGCTAAGCCAGTGGCTGCATTTTGCCAATAGCGTATTTAATCGCCTGGAAGATTTGTCGGTTCCGACCATTTCCGCAATCAACGGCTATGCGCTGGGCGGCGGCTGCGAATGCGTACTGGCGACCGATTACCGTCTGGCGACGCCGGATCTGCGCATTGGCCTGCCGGAAACGAAGCTGGGTATCATGCCTGGCTTTGGCGGCTCGGTGCGAATGCCGCGGATACTTGGTGCGGATAGCGCACTGGAAATCATCGCCGCAGGTAAAGACGTCAGCGCCGAACAGGCATTAAAAATCGGCCTCGTCGATGGCGTGGTCAAACATGAAAAACTGATCGATGGCGCGATAGCGATTCTGCGTCAGGCCATCAACGGCGATCTGGACTGGAAGGCAAAGCGCCAGCCGAAGCTGGAACCTCTACGCTTAAGTAAAATTGAAGCTGCGATGAGTTTTACCATCGCCAAAGGCATGGTGGCGCAAACCGCCGGGAAACACTACCCGGCGCCCATTACTGCCGTTAAAACCATTGAAGCCGCCGCCTGCTTTGGCCGCGAAGAAGCGCTGCATCTGGAAAATAAAAGTTTTGTCCCGCTGGCGCACACCAACGAGGCTCGGGCGCTGGTAGGTATCTTCCTCAACGATCAATACGTTAAAGCGAAAGCGAAAAAGCTGACTAAAGACGTCGACACGCCAAAACACGCTGCCGTACTGGGTGCGGGGATTATGGGCGGCGGCATTGCTTACCAGTCAGCCTGGAAAGACGTGCCGGTGATCATGAAAGATATCAACGACAAATCGCTGACGCTTGGCATGACCGAAGCGGCCAAGCTACTGAATAAACAGCTTGAGCGCGGCAAAATCGACGGCCTCAAGATGGCTGGTGTCATTGCCACTATTCAGCCAACCCTGGATTACGCTGGCTTTGAGCGCGTGGACGTCGTGGTCGAAGCCGTCGTTGAGGATCCGAAAGTGAAAAAAGCGGTACTGGCGGAAACGGAAGACAAAGTACGCCCGGATACCGTGCTGGCATCGAATACCTCCACCATTCCCATCGGCGAACTGGCCAGCGTGCTGAAGCGCCCGGAGAATTTCTGCGGAATGCACTTCTTTAACCCGGTGCATCGGATGCCGCTGGTCGAGATCATTCGCGGCGAGAAAAGCTCGGGCGAGACCATTGCCAAAGTCGTCGCCTGGGCCAGCAAAATGGGCAAAACACCGATTGTGGTCAACGATTGCCCCGGTTTCTTTGTTAACCGCGTGCTGTTCCCTTACTTCGCCGGTTTCAGCCAGCTACTGCGCGACGGCGCGGACTTCCGCAAAGTCGACAAAGTGATGGAGAAACAGTTTGGCTGGCCGATGGGCCCGGCTTATCTGCTGGACGTCGTTGGCATTGATACCGCACATCACGCGCAGGCGGTCATGGCGGCGGGCTTCCCGCAGCGTATGCAGAAAGATTATCGTGATGCGATTGATACTCTGTTCGATGCTCACCGTTTCGGTCAGAAAAATGGCCTCGGCTTCTGGCGCTACACAGAAGATAACAAAGGTAAGCCGAAGAAAGAAGAGGATACCGTGGTCGATGGCCTGCTGGCGGAAGTCAGTCAGCCGAAGCGCGATTTCAGCGATGATGAGATTATCGCCCGCATGATGATCCCGATGGTCAACGAAGTGGTGCGTTGTCTTGAAGAGGGCATTATTGCCAGCCCGGCGGAAGCCGATATGGCGCTGGTTTACGGCCTGGGCTTCCCTCCGTTCCACGGCGGCGCGTTCCGCTGGCTGGATACCCTCAGTAGCGCAAAATATCTCGATATGGCGCAGCAGTATCAGCACCTCGGCCCGCTATACAACGTGCCGGAAGGATTGCGCAGCAAAGCGCGTCATAACGAAGCATACTATCCACCGGTTGAGCCTGCCCGTGCGCCAGGCGACCTGAAAACGGCTTAAGGAGTCACAATGGAACAGGTTGTCATTGTCGATGCAGTTCGTACCCCGATGGGCCGTTCGAAGGGCGGCGCTTTTCGCCATGTGCGCGCGGAAGATCTCTCCGCGCACCTGATGCGTAGCCTGCTTTCACGCAACCCATCCCTTGAAGCCAGCACGATTGACGATATTTACTGGGGCTGCGTCCAGCAAACCCTGGAGCAGGGCTTTAATATTGCCCGCAATGCGGCGCTACTGGCGGAAATCCCACATTCTGTACCCGCCACCACGGTCAACAGGTTGTGCGGTTCTTCCATGCAGGCGCTTCACGATGCCGCGCGTATGATTATGACCGGCGATGCCAGTGTATGCCTGATTGGCGGCGTAGAGCATATGGGCCACGTTCCGATGAGCCACGGCGTAGATTTCCATCCGGGCCTGAGCCGTAACGTCGCTAAAGCCGCCGGAATGATGGGGCTGACGGCAGAAATGCTGGCGCGCCTGCACGGCATCAGCCGGGAAATGCAGGACCAGTTTGCCGCACGTTCTCACGCTCGCGCATGGGCCGCTACGCAATCGGGGGCATTCAAAGCAGAAATTATTGCCACATCCGGCCACGATGCCGACGGTGTGCTTAAATCATACAACTTTGATGAAGTTATTCGTCCGGAAACGACAGTAGAAGCGCTGGCCGCACTGAGACCCGCATTCGATCCCGTCACCGGCACCGTAACGGCGGGAACCTCATCCGCCCTCTCCGATGGCGCTGCAGCAATGCTGTTAATGAGCAAAAGCCGCGCTCGCGAACTGGGCCTGAAGCCTCGCGCTCGCGTCCGGTCAATGGCAGTCGTCGGCTGCGACCCGTCAATTATGGGTTATGGCCCGGTTCCGGCCTCGAAGCTGGCGCTGAAGAAGGCTGGGCTTGCCACCAGCGATATTGATGTGTTCGAGATGAACGAAGCTTTTGCCGCGCAGATCCTGCCGTGCATTAAAGATCTGGGACTGATGGAACAGATAGACCACAAGATCAACCTCAACGGCGGCGCGATCGCCCTGGGCCATCCGCTCGGCTGTTCAGGCGCACGCATCAGCACAACGCTAATCAATCAGATGGAGCGCAAAGATGCGCAGTTCGGCCTGGCCACTATGTGTATTGGTTTAGGCCAGGGGATCGCGACGGTATTTGAGCGGGTTTAATTAAAGGCGTTATCGCAAAGCCATTGATGCCAGAACAAGGCGGCAAGCGAACGACAAATTCGTCAGGGATGAATCCGTTATGGCGACAATAGCGAAGAGAGAAGGTTTAGTTGCCGTTCTTCCCGCCTGTCAGGGGCGGTTTTTTTCCTCTTCTACCGGCTAATTTCAACCGTCACCAGCCGCGTATCCGCCCGGCCACGATCATCAATCGCCCGCACGCGATAGCGTCCGCTACGCTGTGGAAACCACTCAATTATATTGCGACTGGCGCTATTGCCCAGATACGCGTCCTCCACAAACCAGTAAATCACATTGCTGTCATTGTCCGTGATGGCGTTAAAGACAATGGGCGACCGCTTCAACGAATCACGCCGCAGAGTATAAGTCGTATTGCGCAGCGGCGACGTGATACGCGGCGGCGAACCCGACACAGCCCCCCCATCTTTACACTGGATGCTGGAAGGCGGTTTACGCTTGGGAAGCCCGGCAAGGGCAAAAACGCGGGCTAAATCCGATGGCCAGAATTCAAACACTTCCGTTCTGACCGAATCAGGATGATAAGGCGGGCAGGCCACCTCGCCCGTCTCTTTATCAATGGCTACCGGGCGATAAACCGTATCCACGCTAATCGGCGATTTACCGGGAATAAACCAGGTTTTACCTTTACGCTGGCACCACGGTGTTGGCAAATTCCCACTGGCGAGACACACTTCCACCAGGCGTAGATTCTGCGGGCGCGGGTGCGCGGGCTCTTTTAGCCCCGGATATTCTGCAATCACGTTATCAATAATATTGAAAAACAGCGGCGCGGCAGCGTCAGCGCCGACAAACGCGTTATTACCTTTACCGTCGAAGTTTCCCAGCCAGACCACCAGCACATACGGGCCGAAAATACCGCTACTCCACGCATCGCGAAAGCCCCATGAGGTGCCGGTTTTCCAGTAAACCGGCAGCGACTGCGAGCGCTGCGCCAGCGTATCGCCTGGCCGACGATGCTGGCTGAGCATATTCAGTGTGATAAAGCTGGACTCCTGACTCAACAAACGTACGGGAGGACTCTGCGCCGTCGACGCCATCATCCGCAGCGGCCTCATTTCCCCCCGGTTCGCCAGCATTGCGTACATTCGAGCCAGCTCCTGAGCGGTCACTTCGCCGCCGCCCAGCACCAGCGACAAGCCATAATGTTTTTCACTCGCCATGTTCGCCACTCCCGCCATTTGCATGAACTGATACAGCGTCGGCTGGTGCAGGCGCGAGGCGATAGCGACAGCCGGAATATTTCGGCTGTAGTTCAGGGCATCGGTGGCAGACAGCGGGCCGAGAAAACGGCGGTCAAAATTCTCCGGCGCGTAGGCACCAAAAGCTACAGGCACATCTTTCAGAATGGTCAGAGGATGCAGAATTCCCTGCTCCAGCCCCAGGGCGTAAATAAAAGGTTTTAGCGTCGAGCCCGGTGAGCGTTTCGCGTCCGTCCCGTTAACCTGCCCCTGAATCTGGCGATTATAGTAGTCAGCCGACCCCACCAATGCCCGCACACCCATATCGCGGGTATCGATCAGCAGCGCGGCGGCATTGCGGATACCGCGATCCTGTTCGCGCACGATCCAGGCATTCACTTGACGCTCAAGCAGGGTTTGCAGGCGGGTATCCAGCGTGGTGACAACCTTCTGCGGCTTATCCATATTCAACCGCTGCCGACGCTGAAGCTGCTCGATAAAATGCGGTGCGATATACGGCATCTGCTCTGGCTGGCGTAGCACCAATGGCAGTTGAAACAGCGCGGCATAGCTGACGTCATCAGGGTGCGAAGCCAGCCAGCGCTGATAAAGCCGGTTGCGCGCCTTTGTTAACGCCGGGCCAACCACGCCGGTACGCGAATCGCTACGAAAGCTGGGCGACTGCGGCAGTACAGCAAGCGTTAACGCTTCTGGTAAGGTCAGCATCTGCGACGGTTTATTAAAATAGATCAGACTGGCCGCGCCGATGCTTTCAATATTGCGCCCGTACGGGGCGTAGTTCAGATAGGCCTCCAGAATATCGCGTTTGGAATAGCTCAGCTCCAGTTGGGCGGCGCGCAGAATTTGCATCGCTTTGCCCTGCAACGTTCTGGTATTCAACTTCCAGTACATCCGCGCCAGCTGCATCGTCAGCGTAGAGCCGCCCTGCGGACGACCGCCGCGTAGATAGCTCACCCAAAAGCCGCGCATCAGGCTGTAAGGGTTAAACCCCGGATGATAATAGAACCAGCGATCTTCATGACGCATAACACCTTCAACAAGCAGCGGCGACATCTCCTCCAGCGGCGTCCACAACCGGTAACGATCGTCGCCAGTCAGCGTCAGGCGCAGCAATTTACCCTCGCGATCGTAGTACGCCGTCGAGAACAACATCCCGTCAGATAAGCGCGGGTGAGGCCATAAACGAAAACCCACGCCAAATAGCGCCAGCAGGAACAGCGCCATCAACACATTTTGCAACAGGCGGATAAAACGGCCCGCGTTCTGCGGGCCGTTTGGGTTTTGAGACATTACGGTTTCACCGCTCCCGGCGGGGCAACGACGGTTAAGGTCGCACCACCTGCGGTTTGCGCCTGAATTTCACGATCGTACATCGCTTCACCATAAGCTGGCGGCACAGTAAAGACGCCGGAGTTGGTCGCTTTAATCTGATACACAAACTCCTGAACCTTATCTGAGGCATCGCCGTATATGATAACCCGGTCTTCGCGGATATCGCTGTAATCCGGCTGCCAGGAGCCGCCAACCGCCAGCGGCGACTGCCATTCGGCTTCCGTATCATCATCGCTAGCAGCACCTGCGCTCTCCGGTGTTTGCTGCACCACCTCAAAACCGCCCGGCAGCAGATCGACAATCGCGATGTTAGCAATCCCCTGCTTCGCGTTAGCGCGAACCTTCACATGCACCCAGACTTTTTCACCCAACGTCACCTGCGTGATGATCTCGCCTTTTTCATTGGTGTAGTCACGGCTCATCTCCAGCCCACGCGCCACGACTTTTTGCGCGACCTGCTGGTCATAACCCGCCTGAGTAACCACGTACCAGGCCGGATGAGCGGAGGTATTGCTGAACAGCACTTCTTGAGTATCGGCGCTAAACCGCCCGCGAGCAGCGACGCCGTTCAACGACGCAATCACCTGCTGGCGCGCATCGCGGGTTTTCGCGCTAATACTCAATTGAGCGCCCTGCGCATTTACCTGCGGCGAGGAGTAGTATTCCAGCGCCAGGATGCTCATCGCCGAAGAGAGCGTGGTGTAACGGTTCGCTTTCAGGCGCATCACAATATTTTCCAGCAGTTGCGGCGGGATCTGGTCGATTTTTTCCGGGAAGTGACGAGTGATCAAGTACAACCGCGTGCTGTCCTGCACCAGCGGATCGAAATAGTTCCGCGTCCACCAGCTGCGATCGTAAGCTTTGCTTAGCTCCTTCCAGACTGGCTGCAACAGCATCTCCGCCTGCTTATCCATCTTCAACATCTGGTAAGAAGCCGCCAGATACAGCGCGCTAAGATCGGTCTGCCACGTATTCGGGTAATTTTTTTGCAGGCGCGTCTGCACCTCCGCCAGCAGATTGGTGGTGATGACCCCCTGACGCGTCAACAGATAAGCGGCGAATGCGCGCAGCCCCAGATCGTCCAGCGAGGTCATCCCCTCATTGGCCGCCAGCGTTTTCAGATAACCGTTTGCGGGCTTCAGCAACGCCTCGTCCACCGGATATTGCGCCTGCTGCGCCTCCAGCAGGAACTGAACCACATATGGCGTAATAAACGGATCGGCCTGCGGCGAGGAACGCCATGCGCCAATAGCTCCCTGGTTATTTTGCCGTGCCAGCAACGTGGTCAGGGTCTTCTGCAGTAGCGTGCGTACCTGCTCGTCGCTGTACGCACCCTTCATTTCCGGGTGGCGGTACTGGAACAGTAGCGGCGTCGCCTGGCTGACGATTTGCTCCGAACAGGCATTCGGGTAATCGGCCAGATACTGTGCCAGGCCGTTGGTCAGCACCAGCGGCGACCAGGAGACCTGCGCATCGCGGCGGGCAAAGGCGTCAAACATCTGACGCATATCGCCCACACTTTGCTCGTGACCGTCCATTCGCCCCATCACCGACTGCGTGCGGTATGCTACGGCGGGTCGCAGCGACAGGCTCACCGCCCGCTGTGTTGATTTATTGCCTGATTCCGCCTTAAACACCAGCGTCGCATTGCCCAGCATCGCTTTAGCTTTCAGGCGGAAGGTCAGCACCCCTTCCTGCTTTTCGGAAAGCAGCAGCGACTGCTGCGCTTCTCCAACCATCTCCAGTTGCGGCGGCAGATGTAGAGAGACGGTTAACGGCGTTTTCGCACTATTCAGCCCGCTGAGATTGTTGGCGACGCCCAGCGTCACATCAAATAGATCTCCCGGCGCGACCGTCGTCGGCACATTAGGGCTTAAGACAAAATCGTCACGCACCGTAGTATAGCGCTGCGCGTGGCCGATTTTGTCCGGCGTAACCGACATCGCCATCACGCGGATTTTACCGTTGAAGTAATCCGGCACCGGATAGTGGAACTCCGCTTCGCCGTCCACATCAGTAATTCCCGACCAATAAGCCACTGGCGCGTCTTTTTTCCTTTTGAACGGGTTCAGATGCAGATCCAGTCCTTCACCACCGTCACCGCCCGGCGCGGAAACCAGCGACATCATCTTGCTGAATTCCGGCAGGATCAGGTCAAGAATTTGCGAGCTTTCTACCTCCAACGTACGCTTGCGGAAGAAGTAATCCAGCGGATCTTTCAGGCGGTAGCGCGCTACCTGCAAAATCCCCTCATCGACAGCAAACACCACCACCCGCTGCGGCGAATCGGTTTTCACCTTTATCGTCAGGGTTTCACCCGGCTTCACCACCTCTGGCGCATCAATCGTCATCTGCGCCTGCCGAGCTTCGTGGCTAATCGCAAACGGCTTAACGCCATAGCTGAGCGGGCTCATAAAGATTTCATCCGAGTTCGGATCGCGGATGAACTGCACGTTAATGTAGCCGTTGCCCTCCATATCTTCCGGTACGCGGATGGTCTGCACCGAGCTAGTGGTATCGCTATGGAACCACTTCCACTGGTACACCTTATCTCGCTCAATGGTGATGATGCCGCTTCCGGTATACGGCGCGTTGATGGCGACTTCAATCTCTTCGCCCGGTTTATATGTGCCCTTGTTCAGCGTCAGCTTCAGTTCAGCGTCGCGATCCAGAGAACGTGAGATGTTGGCGTTGCCCGCCACCGTATAAACCACGCGGTTCAGCACGCGATCTTCGCTATCTTTTATCTCGAGCACAAAGGTGCCCGGTTTATCCGTCGCGAGGCGGAAATCGCTCCCCTGCGCGTCAATCGCCAGCGGCGCGCTGGAAACGGGGATCTCTTTAAGCTTCGACTGATACTTGTAAACCCCTGAACTCTGCTTCGTCAGCACCGACAGGTACTTCTGCTCCAGCAGATCCGCTTTCAGGCCGGGGAGCGCAATTTTCTTCAATGACGGATCGATGGCAATCAGATTCAGGTGGCGTTCCGCATCCTTGTTGATGTAATCAGGGTCGCCATCCACCTTCACGCCCACCAGCCAGTCGTGCGGAGAGACCATCACCCGCGCTGCCGCCGTGACCGAACGCCCGCCGCCCGCTTCAAAGGCTTCGGAAATCAGTTGAAGCTGGTAAGTTGCATCGTCGTAACCGTTGAGCTCCAGCGCAATATCCGCGTTACCGTTATCGTCAGTGGTTCGCTCTTCCAGTTGCGTCTCGAAGTCATCATTGCTACGGCGATTTTCATAGAATTGATAGTCATTAAATTGGCTGAAGCGTGGATAAACCGGGCGCAGCGTCAAATTCGACGTCACGCGCCGCCCCTGAGCCGGCGTGCCGAACAGGTTCTGCACATCAATGTTCGCTTTCAGCTCCCCAGGCTTCACCCATCCCAGTTGACGTTCCGGCAACAGTTTCAACGCCACTTTCAGGCGATCCGGTTCGAACTCTTTGACCCGCACCGTGGTATTGCCTAACAGGCGCTTATCGCCCTCATTTTTCCCCAGCAAATAGAGATATACCGTCCAGTCGCCGGTTGGCGAGTTTTCTGATGTGGTGTAATTCAGCTCGCTAAAGCCGGAAGCATCCAGCGTGAGCGGGATGGTCGCCATTAATGTATCGCGCGGATCGCGAATTTCCGCCTGCACAGGAATACCGGCGACCTGGGTTTTCCAGTCGCTGGTGCGGGTGATAAGCCCGATGTTAAACCGCTCTCCGGGACGATAAACACCGCGGTCGGAGAACAGGTAGCTGTCAAGCGTACGCGGATCGCGCGGCGTATACTCACCTCCCACATCAAAACGAGAGAAACTCAACTGACGGTTGCCATTATCATCGGTCGGCAGGAAGGAGACATCGCCCTCTTTTTCGACCAGGAACATCACTGGCGTCCGCTCGGCGCGGAAATCATCCAGCGACGGGAACACCACATGACCATCCGCCCCAGTCGTTCGGCTAAACAGCGTCGTACCATTTCTGGCCACCACGGAGACTTTAGCCTCGCTGACTGGCATGCCATCGTGAATCGACTGCACAAAAACATCTCGCGAACGATCGACCGAACGCTTCGCCATAATGCCCAAATCAGTTACGACGACAAACCGGGAGTCCATCACCCGGTCCTGTTCATGTTCCTCTTCTTCAGCCCACTCTTCTCTTTCCTGCTCCGCCTGCGGATCCCAGCGTCTTAAATTCAGCAGAAAAATACCGCGCCGGGACTGACCGTTATTCGTCAAGTAACGCCCCAGGTCCACGCCCTGGTACTGAAGCGCACCCGTATTATCGTTTTTGAGCGGCATCTGGTAATGGAAGCGTTCGGTAAAATATTCGTCATTCACCCGCCAGTGCACGAACTCCGTTGAGGTAAAGTCAGACGATTTAAATGAGACGATGTGCTGCAGTTGGCTGGGAATGACGCGTTTGATATCCATTTGCAGGCCCGGCATGTTACGCGCCGCCACGGTGATGCGCTTATCGCCCTTCATCGACAGCAGCGCCCCTTCCGAGGTAAAACGCAGCACCTGGGGATAATCCGGTACAGTGACGATATGGTAATCGTCGGCGCGCAGACGGAACCCGCCGACGGAACTGAGGCCAGCGGCCACTTTCACCAGCAGGAAACGACCGGCGGGAATATCTTTATAGGTAAAGCTAAAACCCGCCTGATTCTCCTCATCGTTATCGCTCATCGTGAGCGGCAGTCTGGAAGCGTGCGCTAACACCTCTTCATCAATGTCACTCAACCTCCAGTTATAAATGCTCTGCTCATCCTCACTCTCCCGCACTTTAGGATCCAGAGCGTGCTGCGGCAGCACCCAGGCAGTAACGTTTTTATTTAACGCTTTTTCATTCACCGCGTCGCTGGTGGTAATAATCAGTGTGCGCATACCGTCGCTGCCTTCCGCTTCCACCAGTTGGCTATCCACGTTATTCACGCTCAGGCTGTACAGGCCGGGAATGTCCTGGCTGCGCATTTTCTCTTCTGCCGTCGCGTTAGCCGCCAGCATTGATTTCACGCCTTTTTTCACCGACAGCACTACACGATCGTTGTTATCCGGCAGCGTTAGCTGCGCTGAATGCACCCACGCCTGAAGTTTTTTCTCGTCATAAACCACATTAAACTTCAGAGGACGGTTGGATGACAACGTGCTCAGCGAAAGGCGTTGTTCAAAACTTTGCGCATCCACCGGCGCATTAAACCGTACAGTGAAAATCGCGCTCTTTTTCAACGGCGCCTGCGGATCCTGATAAAATTCCGTACCCGTTATGCGAAGATCGAACGGTTCGGTCATAAAGCGGTACTCGTTGCGCGCAAGGGAAACCTGTGGCGCGAGGAGCTTTTTGGCATCCAGAGTCAGCGTGAACTCTTCTCCCATCGGCAGCGTTTTACCGGCAGTAAAGACCAGCGTGCGATCGTCCTGCCATTTCCATTCGCCAGGCGCCGCAGGCGACAGCGTCACCCCAGCGCTGATGGTCTTACCGCTCAGCACAACCGGCGCTGCGGAGCGCGAAAACGACAGCACCAGCGTCTGTGGCTTCGCGCTATTAATATCAGGCGCTCTCGGCTCCCGCAGACGCACATCCACCTGTTGCACAATAAGCGGCGCTGGCTCAATCGGCTGCGGACGATTCAAATACCAGTGCCAGCCGTAATAACCGCCGCCAGCCATAACCAGCACAGCAACCAGTACCGTTGCCACTATTTTGGGATGGCTATCGACGCCGTTTTCCGCCCAACGCAGCACGCGTTTTATGGCCGGTACCCAGGGCGGCGTTCGCCAGCTAATCCGGCCAACTAACGGGGAGATAACCAACCCAAGAAGGCGCAAAAAGGCGGATAAAAGCCAGCCAATAGCACGTAATAATGCAAAAGGAGAACGGAACAAGAAACGTAAGACGTCCATATCGCGGCGATCCTCAGAAGCTGCCAGTCAGCAATGGTCATATTCTAATCAGGACGATAATAACCTGCTACTGGTATGTACAGTGTTTGCTCAATGACCAGAAAACATCATAAGCAGCAGTTGAAGCAACTAACATTGATAATGTTCGATGTCAATACCGAACACGATGAGGAGAGACAGGTAGCCAGCATATTGCGACGCAGTTAACCGCTACGCTGGAACAAGAAGGAAACGTCATGGGGAAAATGCTCTGCTTGCTGGAAAACGATCGACCGCAGTACGTTTACTTCAGCAATGCCCGGTAAAAACAACATCCGGGCCACAAGCCCGGATGCCTTCACAACGGCTATCAGATAAACGCAAAGGCATCGCCAAACAGGCGATCTTCGCGTGCGCCGCGCTCGTTGCAGAACAGGTCACGGGCAATTTTCGCCATCTCAAAGCGGCCAGCGATATAGATATCATGCTCGCCCAGCGTACCGTAATCCTGCAGGACCGCCGTGAGCACGGTTCCGGTACGACCACGCCACTCGGCTTCAGGTTGCTCAACAACGGGCTCGACACGCAAGCCCGGATGCTGCAGGCTTAACGCCTCCAGCTCAGCCAAATCATAGAGATGCTTCGCTTCACGTCCACCCCAGTAGATGGCGATATCGCGGTTCGGATTGCGCGCCAGCGCGGTAAGCAGAATCGAACGCACGTAAGAGAAACCCGTTCCTCCGGCGATCAAAATCAGCGGGCGTTCTTCATCATCGCGCAGCCAGGCTTCGCCATGCGGCATGTCGACCTCGATTTCACGCTCTTTCAGAATACGATCCATCACCGCCATGGCGTACAGATTAAGTTCTGATGCACCGATATGCAGTTCGATAAACTCCTGTTCCGACGGCGTAGACGCCATCGAGAATGGGCGTTTATCGCGTTCGTCCATCACGACCATCAGATACTGACCAGCACGGAAGGAAAACGCCGCTTCCGGCACTAATCGAACGCGATACACAGTATCAGTAATCGCCTCCACCGAGGTCACTTTACAGCTTAAGGTTGTCATGCGTCCCCTCTGTCGGGTCTATATCGCTTACTGTTATTTGAAGATGGCCAGTTCATCCCAGATGGCGTCGACGCGCGCTGTCACCTCGGGATCTTTCTTAATCGGACGACCCCACTCGCGCTGGGTCTCACCAGGCCATTTATTTGTGGCATCCAGCCCCATTTTTGAACCCAAACCGGAAACCGGTGAGGCAAAATCCAGATAATCAATTGGCGTATTTTCTACCAGTACCGTATCACGCGCCGGGTCCATACGGGTAGTAATCGCCCAAATCACATCATTCCAGTCCCGTGCGTTGACATCGTCATCGCAGACAATGACGAACTTGGTATACATGAACTGACGAAGGAACGACCAGACGCCCATCATGACGCGTTTAGCGTGACCGGCGTACTGCTTCTTCATGGTGACCACCGCCAGACGATAGGAACAGCCTTCAGGCGGTAAATAGAAATCCACAATTTCAGGAAACTGCTTTTGCAGAATGGGGACGAATACTTCGTTCAGCGCAACGCCCAGTACCGCTGGTTCATCCGGCGGACGCCCGGTGTAGGTCGAGTGGTAAATGGCATCTTCACGCTGAGTAATGTGCGTAACGGTAAAGACCGGGAAATTATCCACTTCATTGTAGTAGCCGGTATGGTCGCCATATGGACCTTCCGGAGCCATTTCACCCGCCTCAATATACCCTTCCAGCACGATCTCCGCGCTGGCAGGCACCTCCAGATCGTTAGAGACGCACTTCACGACTTCGGTTTTCGTTCCACGCAACAGCCCGGCAAAGGCATACTCGGAAAGGGTATCCGGAACCGGAGTCACCGCCCCGAGAATAGTTGCCGGATCAGCACCCAGCGCTACGGAGACCGGGAAACGCTCGCCAGGATGCGCTGCGCACCACTCCTGGAAGTCCAGCGCACCGCCGCGATGCGATAGCCAGCGCATAATCAGCTTGTTCTTGCCAATCAGTTGCTGGCGATAAATGCCCAAATTTTGCCGCTCTTTATGCGGACCGCGTGTCACCGTCAGGCCCCAGGTGATCAGCGGCGCGGCATCTTCCGGCCAGCAGGTCATGATCGGAATGCGGCTCAGATCAACATCATCGCCCTGGATAATTTTTTGCTGGCACGGCGCCCCGCGCAGACGCTTAGTCGGCATATTCAGCACTTGCTTGAACTGCGGCAGCTTATCAAACAGATCGCGGAAACCTTTTGGTGGTTCCGGCTCTTTCAGAAATGCCAGAAGCTTACCCACTTCCCGCAGAGAACTGACATCCTCTTGCCCCATCCCCAGCGCGACTCGCCGCGGCGTGCCGAAAAGATTACACAACACCGGCATGGAGTAACCTTTAGGATTTTCGAATAGCAGGGCCGGACCGCCAGCACGTAAAGTGCGGTCGGCAATTTCGGTAATTTCCAGGTGAGGATCGACCGGCAGGGAGATCCGTTTCAATTCCCCCTGCTGCTCCAGTAATGTCAGAAAGTCGCGTAGATCGTGGTATTTCATGGAGTTGTTATTGATCCCTATACAGGTGGCTGATTATACGGCGTTCGCCGGAGCTATGCTGTATTTTTGTTAAATTAGCGTGAAAGAACACTGAAATTTAGTTTTCACCCGCAATGATTTCGCGATCGTACCGGGCTTTTGTTATGCTTGCTGCTAGTAGCATTGGAAAGAGTCATTATGCAAGCCTGGTACTTACTTTATTGCAAACGTGGGCAGCTTGAACGCGCCCAGGAACACCTTGAACGGCAGGCCGTTAATTGCCTGATGCCAACGATCGAGCTGGAAAAAATCGTCCGCGGTAAACGCACGACGGTCAGCGAGCCCCTGTTCCCCAATTATCTGTTTATCGAGTTCGATCCGGAAGTGATTCATACCACCACCATCAACGCAACGCGTGGTGTGAACAACTTTGTGCGTTTCGGCGCGCTGCCCGCAATCGTGCCGTCTGCCGTCATTCATCAGCTTTCCATCTACAAACCGGAAGGTATTACCGACCCGGAAACGCCGCATGAAGGCGACAGCGTGTTGATTACCGATGGCGCATTTGAGGGTCTGCAGGCTATTTTTACCGAACCGGATGGTGAAGCCCGTTCTATGCTGCTGCTGAACATGCTTAACAAGCAAGTACTCCAGAGTGTTAAAAATACTGACTTTTATAAAATTTGACGGCGCTTAAAAGCGCACGCCAAAGAGTCTTCTGACGTTAGCATCGGTAACGTCTTCCAACCACTGCGCCTCTTCCCCACGCCATCCCGCGATACTGGTCAGAATATGCGGCAGGTATGCGGGCTCATTACGGCGGGAAGAGGGTTTTGGCCGCATATCTCGCGGCAGCAGGTATGGCGCATCGGTCTCAATCAGCAGGCGATCTGCCGGGATATCGCCCAGTAATTCTCGCAGTTGCAGTCCCCGACGCTCATCGCATACCCAGCCGGTAATGCCAATAAATAAACCGTGCTCCACGCATTCGCGCATCTCTTCGCGGCTACCAGTAAAACAATGCACAACGGCCCCCGGGAGCTTATCAAGCCAGGGTACCAGCAGGGCCAGGAAACGTTCGTGCGCATCGCGGCAGTGTAAAAATACCGGCATCGACAGCTCCGCTGCCAGCGCCAGCTGGGCGCTAAACGCCGTTTCTTGCTCCTGAGGCGTCGAAAAGTTGCGGTTGAAATCCAGACCGCACTCACCGACCGCAACAACTTCCGGCTCGCGAGCCAGCGCATAGACCGCTGCCGCTACCGATTCCGTCCAGCAGCTACTGTCGTGGGGATGAACGCCGGCAGTTGACCAGCATCCGGAATAACGGTGCGCCATCTGCTGCGCCTGCGCGCTTTCATGCAGGTTGGTTCCTGTTAACAGCATACCAGTGACTCCCGCCGCCTGGGCCCGGGAAACAACCTCATTGCGATCGCGTGAAAACTGCGAGCTGGTCAGATTTACGCCGATATCAAACATCATCCCTCCCATACGGCAACCGCCCTGACGGGCGGTTGAGCTTTATTCTTCTTTGCCTTGCGCCTCTTCGGCAGCGGCATCCTCGTCGCGTGTCAGGCGTTTACCGGTATAGAATCGCGCGAAGAAGACCCCGACTTCAAACAAACAGTACATCGGGATCGCCAGCAGTGTTTGCGAGAACACATCCGGCGGCGTCAACAGCATCCCAACAACGAATGCGCCAACCAGTACATAGGGGCGTTTCTTACGCAGCTCGTCCGGCGTGGTGACGCCCATCCAGCACAGCAACACGATGGCCACGGGAACTTCGAATGAGACGCCAAACGCGATAAACAACGCCATAACAAAGTTGAGATAGCTGCGAATATCGGTAGAGACCTGCACGCCTTCCGGCGCCGCGTGGGTCAGAAAACCAAATGCCAGCGGGAAAACGACGAAGTAGGCAAAGGCCATACCAATATAGAACAGCAGCGTACTGGAGACCAGAAGCGGCATAACCAATCGACGTTCATGCTTATACAGCGCTGGCGCTACAAAAGCCCAGACCTGATACAGAATGACCGGTACCGACAAAATTATCGATACCATAAAGGTCAGCTTGATCGGAGTGAAGAAAGGCGAGGCCACATCCGTTGCGATCATTGTCGCACCTACCGGCATCTGCCGAATAAGCGGCGCGGAAACCAGTTGATAGATATCGTTGGCGAAATATACCAACGCCAGGAAAATCACCAGAATCGCAAGAATGCAGTTGATCAAGCGCTTGCGCAGCTCAATCAAATGCGTAATTAGTGGTTGAGTATCATCTACGCCCATTTTTACTGTTTATCACTTGATACAGGGGAGGAATCGGAAGCCGACACGGCAGTGTTTACTTTCACTGCAGGAATGTCAGTCTGCGAAGCGGGGAGCTCTTCAGCAATGTATTCGGGAGTATGCTCTGGCGCACTGGCCTGATGTTCAGCCGTCGCTGGCGTCACGTCCTTGCGCTGCTCTTCACTTCCTTTTACGACCGGGTTGTGAATGGTGTTGGCTTCGTCGCTGGCTTTTTCAGGATCGTGGGCGGAGTAGGATCGCTTCATAGATTCAGCCGCTTCACGCAGCTCATCCATTGAGGCTTTTAGCTCGGGCGTCAGATTATCCAGGCTGGCCTTTTCCACCTTTTTAAGACTTTCCTGAAACTCCTGCAGTTTTAACTCCTGCGTTATTTCATTTTGTACGGTAGCCGCAAGCGACCGCAGTGTGCGGATCCAGCTAGCTACCGTCTTTACCGCTACCGGTAATCGCTGTGGACCCAAAACAATGAGGCCAATCACGAATACCAGCAGCAGCTCACTAAAACCAATATCGAACACGAATTACACCTGCTCTTTGTCGTGGCGTTTAGTCTCGTCTTTCTTTGCGTCATCCGGCTTGTCAGCAAGGGTTTTCGCTGCGAAATCTGCATCCGGCTCGGATTTCTCCGGTTTATCTTCGTCGCTCATGGCCTTTTTAAAGCCTTTGATCGACGCCCCTAAATCTGAACCGAGCGAACTCAGCTTTTTTGTCCCAAAAAGCAGAACCACGATGACGACAACAATAAGTAACTGCCAAATACTGATACCACCCATACACATTCCCCTATGACAGATGATGAATTATTAGGACGCATTATACACATTATGTGCAGTAATAAAGGCGACCGCCGTCAGTTCGTCTTTCGCCAGCCGAAAAGCCAGGTTACGACGCCAGCGGCCATCAGCCAGCCGGGCATCATGCCCCACTCGGGGCGCTGGATGAATAACAATGTACCACTCAGTAATAAAACCGCACCTATACCAAACAGATAGCGGGACTGACCCTGGCGCACATGTCGCACCTGGATATCGCGCACGATGGTATCGACGCTATTCTGCAACTGCTTGCTTTGCTGCAGGCTCTGGTACACCAGTTCAGGTAGTTCCGGCATTCTCTCGATCCAGAACGGCGCTTTTTCTTTAAACGCTCGTACCAGGGCCGGAAAACCCACCTGATCTTTAATCCACGACTCAAGGAACGGTTTCGCCGTTTTCCACAAGTCTAACTGAGGATAGAGCTGGCGACCTACACCTTCTACGTAAAGTAATGTCTTCTGCAGCAGAACCAGCTGCGGCTGCACTTCCATATTGAAACGTCGCGCCGTGTTAAAGAGGTTCAACAAAACATGGCCAAACGAGATTTCCGCCAGCGGCTTTTCAAAAATAGGTTCACAGACGGTACGAATGGCAAACTCGAACTCTTCAACGTTGGTATCTGCGGGAACCCAGCCGGAATCAACATGCAGTTCCGCAACTTTGCGATAATCGCGGTTGAAGAAGGCAATGAAGTTTTCCGCCAGATAGCGCTTATCTTCTTTGTTCAACGAGCCGACGATACCGCAGTCAATACCAATATATTGCGGGTCCTCCGGATGGTGACGGCTGACAAAAATATTGCCAGGATGCATGTCGGCATGGAAGAAGCTGTCGCGGAAAACCTGGGTAAAGAAGACCTGTACGCCACGCTCAGCCAGCAGCTTCATGTTAGTCCCCTGCGCTTCCAGAGCAGCAACATCGGATACCGGGATCCCGTAAATCCGCTCCATCACCATCATGCCTTCACTGCAGTAGTCCGGGTAGACTTCCGGGACATACAGCATCGGACTATCTTCAAAGTTGCGTCGAAGCTGGATAGCGTTAGCCGATTCACGCAGCAGGTTGAGCTCATCCAGCAGCGTTTTTTCGTATTCGCGAACCACTTCCTGCGGGCGAAGGCGACGGCCATCCGGTAACAGACGCGGCACCCAACGGGCAAGACGGTAGATGAGTTTCATATCCGCTTTGATAACCGGCACAATATCCGGGCGGATCACCTTAATAACAACGTCTTTGCCGTTCTCTTTCAGACGCGCGGTATGAACCTGGGCAATAGAAGCGGAAGCGAGTGGCTCAATAGAAAAATCATCAAACCAGGCTTCTACTGGCAGGCCGCCCATGGCTTGCTCAATTTGTCTTTTGGCCTGCAGACCATCAAAAGGCGCGACGCGATCCTGCAACATGGCCAGTTGATCGGCAATATGGGGCGGAAACAGGTCGCGACGGGTCGAGAGCATCTGGCCAAATTTGATCCACACCGGCCCCAGTTCTTGTAATGCAAGGCGCAGTCGCTCGCCGAGAGGACGGTTTTTATGGCGATTTGGCATCCAGAACAGCATCCGCCGCCAGATCCGCAGCGGCAGCGTGATACGCATTTTGGGGATGAGCTCATCAAGCCCGTAGCTCAAAAAGGTGTGGATGATGAAATACAGGCGCCGTAATTCTCCTGGCGTCATTTGCCCTCCAGCGTTTCCAGCCGTTTTTCCAGCGCGGCCAAGGTTCGTTCCACCGCAGAGGTTTCCTCCGCAAACCAAGCCAGCTCCAGCGGACCCGGTGCCAGGCGCCACTCTTCGGTAATCGCTTCCGCGACATAGCGCTGCTGGCGTTGAGCGCCATGCAGAAGAAAGCGAGCGCCGCCGCGTAATACTTTACTGAAGCCTTCCGCAACCACATCCCCGGTATACGGAGCGAGCAGTTCTGCCGGATCGAACTCCGCCAGATCACACAGCGTGACGGTATTTTGCACCACCTGCAGGTCGCCCTGCACTTCAAGATCGCCGCTGCGAATCAGCGCGGTAAGCTGCTGGCGATTGCGCAATTGCGGAAGTACGCTAAGGCGGGTACGCACGGTGCAGTCGGCCTCGCCTTCCCACGCTCCCAGTACATCCACCTGGCGTTCGCTGAATACCAGCACCACGGGCTCCGAAAACTCTTGCAGCTCAACGCGCAGCACTTTTCCCAGCAGGCGCTGGCGAGCGGGTTTCAGCGCCCGATCGCGCCAGAGGAAGGTGTTCAGAACCGTCTCAATACCGGCAGTAACCAGTGGGTTGAAAGGCATAGCGTCCCTCCTGTCAGAACTTATAACCGCGGTGTAGCGCAACGATGCCAGCCGTCAGGTTGTAGTAGTCGACACTCTCAAACCCTGCGTCCTGCATCATCTCTTTCAGGGTGTCCTGATCAGGGTGCATTCGAATAGATTCAGCAAGATAACGATAGCTATCGGCGTCTTTAGCAACGAATTCACCCACGCGTGGCAGAATATGGAAGGAATAGGCGTCGTAGGCTTTGCTGAGCGGCTCAATAAGCGGTTTCGAGAATTCCAGAACGAGCAGACGGCCGCCCGGTTTTAGCACGCGGTACATGGAGCGCAGCGCTTTTTCTTTATCAGTCACGTTACGCAGGCCGAAAGAAATGGTAATGCAATCAAAGGTGTTGTCCGCAAAAGGCAGCGCTTCAGCGTTCGCCTGGATGTATTCC
This sequence comes from Klebsiella sp., assembly GCA_036498385.1. Classification (GTDB taxonomy): domain Bacteria; phylum Pseudomonadota; class Gammaproteobacteria; order Enterobacterales; family Enterobacteriaceae; genus Klebsiella. The sequence goes on from DASYFN010000014.1 coordinate 24,796, forward strand.
ACGTTACCGATGATGCCAATATTACGCAGCTTCTCGCGGCCCATTTTCAACATCGAGTCATTGATATCCGCCAGCATCACGCGGCCGGTTTCACCCACCAGTCGAGAGAATTTCGCTGTCAGATCGCCGGTACCACCAGCCAGATCCAATACGGTTTGCCCACGGCGCACGCCGCTGCAGTCGATGGTGAAACGCTTCCACAAACGATGAATGCCGAACGACATCAGGTCGTTCATTACGTCATATTTTGCGGCCACAGAATGAAATACATGCGCCACCATGTCAGCTTTCTGCTCTTTGGCGACAGTCTGAAAGCCAAAATGCGTCGTTTCTTGTGAATCCTCAACCATCTCAATGCCTGCTTGCTTATCAAGAAAATGTTTGTTGAGTGTAACAGATTTAGCGCACTTCCCCTATTCTTCAACGCGGCTGAGGGCGGTTGTCATACGTGGAAGTCGCCGCATTATCGGACGAAAAACCGTTATCTTCCGATGAGTTACTGTCATCTGTAAGGAAGTACTCCTCATCCTGTGCTGTTGCCTGTTCGACTAAGTCAGGATTAATCCCACGTTTAACCTCTACGCCAAGGCCGCGGAATGATTCCGCCTGTACCAGCAGGTTACCGCGCCCGGAGGCGAGCTTTTTCATTGCCTGCCGATAGTTATCCTGGGCTTTATCCAGGCCTTGTCCGATGGCGGACATATCGTCTACAAACAGGCGCATCTTGTCATACAGCCGCCCCGCTCTTTCGGCAATTTTCTGCGCATTGCGGCTCTGATGCTCATAGCGCCAGAGATTGGCGATAGTACGCAGCGCCACCAGCAGCGTGGTCGGGCTCACCAGCATAATGTTGTTCTTTAACGCTTCGCTAATGAGTTCCGGCTGACGATCGATAGCCAGCAGAAAGGCCGGTTCCACCGGGATAAACATTAAAACGTAATCGAGCGAGCGTAGCCCCGGCAGTTGCTGGTAGTCTTTACGTCCCAGCAGACGCATATGGTTACGTACGGAAGCGATATGCTCCTGCAGCGCCGCTTCACGGGTATAATCATCTTCGGCATTGAAATAGCGTTCATAGGCTACCAGGGTCATCTTGGCATCGATAACCACATCTTTCCCCTGCGGCAAACGGACAATCACATCAGGCTGCATCCGCGAGCGGTCGTCCGTTTCGATGCTCACCTGGGTTTGATATTCATGGCCCTCCCGCAGCCCGGATGCTTCCAGCACACGAGTTAATACTACTTCGCCCCAGTTGCCCTGGGTTTTGTTATCGCCTTTAAGCGCGCGAGTCAGGTTTAGCGCCTCCTGAGCCATTTGCGCATTAAGCTGCTGAAGATTGCGGATTTCATGAGCCAGGGTGTGGCGCTCTCGCGCTTCCTGACCAAAGCTATCCTGCACCTGACGGCGAAAGCCATCCAGTTGCTCACGAAGCGGCGTCAGCAGACCGTGCAGGCTCTGACGATTCTGCTCATCCACCCGCCGGTTACTATGTTCAAAAATGCGGTTCGCCAGGTTCTCAAACTGCTCGCTAAGCCGCTGCTCGCTGTTGACCATCTGGCGGATCTTATCTTCCGCATGCAGTTGAGTGGATTCAAGACGGGTTGTCACTTCACGCAGATCGGCTTCCAGAGAGGTGTTGATATTGCGCAGGCTGCGCAGCTCGTTATTGAGCAGCTCACACTCTTCTCGCCAGTGGCGCTCCTGCATCAGTTGTTGGCGGGCAGCGCTCAGCTCAATATCCAGCTCGCGCCGCTCTTCAATCAGATCGGCGCGAATTTGATCAGCATGCGCTTTCGTCGCCAGCCAGCCAACAATCAGGCCCACAGCCAGCGCCGCAACGGCACTAATAATAATTGAGATATCCACAACGCCTCCCGCGGCAACCACTTACGGCACAAAATAGGATTGTGCTGTACAAACGTCCAGTTGGAAAGGGTTTTCCTGCGAGGCGCTACGCAAAATATTAAACCATAAATCCCATATATAGGGATGACATCTTATAAATAGGGAATTTGTGCATCAAATCACCGTTATCAAAAATGACATCAGAGAAAATCACGGCATATTCAGAGAGGTCCAATCAAGGGAAAAGGAAATGCAACACACCTCAGGTGCCCAAACGCTGCTGCGTGGATTAGCGGTCATTGATGCAGTAGCGGCTGGCTATAGAGACTTAAAATCAATCAGCGAATTTACCTCTATGCCCAGGAGTACCGCGCATCGTCTGGCTTCGGCGTTGGTGGAGCAGCGTTACCTGCGTTATGCCACAAATACCGGCTATGACCTTGGACCACGGCTGATTGAATTAGGCGCTCGCGCACTGGATGCCATTTCATTACCGGCTCTGGCTCGACCATGGCTACAAAAACTCGCAGATGCGACTAAAGACACCGTTCATCTGGGCGTCCGCGAGAACGACGAAGTACTTTATCTGGAAAAGATCAACAGCCAGCGCGGCCTGGAAATGCGCTCCCGTCCCGGGCACCGGATGCCTCTGGCATTAACCGGAATAGGTAAGGCACTCCTTCTTAACGATGATGTGAATGCGATGAGCGAACTCTTTCTACGTCAGGGACGCGCGCAAGATCTGGAACGTTTCCAGGCCAATATGCAGCGCTATGTGCTACGCGGTTATGCATTCGATCTAGAAGAAAATGAACCCGCAATCCGCTGTGTGGCGGCCCCCATTTATGACGCTCGCAACCAGCTTATCGCCGCGATATCCGTAGCCAGTACAGTAAATTACATGTCACGAGAGCGAATGGATGAGCTCATTCCGCTTGTGCAGTCCCATGCTCGCGCCATTTCAGCAGAGCTAGGTTGGGCCGGATGATCCTGCTCATCCCACGGCAGCAAATAACCAAGGAAACCAGGACATAAATGATGGATACCCAAAGCCGTTTATTAGCCCTGGATTGGGGAACGACCTCGCTACGCGCATATCGTTTCAGCAACAACACCCAACCGCCTGAATGCCGGGAGCTACCTTACGGCATTATGAAGCTTCCCAGCCATCAAGATGGGCGCATGGCAGCGTTCCGTGAAACATTCTTCACCGCCTGTGGCGACTGGTTACAAACAGGAGCTAACCCGAATGTTATCGCCTGCGGCATGGTTGGTAGCGCTCAGGGCTGGAAGGAGGCCGCTTACTTGCCCTGCCCAACCAGCCTGACAGGCCTTGCCAGCCAACTTTGTCGGTTGAAGATCAGCGATGCCATAACCCTCTCCATCATTCCCGGGATAGCGGTTTACAGTAGTGACCCGGAGGTCATGCGCGGCGAAGAGACGCAAATTTTCGGCATTTTATACAATGAGAATAACAACGCTGGCGAAATGATTATCGGGATGCCGGGAACCCATTCCAAATGGGCGCTAACGCAACAAAACTGCGTATTGCGTTTTCATACATTTATGACCGGCGAGGTATTTGACGTCCTGCGTCACCACACCATTCTTGGCTCCACCATGCAGGATGCTCCAGAAACCGACTGGCACGCTTTTGATGAAGGCGTTGCAACAGCGCTTCGCCAGACGAAAGCCGGACTGCTTTGCACACTATTTTCAACGCGGACAAAGCTCCTGTCGGGACATATATCAAGCCAGCAGCAGGCGGACTATCTTTCCGGGTTAGTTATTGGTCATGAACTCATTGGTATTCGCCAGACACTGCTAATAAGCGAAGAACGCCGTCAATGTACGCCGATCATGCTAACGGGTAACGCCATCCTGTGTACACGCTATCAACGGGCGTTTCGCCAGGCAATCGCCGATCGCCCGCTGAAATTTATTAAACAGGCCACTACCGCCGGTCTATGGCAAATCGCTTTACGCGCCGGGCTTATCAGCGACGCATAACGGAGAGACAGCGATGGATTTAATGACTTGCATTAAAAAACATGGACTTGTCGCTATTTTACGCGGCATAAAAACAAAAGAGGCACAAGAAATCGGCCTCACACTGTATGAGGAGGGTTTTCGCCTTATTGAGGTTCCGCTCAACTCCCCGACACCATACGACAGCATTCGACTGCTGCGTGAGTCGCTCCCTACAGATTGTACGATCGGGGCAGGTACGGTCATGACTCCACAACAGGTCAACCAGGTTAAACACGCTGGAGGGCAGCTAATCGTGATGCCTCATAGCGATCTTGCGGTTATTACCGCAGCTAAAAACGCAGAACTGCTCTGCACTCCCGGGGCCGCCACCTTAACTGAGGCTTTTGCCGCCATTGAGCATGGTGCGGATGCCATCAAGGTTTTTCCGGCAGAGCAAATAATCCCGGAGGTCATCAAAGCCTGGAGAGCCGTCGTTCCATCCCAAATACCGCTTCTCCCGGTTGGTGGCATCACGCCAGAAAAAATGGCGGATTACTTTCGCGCTGGCGCAGATGGATTCGGGCTGGGGGGAGCGCTCTACAAGCCCGGTGACAGTGCAAACGATGTTCGTCAGGCCGCCAGGGAATTCATCTCGGCCTGGCAACGATATGCTGGTTAAGCGTACCGATATTTATAAACAATAATAAGGAATGAATATGATTAGACATCTTACCAGACCATTACAATACCTCTCCGCAGCACTCGTTGCCGGAACGCTGTTAAGCGCACTACCTGCGCAAGCGGCTAACTATCCGACCAAACAAATCGATTTGATTGTTCCTTACTCCGCTGGCGGTGGTACCGATCTGGTAGCCCGCGCCTTCGCCGACGCGGCAAAAGCACATTTGCCTGTCAGCATCGGCGTGATTAACAAGCCTGGTGGCAGCGGCGCTATCGGTTTTACTGAAATCGCTAACGCCCGACCAAACGGCTATAAAATCGGTCTCGGCACCGTCGAGTTGACTACCCTGCCCAGCCTCGGGATGGTCAGTTTCAAAACCGATAGCTTTAAGCCAATCGCCCGTCTGAATGCCGACCCGGCTGCTATCACCGTTAGCGCCGATGCCCCATGGAATACCATTGATGAATTCCTTCAGTGGGCCAAAGAAAACCCTGGCAAAGCACGTATCGGCAACTCCGGAACCGGAGCAATCTGGCATCTGGCAGCGGCGGCTCTGGAAGATAAAGCTGGTGTGAAGTTTACCCATGTTCCCTACGATGGCGCCGCGCCCGCAGTTACCGGCCTGCTAGGTAAACATATTGAAGCGGTAGCTGTTAGCCCGGGCGAAGTTATTAATCATGTTAAGGGCGGCAAGCTGAAAACGCTGGTGATCATGGCGGATGAGCGCATGAAGAGCATGACCGATGTCCCAACCCTGAAAGAGAAAGGGATCGATCTCTCCATAGGTACCTGGCGTGGCCTGGTCGTGCCGCAAAAGACCCCACAGGATATCGTGGATATATTGTCTGTCGCTGCCAAAGCCACGGCTGAAGAGCCTGCCTTCCAGGAGGCTCTGAATAGGCTCAACCTGAACTACGCCTGGCTTGAAGGTGCCGCATTCCAGCAGCAGATCAACGAACAACAGGCTTACTTTGCTGAACTGCTAACTAAACTCGGTCTGAAAAAATAATAGGCAGGTACGGTTATGTCGATGAAAACTGAATCATCCGCTTTAACCGTACCGCATCGCCGTGTTTCTCCCGTCGTATTGGGTGTGGGGATTCTACTGTGCGTGATTGCGTGCGCGGTCATTGTGACTGCGCACAATTTCCCGACAACGGCGATCGAGACGGATATTGGCGCTGGCGCATTTCCCCGCTTTTACGCCAGCGCGCTGATCGTGCTGGCGATCCTGCTGGTCGCAAGCAACTGGCTGACCAAATGCGACGCCGCCGTTCCCCATGAACCACCCCGCTATGGGCGCGTCGCGGCGGGAATTGGCATCGTCGCGGGATACATTGTGCTATTGAGTTTCGTGGGCTATCTCATCGCGACGCCGATTTTCTTAACGGCACTGATGATAATCATGCAGCGAAAACGGCTGTGGCTGACGCTACTGCTCGCCATCATTATCACATTGATCCTGTGGCTGCTGTTTTCAATGGCGCTACAGGTACCGCTGCCAGCGGGATTTTTATTCGAATAATCGGAGCCTGATATGTTTAGTAGCGAACTGTTGTCTCAAGGCTTAACGCATCTACTCTCTAACCCCATGGCACTGGTGTTGGCCTCATTCGGCGTAATGCTGGGCATTATAATTGGTGCCTTACCCGGCCTGACCGCAACCATGGGTGTGGCGATTTTACTGCCTTTCACCTACGGAATGGATCCCGTCTCGGGATTATTAATGATTTGCGGCGTCTTTTTCGGCGGCGTCTACGGCGGTTCGATAACCGCAATATTACTCAAAATCCCCGGCACGCCCGCCGCAGCGGCAACGGCGATTGATGGTTATGAACTGACCCGACAAGGCAAAGCCGGAATGGCGCTGAGCACGGCCACATTCTCTTCCTTTGCTGGCGGCACCTTGAGTATCGTGGTACTGATGTTCCTCGCGCCAATCCTTGCCGGATGGGCACTCAAATTCAGCGCCTCCGAATCGTTCGCTCTTGCCATATTTGGCCTGAGCATTATTGCCAGCATATCAGGTAAATCACTGATTAAAGGTCTTATTTCAGGAATCGGCGGCTTACTTATCGCCACTATCGGCCTTGATCCTATGGGCGGTTTTCCTCGCTTTACTGGCGGTTTTGTCGAACTGATGAATGTCCCCTTCATTCCTGTGATGATTGGTCTGTTCGCGGCCTCCGAAGCGTTCAAGACGCTGGAAAAGGACGATGTTATCCGCCATGGCGCGAAAGTGGTAATCGGTAGCTTAATGATACCGTGGACGGTTATGCGACGCCTTCTGGTGACGATTCTCCACTCAGCCGGTCTGGGCGTGTTTATCGGTATGATCCCCGGAGCCGGTTCGGATATTGCGGCCTTTGTTGCCTATAACGAGACCAAACGCTTTAGCAAAACGCCGGAAAACTTTGGCAAGGGAGAAATTACCGCCGTTTCCTCCTGTGAAGCGGGCGCTAACGGCTGTACCGGCGGCGCGCTGCTGCCGATGCTGACACTAGGCATTCCCGGCGATGCGGTTACCGCCATTATGTTGGGCGCACTGACGCTGCAGGGGATGCAACCGGGTCCGCTGATGTTCGCCGAGCACGGCGATATGGTGTACACACTGTTTATGGGGATGCTATTTTGTTATTTCATGCTACTGATTCTGGGGCTATTGTCTCTGAAGGTAGTGAGTAATGTGGTTAAAATTCCGACCAATATTCTGACGCCACTCATCCTTGCGCTATGCGTTGTAGGCACGTATGCGCTGAACAATAGCCTGTTTGATGTCGGGATTATGCTTATCGCCGGTATTGTGGGCTACTTTATGCAAAAAGGGGGTTATCCGGCTTCGCCTGTTGTTCTGGCGTTGATCATGGGGCCAATGGCGGAAAGTAATCTTCGCCGTGCGCTCTCTCTTTCTGCCGGAAACTGGGATTTTCTCTACACTCGCCCAATAACGCTGGCGTTGCTTGCTCTCGCGACGATAACGTTGCTCACTCCGGTCATTCGGGGGTTGTGGGCATTTCGTAAGAATATACGGACGCAGGTCTGATTACTCTCCCGGATATTTTACCCGGGAGAAGACTGTGGCCCCGGTAAAGATATCCGGGGATTTTTTTACAGCAGGCGACGCGCCGCTTCCACGACAGTTTTCACCGCGTGGCTTTCCGTTTGCTTCATGGTTTCCGCGTTTGGAATTTCCTGCTGGGTACGGTTGACAATAACCCCGGCAACCATACCGGCGCGCAGGCCCTGGCTGGCGCACATAGTCAGCAGCGTGGCGGATTCCATTTCATAGTTCATCACGCCCATCGACTGCCACTCTTCCATCGAGCCTTTAAAGCGGCTGACGACGCGGCCGGAGAAGGTATCGTAACGTTCCTGGCCTGGATAGAAGGTGTCGGAAGAGGCGGTCACACCGACATGGGTGGTCGCGCCGATAGACTTAGCCGCTTCAACCAGCGCGGTAGTACATTCAAAATCAGCCACCGCCGGGAACTCCATTGGCGCAAAGTGCAGACTTGCACCATCCAGGCGAACAGAAGCGGTAGTCACCAGAACATCGCCTACATTAATGTGCGACTGAATGGCGCCGGTGGTACCAATGCGCAGGAAGGTACGGATGCCCAGTTGGGCCAGCTCTTCCACGGCGATAGAGGTCGATGGGCCGCCGATACCCGTAGAGCAGACAATCACTGCTTTGCCATCCAGCTCAGCGCGCCAGGTGGTGAATTCACGGTGAGATGCCAGTTTAACCGGCTTATCCATCAGCGCGGCGATCTTTTCCACACGCTCCGGATCGCCAGGGACGATAGCCAGTGTAGCCCCTTGTAAATCGTTTTTGGTGAGGCCAAGATGAAAAACATCAGACCTGGACATAAAAAACTCCTCTGTGGGTCGAATTATCAGCAGAAGCAAAACCGTACTCTACAGAAGCTGTCGGCTCAATTTCGTGACACCAGTCACTATGGATAAAATTCATTGCAACTATTCTCCATAAAATAGCGACATGCATCACATAAACCAACTAAATCGCAGAACTCTGAACAAAAGATAGCCTGTTTCGGGCGCTGTGTTTTGTTAACGTCCTGTCCAGAGCAGCTATAGTTATTGATGCGCTAATAAATTAAGGGTACGGAGAATACCATGACGACAATTAAACAAACTGGCTTTGCACCTGCAGCCACACCGCACACCTCAACTGCCATTCACACATCAGATGAGAACATCGTCTCCGGAGAGACATCAATCCCTTCGCAGGGAGATAACATGCCAGCGTTCCATGCCCGTCCAGGCAACGTTGACGGGCCTCTGCCGGTCGTTATTGTTGTCCAGGAAATTTTCGGCGTGCATGAACATATCCGCGATATATGCCGCCGTCTGGCGAAAGAGGGATATCTGGCTGTCGCACCAGAGCTGTACTTCCGCCAGGGCGATCCCAATGATTACAGCGACACTTCTTCTCTGTTCCAGGGACTGGTTAAAAAGGTACCGGATTCTCAAGTACTGGCCGACCTCGATCATGTCGCCAGTTGGGCCTCCCGCCACGGCGGCGATGCTCATCGCCTGCTCATGACCGGCTTCTGCTGGGGCGGGCGCATTACCTGGCTGTACGCCGCGCATAACCCGCAGCTAAAAGCCGCCGTCGCCTGGTACGGCAAGCTGGTCGGCGAGAAAACGCTTAATTCGCCGAAGCATCCGGTCGATATTGCCGTCGATCTGAACGCACCGGTTTTAGGACTTTATGGCGCAAAAGATAGCAGCATCCCCCAGGATACAGTAGAAACCATGCGTCAGGCGCTGCGGGCGGCCAACGCGACAGCGGAAATTGTGGTTTACCCGCACGCCGACCACGCTTTTAATGCCGACTATCGCGCCAGCTATCATGAAGAGTCGGCGAAAGATGGCTGGCTGCGAATGCTGGCCTGGTTTGCACAATATGATGGTGGTAAACGCGGTTAACGATCAGCTATTGCCGATATGGCGGCTCACCATCCCGGCAATAGTACCGTCCGCTATCCATGAAGAAAGGCAGCGGCAAATAAATTCATAATGCTGCGGCGCATTGCGCGGTACGCATATCGCCTGATGTATCTGGCTAAAGCTGTCGGGCAGAACGCGAAACTGCGGATTTTCCCGCGCGGCTTTCTCCAGAGGCTGGCGAATACCGGCTGTCATATCACCTTCGCCGTTGATGAATGCCTGAATAGCATCCTGAGAGGTGGCATACTGGCGCATCGTCGCATGTTTTAGCGTGCGAATCAGATACAGTTCATAGGCCGCACCTTTGCCCACGTTAATCACCACATCTTCGCGGTCCATCTCCTGAACCGATTGAATCTCGCTCTCGTTTTTAACCATCAGCGAACTTGCGATAGTGACGTAGGACGGCGTAAAGCGAAGCTTATCTTCCCGCGCCGGGTCGATAGCCAGAAAGGCAATATCCCATTGATCCTGCAACGCTACATCTACTACCTGCCCGGCCGTCGGCCAGGTAACAAACCGCGCCTCGCGCTGACCCTCTGCCGCCAGCTTTTTCGCCAGCTCAGCAGTTATCCCTCCCGGAGAACCATCCGGCAGCCGTGTCGCAAGAACCGGGTTACCCAGGTTAATGGCAAAACGCAAATACCCTTTTTGGACGTGGTGTTCAATCATCTTTCACCTCAGGAGAGTTATCACAGCTTCGGTTCAGGGAACGCTTAACTGTAGTCAAAGACATTCGTCCTGAGCAACCGCCGGGAGCGGATAGCCGTTGTCCAGAAGCAGCCGCTTCACGCCGAACAGCTTTTCACATTCAGCTTCGGCAGGCGGGAAAAGAAACGAAGAAAGGAGGCCGAAGCCTCCTGCCAGTCTGATTGATATTACGCCTGACGCAGGTTCTGCGCGGCTTTGACCATATTGGCCAGCGCGGCGCGGGTTTCCGGCCAGCCGCGGGTTTTCAGGCCGCAATCCGGGTTAACCCACAGCCGCTCTGCCGGGATGCGCTGCGCGGCTTTCTTCAGCAGCGCTTCGATCCACGCCACGCTCGGGACGTTCGGCGAGTGAATATCATAGACCCCCGGCCCGATTTCGTTCGGATAGTCAAACTCTTCAAAGGACTCCAGCAGCTCCATATCAGAGCGCGAGGTTTCGATGGTAATCACGTCCGCATCCAGCGCGGCGATAGAAGCCATGATGTCGTTAAACTCGCAATAACACATATGAGTATGGATCTGCGTGTCGTCTTTCGCCACCGCTGCGTTGATGCGGAAAGCTTCCACACCCCACGCCAGATAAGCATCCCAGTCGCTACGCTTCAGCGGCAGGCCTTCGCGCAGCGCCGGTTCGTCGATCTGGATAATACCGATACCGGCGGCCTCCAGGTCCGCAACCTCGTCGCGCAGCGCCAGGGCAATCTGTTTCGCAATCGTTTCACGAGTGACGTCCTCACGCGGAAAGGACCAACAAAGAATGGTCACCGGACCAGTCAGCATGCCTTTTACCGGTTTGTCGGTTAGCGACTGGGCATATTTTGCCCACTCAACGGTGATTGCCTCCGGGCGGCTGACGTCGCCGATCACCACCGGCGGTTTGACGCAGCGGGAACCGTAGCTCTGTACCCAGCCGTTCTGGGTGAAGATAAAACCGTCCAGGTGTTCGCCAAAATATTCCACCATGTCGTTACGCTCGGCTTCACCGTGTACCAGCACATCCAGACCCAGGCGCTCCTGCTCTACAATCGCCTGCTTGATGTGCCCGGCGATGCCGATGTGGTAGTTGTTCGTATCCAGATTGCCCTTTTTGAAGTCCAGGCGTAAGCCACGGATCTCCGTCGTCTGCGGGAAGGAACCGATCGTGGTGGTTGGCCATGCGGGCAGATTAAAGCGCGCACGCTGGGCTTTGGCGCGCACTTCATAGACGCTTTGACGCTGACTGTCCTGGGCGGTAATTGTCGCCAGACGTTGTTCTACCACCGGGTTGTGCACGCGAGCCGAGTGACGACGCGCCTGAATCGACGCACTCCGTTCAGCAATCGCAGCGGTATCGCCACTGTTCAGCGCATCGCGCAGCAGCGCCAGTTCTTCACATTTTTGCAGGGCGAAGGCAAACCAGCTCTTCACCTCGGCATCGAGCCGCGTTTCCACACTCAGGTCGATTGGGCTGTGCAGCAGAGAACAGGAAGAGGCTACCCACAGATCGCGTTTGCCGACGAGATCTTTAACTTGCGCGTACTTCTCAGTCAGATCGGCACGCCAGACGTTGCGCCCATTGATCAGTCCCGCAGAGAGCAGCCAGTCGGCAGGCAGACGTTTATGCAGTTCGGCGACATCATCTTTACCATGTACCAGGTCCACGTGCAGACCCTGAACCGGCAGCGCGGTGATGGTGTCGAGGTTCGCCCTGATGCTTTCAAAGTAGGTGGTCAGCAGCAGCTTAACCTGGCCGCTAAGCGCCTCGTAAGCCGGTTTGAAAGCGTCCAGCCACGCCTGCGGCAGCTCAAGCACCAGTGCCGGTTCATCAATTTGAACCCACTCAATGCCGCGTTTTGCCAGCTCCGCCAGCACCTGCTGGTAAACCGGCAGAATATCATTCAGCAGACTCATGCGGTCAAACTGCTCGCCTTTCACCTTACCGAGCCACAGGTAAGTGACCGGCCCCAGCAGAACGGGCTTCACCTTATGGCCCAATGCCAGCGCTTCGTCCACTTCATCCAGCAACTGAGTCCAGGTCAGTTTGAACTGCTGACCCTTCACGAATTCCGGCACCATGTAGTGGTAGTTGGTGTTAAACCATTTAGTCATTTCCGCTGCGGCAGCCGGTTCGCCGGTCGGCGCGCGACCACGGCCAATGCGGAACAGGGTATCGATATCGACGGAGCCGTCTTTGTTCTGATGACGAGCCGGCACGTTGCCCAGCAGCAGGCTGGTGGTCAGAACATGGTCGTACCAGGCAAAATCGCCCACCGGCAGCAGGTCAACACCCGCCTGCTTCTGCTGCTCCCAGTGGCGAGCGCGCAGTTCCTGGCCGACAGCCAGCAGCTCTTCGCAGCTGGTATTGCCCGCCCAGTAACTTTCTTGCGCTTTTTTCAGCTCGCGACGCAGGCCTACGCGAGGGAAACCGAGGGTGTGGTTAATCACTGTCATTTTTTGAGCCTCATAATTGCAATCCGAAAGATTTCGGATTTAGGGAAGGCGGCAAGCTTGCTCATCCCCAGGAGCTTACTGAAGTAAGTGACTGGGGTGAGGAAGTGCGACCAACGCACCATAAATTCGAAAGATAAAGGATTTAGACGTCCAGATGTTTACACATCTATAATTGGCAGTTACTGTATATTCCTCAAGCGCAAATTATTCATGCCGAAGTGAAGGACTCTCATGATCGAAATTAAACATCTGAAAACGCTCCAGGCGTTGCGGAATAGCGGTTCTCTGGCAGGCGCTGCGGCGGCCCTGCACCAGACCCAATCCGCCTTGTCCCACCAGTTCAGCGATCTGGAGCAGCGCCTTGGCTTCCGTCTGTTTGTGCGTAAAAGTCAGCCGCTGCGTTTTACGCCGCAGGGTGAGATCCTGTTGCAACTGGCAAATCAGGTACTGCCACAAATCAGTCGCGCCTTACAGGATTGCAATGAGCCGCAGCAAACCCGTCTGCGTATCGCCATCGAATGCCATAGCTGTATTCAATGGCTCACTCCGGCACTGGAGAGTTTCCGCGCCCGCTGGCCGCATGTGGAAGTGGATTTTCAGTCCGGTGTCATCTTCGACCCGCAGCCGGGCTTGCAACAGGGCGAGCTGGATCTGGTGATGACCTCCGATATCCTGCCGCGCAGCGGCCTGTACTATTCGCCAATGTTTGATTTCGAAGTGCGTCTGGTGATAGCGCCGGATCACCCGCTGGCGACAAAGACGCGTATTGCGCCTGAGGATTTAGCGACGGAGATACTGCTGATTTATCCGGTGCAGCGCGGGCGTCTGGATATCTGGCGCCACTTCCTGCAGCCGGCGGGAGTCAGCCCGCAGTTGAAAAGTGTCAATAATACGCTGCTGTTAATTCAGATGGTGGCAGCACGGATGGGTATTGCCGCCCTGCCGCACTGGGTGGTGGAAAGCTTTGAGCGCCAGGGCCTGGTGGTCACCAAAACCCTGGGCGAGGGGCTGTGGAGCCGACTGTACGCCGCGGTACGCGACGGCGAGCAGCGTCAGCCGGTCACCGAAGCATTTATTCGCTCAGCGCGGAACCACGCTTGCGACCATTTGCCGTTTGTGCGGAGTGCGGAGCGACCCAACGTCGATGGACCCATAGCGAGGCCAGGATCACCAGAGCGCCAATAATAAAGCTCGGCCAGCGGGGCTGCGTCTGCCAGATGGCCAGGTTCACCAGCAGCCCGGCGGGCACATGCATATTGTTCATGATACCGAGCGTACCGGCATCCACCTGGGTGGCGCCGTAGTTCCACATAAAGTAGCCAATTCCCGATGCCGCCACGCCAAGAAACACCAGAATACCCCACTGCAGCGAGGTTTCCGGCATTTTCTGCGCGTTACCCAGCATAGACCAGGCAACCGCCGCCACCAGAAACGCCCCGACGTAGAACCAGGCAAAGGCGTTATGTTGCGGCATCGGACGCGTTTCCATCAGGCGCTTGTAGCCCACCATTCCAATAGCGAAGCTGATGTTGGAGAGCTGAACCAGGATCAAACCGGTCCAGAAATGGTTGGTCACCTGGTCGTAACGAATAATTCCCGCGCCGATAACCGCCAGCAGCGCGCTGCAGGCGTAGCCCCAGCGCAGACGACGTCGGCTCATCAAATCATAAATCAGCGTGATATAGAGTGGCGTCAGGACGGTAAACAGCAGAAGCTCAGACACCGTCAGGTACAGATAGGCCTGGAAACTCAGCATATACATAATGCCCAGTTGCATCGCGCCCACCAGCATATACAGGCCGATGGTTGACAGGCTCTGCCCGCGGGTGCGCAGGAAGGGCAAAAATACCAGCGCTGCCAGGCCAACGCGCGCCAGCACCGCGAAATAGCTGTCGACGTGGCCTGCCAGGTATTCACCATACAGGCTAAAGGAGAAGGCCCACAGAATCGTGGTGATAATCAGTAGCGCCACAATGAATGTCTCGTAGAGTAAAGAACACTCATTGTAGCGAAGTGTCTGGTTGACAACTGCTCATTAATTCAGCAGTTGTCAATACTTTTTAGTCAAGATAAAGTTTACGCAGATAGTGGGGAACAGCGTCATCGACGTTGCTGCCGATCACTTCCAGCTCAGGATGCAGGTCTTTCAGACGCTGGTGCGCGCTGGCCATAATGCAGCCTTTACCCGCCATTGACAGCATTTCCGCATCGTTCATACCGTCGCCGAAGGAGATACACTCTTTCAGGCTATAGCCGAGCATTTTCGCCACGGCCTCCAGCGCATGGCCTTTCGAGACGCCGCCCGCCATCACTTCGAGGCAGGTGACAGTAGAAAAGCTCACATTCACGCGATCGCCCCAGCGGGCGTTGATCGCCTGCTCCAGCGGCAGCAGATGCTCATGCTTATCGCAGGTGAAAAAGACTTTGCTTATACCTTCAGGGTCCAGCTCGCCAGGTTCATACAGCTTGTAGTTAAACACGGCTTCTTTGAAGAAGCGCATCTCTTCCGGACGATGGCGATTCATATACCACTCATCTTCCCGGTAGACGTTGGTCACAATCGCCGGATCGTTACGCATCATCTCGAACAGGTCAGCGGCGATATCTCGGTCAAGGTTGTGGGCGAAGATCTGCTTCCCTTTGCTATCATGTACGCGCGCGCCGTTAGAGGTGATCATATAGGATTTAATGCCGAGATTATCGCGAATTTGCCCAACATCGATGTAGTGGCGACCCGTCGCGAACACGAAGTTGATACCGCGTGCGGTAAGCAGCTTCAGTGTCTCTTTGGCGTAGGGAGTTAAGCGGTGATCGGGAGAAAGCAGCGTGCCATCTAAGTCAGATGCAACAACCTGGTACATAAAAATTTTAACCTCTAAGCAGGGCGACGAGCGTTTCGCCGGATTAAGTGTGTCGAGCAAAAAAATCGACAATAGCGTTTAGCGCGACCGAGCGCATGGCGTCCTTTTCAAAAAGGATCTCATGGTATGCCCCTTCTATAACAAACGGCTTATTCCCTTCACAGGGATGGCCGCCAGTGGCGCGAAGTTCACAGTAGCGATCGTGCATACGGTTATCGACCACCCGCTCTTCTTCCGCCTGGAGCAATAATGTTGGCGTGACGTCTTTTTCCGCGCCGGCCAGCACCTCTTCGCCCGCAAGGATCCCCTCACGCACCCAGTGGAATGTCGGCCCGCCGACCTGCAGTTGCGGTTCATCGGCGTAAAAACGCAGGTTGCGGCGATAACGTTGACGGCTGTGCGTCAGTACGTTGATCGCAAAGGGCAGCGCCCGCCAGCGGCCAGTTCCGAGGGCGTACTCTTCACGAATGCGCTGATGGCCCTCAGCCCAATCGAGAATATGACGCACCATCCAGTCAGGCAGGCGCATAACAATGCCGAACATCGGCGCGCAGAGCGCCATTGCGTCGCAATGCTGGTGGTAGCGCTGCAAAAATAGCGTCGCAATTGCACCGCCCATTGAGTGGGCCAGTATAAACCGTTTCCGCCAGTGTCCGGGGACGACTTGCTGATGCCAGAAAGCGGCGAGATCGTCAACGTAATCACTGAAATTAACGACGTGCCCGCGGTGGGTATCGGAAAGCATTCGTCCGGAGCGCCCCTGGCCGCGATGATCAATAATCATCACATCAAAGCCGCTGCAGAAAAGATCATAAGCCAGTTCGGCGTACTTAACATAGCTTTCAATGCGACCCGGGCAAATAACTACTACCCGATCATGACTTTTGGCGCAGAAGCGAACAAATCGCACCGGAACGTTATCCACGCCCGTAAATTCAGCTTCTTCTCGCTGACGCCAGAAATCGGTAAGCGGCCCCATGGTAAAGGCCGCAAACGCGTTTTCTCGTGTTTCCCAATCCTTTTGCTGCAAAAACATCAGGCTTACACCCCTGATAACCGCTGAAAATCGTTTTTTTATCGAGCATCACACAATGCGTACATAATAGCGTATTGTGGCATAAAAATAGATAATCAGGGAGTTTCTCATGACATTCGAGTGGTGGTTTGCCTATCTGCTGACATCTATTATTCTCAGCCTGTCGCCGGGATCCGGGGCGATAAATACCATGACCACCTCAAT
>DASYFN010000015.1:0-33210 GCA_036498385.1 Klebsiella sp.
TCGGCGGCAGGGCGCAGTTGATCCTTAAGCAATTGCGATATTTTCCCGAGGCGGAAAACAGCGATCCGGGCGCGACCTGGATCTTCAACTGGTACAACTGCTTAGCGACGCAGACCATATCGACATGGGTCGGCAGTTCAACCCACAGCAGATATCCGCCTTTGGGCCGGGTGACGCAGATACCGCAGGGGAAATGCTCCCGTAGCCAGCAGGTGTAGATTTCCATATTGCGCTGGTAGATCTGCCGCATCCGTCGCACGTGCCGATGATAGTGGCCTTCGCGAATAAATACCGATGCCGCCAGTTGGGTGGAGGGGACATTGGTGCCGCTGGCGGCGTATTTCATCTGTAAAAGGCGGTCGTAGTAGCGCCCTGGCGCGATCCAGCCAATGCGCAAACCGGGGGCGATAGTTTTGCTAAACGAACTACAGAGCATCACCCGGCCGTCGATATCCCACGAATGAAGGGTACGCGGGCGCGGATACTCGGTCGCCAGCTCGCCGTAGATATCGTCCTCGAAAATCACGAGATCGTAGCGTTGGGCGAGCGTCAGCATGGCCCGCTTGCGGCTGTCCGGCATGATAAACCCCTGTGGGTTATTGCAGTTCGGAACCAGGACCACGCCTTTAATCGGCCATTGATCCAGCGCCAGCTCCAGGGCTTCAAGGCTGATCCCGTTATCGGGATCGGTAGGGATCTCGATGGCCTTCAACCCCAGACCGCGCAGCAACTGCATCGTACCGTAATAGGCGGGGGACTCGACGGCGATAATATCGCCCGGCTGGCACACCGAGAGCACGGCCAGTGACAGCGCGTTATGGCAGCCGCTGGTGATCACCAGATCATCGGCTGAGACGTGTGACCCGCCATCCAGCATCAGACGGGCGATCTGTTCGCGCAGTTCGCGACGCCCGGCCAGCTCGTCGTAATTCAGTACCGCGCAGAGATTATGCTGGATCACCCGGCTGAGTTCGCGCCACAGCGGTTTGAGGCTCGGTTGGGTGACGTCCGGGGAGCCGCCGCCGAACAGGATGATGTTTTTATCGGTGCGCGCATCAAGCATGGTCAGCACCTGATCCCACTGGGTGATCTCCACCGGACGCTGGACCGGGCGCGACATCGGCGGCACCGGCGGTTGCGCTTTGCGCGGGGCGACAAAGTAGCCGGAACGCGGCTGAGGGGTGATCAACTGCCGCTGTTCCAGCAACTGATATGCCTGCTGGACGGTGCTGATGCTGACGTTGTGCTCCTGGCTCAGGCTGCGCACCGAGGGCAGCTTTTCGCCGTGGCGATACAGCCCTTGTTCAATGCGTTCCGCCAGCAGGTTGGCCAGATGTTGGTAGCGAGTCATGCTGTATCCCTGGTTGTCGCCATACAGATAGATAAACCAGTACAGATCGGCGATAAAAACTGTACGCAGCTATCGTTTTAAGCAATCTGTATGCTAAAGAAAAGTCTTTTTTGAATCTGTATTGTACAGCCCCTGATCCGTGAAGATAAAGCCTCTGGCAAGGTGAGGAGGCAGAGGATGGAATTTCACGAGAATCGGGCAAGACAGCCGTTTATCGGCTTCGTATTGCTGGCGCGGGCGATTAAAAAATGGTGGCTTCGTGGGCAAACGCGCAAAATATTGCAGCGAATGAGCGACGCACAGCTGAAAGATGTCGGGTTAAGACGGGATCAGGTAGATTAAAAGCGGCGCTTTTCGCGGGTTGCGGCGTAAAACTTATCCGGGCAGGCAAGTCACAGATGGCGCTGGTTTGCCGCCCGGCCAGCGTAGCGCCGCCGGGAGAAGAGGTTGCCGGGAGGGGGGATATTCAGGCCGCCAGCGCCCGCTGGGCGTCGCGAAAAGCGTTGTGCAGCAGCCGCCACATATGATGCGCCGCCGGGGAAAAGCGGCGGTCGGAGTTGCGTAACAGATGGCACTGGGCGCTGCTGGCGATAGGATGGTCGATGGGGACCGCTGTCAGAACACCGTGGGCGATCGCTTCCCGGGCGGCGTATTCGGTCATAAAAGAGATCCCCAGTCCTGCCTGGCTCAGACTCATGGCGGTCGAAAAGAGGTTGCAGCGATAAGCCGGGTGAAATTGCCGTCCTGCGGTTTTGAACATGGCGTTCATATGGCGCTGCAGACCAAAGTTCTCGGTTAGCGCGATCAGGCGATATTGCGTGAGTTCATCGATAGTGACGGTGGGTTGGGTAGCGATGGGATGTTGCGGAGAAACCACCGCGCAGATGGGGCCCCACTGGAAGCTGTGGCGTTTAAGCTCCGGGTTGCCGATAGGGCCGAAGGCGACCGCCATATCCGCTTCGCCGCTGGCGATATCGTTGAGCATCTCCTGCATGCTGCCGACAATAATATCCACGAACACGTTAGGCCATGACTGAGAAAACGTGCTCATCACCGATTCAATAAAGGTGGTGACCAGTCCGCCGCCAATTCTTACCGAGAGGGTCCCGCCGCGCATGTGGCGTAAATCTTTCAGATGGCTTTCCAGCTTTTCCCGTCGTTGACGGCTTTCGCAGTAGTCCTCCGCCAGCAGACGCCCTGCTTCGGTGAGCACCACATTCCGGCCCCGTCGTTCAAGCAGAGGAAGCTCCAGCGCTCGCTCCAGCTGCGCTATCTGGCGGCTGATGACGGATGGGTTGATCCCCAGAATATCGGCGGCTCGCCGAATGCCTCCCTGGAGCCCAACTTCATACAGATAGCTCATGGGTTTCTCATGTAACATCGTTTCTCACTCCTTTGTTGACCTCAGGTCAACAATAACACCCTTTCACAGGCATTTATCATCCTGGCTAGTTATAGATAATTGTAAGTCGGACAAAAACTGAAAGGGAGGGAAATTATCATCGCTCATTCCCGGCGTGCTATTAAGGTAGCAAGGCTCAGGGAGTCGAGGAATAAGAAATCGTGATGATGCTGACTAAGAGAATATGAAAAATAACTAATCAGTCAAAATAATAAATTCTAATAACAATAAATTGACATAATTTCAAATTGCAAACAATCGCACTAACATTTCATTATGTGAGAGGACAGGGTATGAGTGAAAATAAAACGTTGGGATCTTCCCCCGACGAAACAGCAAATGAGTGGAAAGTCGGGCCCGGCGCCTGGATTTCACTGGTGATTGTATTATTAGTTTTCTCCGGATTACTGTTTAAAGTGGAAGGCATGGCCTGGCTGGGGGCTTTTGACTTTACCACCCTCGGCGGCGCGTTCGGAACGATGAAAACGCCGGAAACCAACACCTTTATCGGTAGCGGCGGCATCAGTGCCAAGGCCGGTTTCCTGTTTGCGCTATCGCTGGTACCCACGGTGATGCTGGCGCTGGGTCTGCTGGAGATTTTTACCCATTATGGCGCGATTCGCGCGGCGCATAAGCTGCTGACGCCGCTGTTACGTCCACTGCTGGGGATCCCGGGCTATACCGGCCTGGCCCTGATCACCGATTTGCAAAGTACTGATGCCGGTGCGGCGCTTACCAAAGAGCTGTCTGACAGTAAAAGAATAAACCAGAAAGATCTGGTGATTATGAGTGCCTGGCAATATTCCGGGGCGGGTCTGATTAATAATTATTTCTCGATTGGTTCGGCGCTTTTCGCTTCGCTAACCATTCCCATTATTATCCCTCTGCTTTTAATGTTTGCGCTGAAATTTGTCGGTGCGGCATTCACTCGCCTGGTTTTGAATACTGCTTATAAAAGGGATTTTGAAAATGAATAAATCGGTAAAAGTCGCCAGTAACCCGTTCGATATTTTTGTTATCGGCGCACGTAAAGGATTTAATATCGCCATCAATAATCTGATGCCGAATGTATTAATGGCTTACGTTATCGCTGAGATGCTTAATTTGCTCGGCGTGATGCAGATGGTGGGTCAACTTTGTGCGCCGCTGATGGGCTTGTTTGGTCTGCCCGGTGAAGCCATCACCGTGCTGCTGACCTCCTGGCTGTCGGCTTCTGCAGGCACCGGGGTAGCGGTAAGTCTGTTGAGCAAAGGCACTCTTGATATGACGCATATCACCATCCTTATTCCGGCGATTTTTCTGATGGGTTCACAGCTCCAGTATATGGGGCGTCTGCTCGGGGTGGCGGATGTACCGAAAAAATATTGGCCGCTGCTGATGGTGGTAAGCATTATCAACGCCATTATCGCCATGCTGGTCATGCGCGTGATTGCATAATAAAAGGCAAGGACTAAAACGTGTCGCGAATTTTAGAGCATTTCAATTATCTGCATCACATTCCGGAGCTGGGCTTTGAGGAGTACAAAACTTCAGCTTATATCAGCGATGCATTAGAAGCCGCAGGGTTTCAGGTTCAGCGCAATGTCGGCGGAACCACCGGAATTGTTGCCCAACTGGATAGCGGCAAGCCGGGGCCGGTTGTGGCGCTGCGGGCAGATATGGATGCGCTGGGCCATATTATCGATGGCCGCTTAGAGGCTCGCCATACCTGTGGCCATGATGGGCACTCTTCGGTGGTATTAACCGCCGCAGAAGAAATCCTCGCCGAAGGGCTGGTAAAACGTGGGAAGCTGAAAGTTCTCTTCCAGCCCGCCGAAGAGCTGGGTACCGGGGCGATAGCGTTGACAGAAGCGGGCGTGCTGGATGATGTGGAGATGCTGTTCGGTTTCCATCTCAGGCCGCTGGAAGAGTGTCCTAAAGGTAAGGCGGTACCGGCGATGTACTACTCCGCCTCGGCGACGGTGATGGTCGATTTTCACGGCAAAGCCGCGCACGCCGCCCGCCCTCATCTGGGCATTAACGCGCTGGATGCTGCCTCACACGCAGTACAGGCGGTGAATGGTATCCATCTGGCGCCTTCGCTGACCTGGAGCGCAAAAGCGACGCGCTTTCTTTGCGATGCGGGAGTGACCAATTCTGTTCCGGCGAAAGCACACGTATGCTGGGATCTGCGCTGCGCGGAAAATGACGGAATGGCGACGCTAAAAGAGCGCGTGGTTCGGGCGATAGAGAGCAGCGCGGCGGCTTACGGCGCCACTGCCGATATCCAGATTGTCAAAGAGATGCCCGCCGCAATTATTGATGAACAAGCCACCGCTATTGTTAGCCAGGCGATTCGGCAAACGTTTGGTGAAGCAGGCTTAACGGAAGCGAAGAGTACGCCGGGCAGCGAAGACTTTTTCCACTATCTGCGTCTGCGCCCTGAGGTGAAAGGCGGGTTCTGGGGACTGGGTTGCAATCTGCTGCCGGGATTACATCATCCGGAGATGCACTTCGATCGCGAAGCGCTGGCGGATGGCGTACGGGTCTTTAAATCCTGTGTGCGTCAGGTCCTGGGGGAGGACGGTTAAGCCCGCATCATTTTTATACCCTAACTCATTCAAGTTGCAGGACAAAGCGGTTAACCGTTTTCGCTGGCCCCGAAGGGGTCAGAACGATTTACTCCGGCAGCCCGTGGTCCCACACGGGCCATGGGTTTAATTCTTCGCGCAGAAAGTCGATAAACGTGCGTACCTTCGGGTTGCTGTATTTGCAGGGAAAATAGAGCGCATACAGGGAGTGCGTGTTACAGGTTATCGTGCCATCAAGTAACAGCGGAATAAGCGTCTTTTTTTGAATATCATCGCCCACTAAATAGGTTGGCAGATAAGCGATCCCCTGATCGGCTAAAACAGACTTCAGCAATACCAGGCTGCTGTTTGCCTGGATCGGCGAATGGAGTTTCAAGGGATGCAAGCGATCCTGCTCATCTGCGATTTTCACTACCGGCGTGAGGCCGGGATAAACCAGACAATCGTGATCGGCCAGATCACAACGGCGTTGCGGTATCCCTTTTTTGGCGAGATAACGCGGGGAGGCGCAGTATACCCAGCGGATCGGCGCCAGTTTACGCATAGCATAATTTTGTGGCGCCTCCCTGGAAATACGCAGGGCAATATCGAAATCTGTTTCATTGAGATTGACGAAATTATCGTTTAAATCAATATACAGATTCACATCCGGATATTGGCTACGGTATTTATCCACCAGATTAATCAGATGAGAGTAGCCAAAAGCAATGGAACAGGTAATACGTAATTCACCCTGTGGGATATGATAATACCCGGAGGTGGCATTCAGTGTATTATTAAACTCTTGCAGTAATTTATCGGCGCGATTAAATAGATAATGCCCTGCATCGGTCAGGGTAATACTGCGGGTGGTGCGCTTAATTAATGTGGTGCCTAACATATCTTCCATCGCCGAGAGGCTTTTACTGACCGCCGAGGGCGAGACGTTCAGCTGCGCTGCGGCCTCTGATAATCCTCCACAGTCGACAATTTTGATAAAAAACTCCAGATGCTTTAATGAAATGGGATTGCTCATTCTTTCCTTTAATTCACAAGTGATTTGCAAAAACGGTACGAATGGGCCATTACATTCGCCGGTGAAACATGCAACTATTGAATCACAGAAAATAACTCACTGGCAAAATAAAACAATAACAACTTAAGTGAGTGGCATCACACAATAAAAGAAGGAAGCTCGAGGTTATTAAATTGTGAAATTTATCTTATGCAATATCACTTTAATTAAAGGTATCGATTATGTGGTCACGACTTGAACCCTACAAATCTTCTATTATTTTATTAATGGCTCTGGCGATCGGCGGCCTGATCGGTATTTATGCGCCGGGGCTGGCAGGTAAACTCCAGGCGCCAGGCCAGATATTTCTTAACCTGCTATTTATGATTATTGTTCCGCTGGTGGGTATCAGCGTGATGTCGTCAATTGCCAGTATGAGCGACCTGAAAAGGCTGGGGCGTATCATGGCGATCATCTTTATTGTTTCAATCGCCATGGCGCTTATTCCGGCGGCAGGGATTGTTGCTCTCGCCTTATGGTATAACCCGGCGCAGGGCGTCACTATCGATCTCTCGCAGTCGGTGCAGGCGGGCAGCGGGAAGATGGATTTTGTCAGCATGATCACCACCAGCGATTTTATTGGGCTGTTCTCGAAGTCCAATATTCTGGCGCTGATCGTCATGGCCATTATTGCTGGCGTGGCGATTGGGCAATCGGCGCAGGCCGGTCAACGTCTCGCCTCAATGCTGGAAGATGCGAACACCGTCATCATGAAGATTGTTTCGATCATTATGAAAGTTGCGCCGATCGGCCTTGGCTGCTACTTCGCCGCGACCATGGCCAGCCAGGATTCAGAGTTGCTGTTGACCTTTGCCCGGGCTATTGGCCTGTTTATGGTCGCCACGCTGGTCTATTTCATCTTCGGTTCCATCCTCTATTCCTGGATTGGCGGTGGCATACCGGCGGTAAAAGCGTTCTGGCGACAGGCAATTGAACCGTCAGTGACAGCGCTCGGAACCTGTTCCTCATTAGGGACGCTGCCGGTCACGCTACGGGCGGGTAAAGCGATGGGAATTAACCCGGAAATCGTCGATGTCTCTATTCCGCTACTGGTTAACCTGAATAAGGGGGGAGTGGCGATGATCGCCGCCCTGAAGATTGTCTTTATCTATTCGGTGCTGGGCATGGAATTTACCACCGAGACTTTCTTCCTGACCATGCTGATCGCTGTGCTCTCCGCGATTATCGTCGGCGGTGTGCCGGGCGGCGCGTTTCTCGGGGAAATTTTTATCGTCACCACGCTGGGACTGCCGATGGAAACCATCCCGATGCTGGTGGTGTTGGGCACCATTACCGATGCGCCAGCCACCCTGATCAACGTGATTCATGATTTAAACGCCGCGCAGATTGTCGAGCGCTTTGCCGGAAAAAAGCAGATGCATACTGACCTGAAGTCTACGGTTGCAGCCGTATAGGGTTCGGCCCCCCAGAGCCAGCGCAAACGCTGTGCAAAACGCGAACTATTCAGGGAACAAACGGATGTTACAGGAGATGTTATGAAAAATTCACTCAAGCTTGCAACGCAGTTAATCACCGCCGGACGCGATAAACGGTATACCCAGGGGGCGGTAAACCCGGTTATTCAGCGCGCCTCTTCACTGGTTTTTGATACGGTAAAGGATAAAAAATTTGCCACCGCCAATCGTGCTAACGGTGAGCTGTTTTACGGCCGCCGGGGGACTTACACCCATTTCGCTTTTCAGCAAGCGATGAGCGAGCTGGAAGGCGGCGTCGGGTGCGCGCTCTATCCGTGTGGGGCGGCGGCGGTAACTAATGCGATCCTGGCTTTTGTTGAAAGCGGCGATCATATCCTCGTCACCGGCGCGGCCTATGAGCCGACGCAGGATTTCTGCAATAAGATCCTCTGTAAGCTTAACGTTGAAACGACCTGGTACGATCCGCTGATCGGCGCCGGTATTGCCGAATTGATCCGCCCGGAGACGAAAGTGGTCTTTCTGGAGTCCCCCAGCTCGATCACCATGGAGGTGCAGGATGTGCCGGGAATGGTGAAAGCGATCCGTGCGGTAAATCCGGAGATTGTCATTATGATCGACAACACCTGGGCGGCTGGTGTGTTGTTTAAGGCGCTGGAGTACGGCGTGGATATTTCTATTCAGGCAGGTACGAAGTACATCATTGGTCACTCTGATGGCATGTTGGGTACGGCGGTCTCCAGTGCACGCTGTTGGGATCGCCTGCGTGAGAACTCCTATCTGATGGGGCAAACGCTGGATGCCGATACCGCGTACAACGGCAGCCGTGGGCTGCGAACGCTGGCGATCCGTCTGCAACAGCACCAGCAAAGCAGTATTCATATTGCCCGCTGGCTGTTGGAACAGCCGGAGGTGGCGCGGGTAAACCATCCTGCATTACCGGGGTGTCCGGGCCATGAATACTTTCAGCGCGACTTTACGGGCAGCTCCGGCCTGTTCTCCTTTGTGCTGAAAAAGCGGCTGACGGATGAACAACTGGCGGCGTTTCTTGATAACTTCTCGCTGTTCCATATGGCCTACTCATGGGGCGGGTTTGAGTCGTTGATTCTGGCGAACCAACCGGAGGAGCTGAACAGCATTCGCCCGGCGGGTGATGTGGATTTCAGCGGGACGCTGGTCAGGGTGCATATCGGGCTGGAGGATGTCGACGACCTGATTGCCGACCTGGCGGCCGGATTGGCTCGTATAACGTAAAAACAGCCCCGCGCGATCCGGCGGGGCAGAGGATTATTTTGTTGTGCTCAGCGATGAGGAGAGCGTCGGGCGCACGCGCTGTAATAATCCCGCCAGACAACAGGCGGCGGCAACCCCGGCGACCACCGCCAGCAAATGGAACGGGAGCCTGCCGCCGTTAAACCACAGCCAGCGCGCCGCTTCAATGGCGAGCGCGCTGACGCTGAGGATCACGATGTTCAGCGAAGCGGAAACGGTGCCTTTGGGTAACTCATTAGAAAAGAGCGTAAAACGGAACAGCGTCGGGAAAACCAGCCCAATACCGAAGGCGTAGAAACAGGTGCCGAGTACCGACCACAGCCAGACGTGCGGCCACAGCAGGTTGCCGAGGATCAGGATGACCAGCCCGGTCATCTGGATGGGCACCGCGCGCCAGATAAATCGCGGATGAGTCGGGTCTTTTACCCAGCGCGCTACCGCCAGATTGGCGATAATCACTGCGCTGAAGACTGGCACCTGGGTCCAGGCAAACTCTGCCGTGCTCAACCCGCCATCGTCAATCAGGATAACCGGTGAGACCGCAACCCAGCTCATCAGTGGGATATAGCTGAGCGAGAGCGTAGCGGCGCCGAACAGAAAAATACGGTTGCGGAAAACATCGCGGAAATCGCGTAGCACGCCGCTGGCGCTGAAGGGAACCTCGCCGCGCCGGACGGTTTCCGGCATATTCAGCAGCAGCCCCAGCCAGGCGATAAATCCCATGGCCGCAATAATCCCGAACAGCACTTTCCAGTGAACGAAGTGCATTAATGCGGCGCCGGAAAGGGGGCCAATAATCGGCGCGATCAGCACGATCGAGGTAATAATCGCCATCAGCTTAATGGCTTTTGTCTGGCCGAATGCTTCCTGCACCGTGACGTAGCCAACCGTGGCGATAAAACAGATGCTGGTGCCCTGAATCAAGCGCGCGGCAAGGAACTGCTCCATCGAGGTGGTAAACATCGTCGCGAAGCAGGCAAGGGTAAAGATCAGCGCACCGGTGAGCAGCACCGGACGGCGGCCTATACGATCCGAGAGCGGCCCGAGCAGCCACTGTAGCGCCATGCCGCCGGCCATATACAGGCTGACCGAGGCGGGAGCCAGCGCCACGTCGGCGTCAAAATCACGTACCACGTGGATAATGCCCGGTTGGATAAGATCGGTAGTCAGATAGGCGGCAAAGTCATACAGGATCAGCGCTGCCGGGAAGAACAGCGTGACGGAATGGCGGGCAAAAAAGCGGGTCATCCATTGCAACATCGGTGGGCTCCTTGTTGGGTCTCTACGCAATGACCATCAGAAAGAATCTGACCTGAGTTTTGCGTTATAAACAGCGGCGCACGCTGTTGCAGCACTTCACACTGATATAAATTTTTGGTCAATACAAATATCCATGTGTTTTTAGTGGTTAAATTTAATTATGGATAAAATTCTTTTAAAACAATAAATTGAGTTATGCGTGTAAATGCAGCAGCGACGGGATTTGGGAAAACAGCCATAGTATCAGGCCAATAGTGCCGCCAACCAGTGTGCCGTTGATACGGATAAACTGCAGGTCTTTACCAATGTTCAGCTCGATTTGCCGCGACATATCACGCGAGTCCCAGCTTTTGACCGTATCGCTGATGTGGCGCGTGAGGAAGCTGGCAAACTCCGGGGCAACCCGATGCGCCGCTTGCTCAAGGTGCTCGTTCAGCGATTCGCGCAGCGCCTCATCGTGGAGCAGCGTCTCCCCAAACCATTGCCCGGCTTCGGCAATGCGCTGCTTAATGCGCGAATCCTCGTTATTGATGTCGTTTTTGAGCCAGTTGCGCAGATCGGCCCACACTTCACCCAGATAGCGATTAAAGGTTTCATCATTCTTCAGATACGCTTTGATATTGTCCACTTTTTCCGCCATCTGCGGATCGGACTTAAGGTTGTCAATCAGTTTCATCGTTATGCGATCGAAGGCCTGGCGGATCTGATGAGCCCGATCCTGACTAATTTCGTCAAGCAGCGTGTTGACTGCATCGGTGACCATTTCAGCGCTGTGCTCGCCCAGCCATTCGGTAGGAAGCAGTCTGGCTTTTAGCGGATGCTCGGTCTCCAGCCAGTGCACAATGCCATGGGCAATAAACGCCCGCGAGTTGTCGCGCTGTAGCAGGGCGATCAACTGGCTAATCAGCGAATCCAGCAACTTCTGATGACGATTATCGCGAGTCAGCCCCTCCAGCATCATGGCGCTGGTTTGGGTTAAATCGACCTTATCAATCGCTTTGTGTACCGCCCGACGCAGCAGGCGCTGAATGCGCGCATCGTCGGTCAGCTCCAGAAAGCCGCTCGTTACCTGTAGCAGATGCTGGCCGACACGACGCGCGTTTTCCGGCTGGCTGAACCAGTTGCCGAGCATCAGCGCCGGTTCGTAGCGGCGGATCAGCGCGACCAGCGATGGCGTATCAAGAAATTTCTCCTGAACGAAATAGCCGAGATTATCGGCAATCCGATCCTTATTGCGCGGGATAATCGCGGTATGTCGCGAAACGAACGGCAGCGGAATGCGGCGAAACAGCGCTACCACCGCGAACCAGTCCGCCAGCGCGCCGACCATCGCCGCTTCGGAAATAGCCTTCAGCGCACCGACCCATGGCGTCGGCGGCAGCACGAGGGTAGTGATAAAAATGGCGACTGCAATCAGCAGCAGCGAGAGCGCCAGCAGTTTGGCGCGTTTCAGTTCAGCGAGTTTTTCCATAAGCTTAAGCATATAGCCTGACGGCGAATTCATGCAAAAATTGCCAGAGGATCCAGCCGCCAAAAGCCATCAGTATGGCACCGGCCGTCCGCTCTACTCGCCAGATGACGGCGGAGAGGCGACGCTGCACTGTCGGGAGGGCGATCAGCGAAATCAGCAGTAAATCCCACAGCAACACCATGCTGGTCATCCAGGCCCCGCTGACGGCCTGCTGTACCAGGGTGACGTTCGGCCCCAGCAGCGAGGTCATCAGTGCGAGGTAGAACAGCGCATTTTTGGGATTCAGCAGCGAAGATCCCAGGCCGAGAGCAAGCTGTTTCACCAGCGACGGGCGCGAAGCTGAGGCGCCGTGCAGGTCCAGCGCTGCCGGGCGGCTTCTGAGCAGCAGGCTGCCAATCCACAGCAACCAGAGCGCGCCCAGCAGCTCGATAAGCGTAAACAGCAGCGGCGCCTGGCGCAGGAGTCCCCAGCCGATAATCGCCAGCACAATATACAGTCCGTTCCCGGCGGCAATGCCGATGCACAACCCGGCGCTGCCGCGCAAGCGGTAGCGGATGGCGTAACCCACCAGCAGGAAAAAATCCGGTCCCGGGCTCAGCAGAGCGACAAAATGGGAAAGCGCCAGCGCGGGAAAGGCGGGGGGAAAGAGCGTAGTGAGTATGTCCATAGCAACCTCAGTAGTAACCTGAGGTCACCCTACGCCAGCGCGAACGCTAATTATTGTCTGTTATTGATCGGCCCGTGGCGTACTGACGCGGCGTGGCGGAGGTATAGCTGACGAATGTTTTATGAAAGCGGCTCTGATCGGCAAAACCGCTCTGGTAGCTGACATCGGCGATGTTATCCCCCGCCAGCAAGCGGGTTTTCGCATATTCCACGCGCGCCATATTGAGAAAGCTACCCGGTGTCATGCCGGTATCCTGTTTGAAGGTGCGGATCAGCGTTTCTTTGCGCAGCGCGAAGGTTCGGGCCAACGTTTCCAGCGATGGCGGTGTTTGCAGACTTTCCAGCAGCGCCTGCTGAAGTTGCTGGCTGGAAGGGCGAAGTGTTTCCGGCACTGCGGGTTTACCTGGTAACAATGCCAGCAACTTTTCGATAGCGAGAAGCGCATGAGTGGTTTGTATCTGTTCCACTATTTGTTGGTAACAGCTGAATAGCTCTACGCTGCGGATCATCTGCTGCGCAGGCTGAAGATCGGTTTCGATATAGAGCATATGGTAACTGCGCGGTTGCCCGTCCACCGGGTTACAGCTATGCGGCGCATTAGCCGGAATAATCACGATATCGCCGGGGTTCAGGATATATTCCCGCCCGTTGCAAATACAGCACGTCTGCCCCTTTGTAATCGCGCCAATGGAGAGTCGCGTATGACGGTGATATTTGTACGCCTGACGGCTCTGCCAGGTACTGCGCAGTTCCACGCCAGGCAGGCGAGTAAAGCGTTGGCAGATATGGCGAGTCTCGGTCATGGCGGGGTCCGGAATGGGCTTTTGGTTTTTATATATATCACGGGAGAGAGACGGTTGTCCCTGCGCGTTCCATGACAGGAGCCTGCTGCTGATTTTGCACGAGGCTGTCGATACGATTGTTTGTGGAGATAACCCGGGAAGAGGCAGGGAACAAAGTGCCAGGCGGGTGTCATTTTTCTGACATTTGCGTTCCTTACGATGTCGGCTTTCCTGTCAGGACGTTAATAATATGAAAGTAAAAATTATTCCTCTGGTCATCGGTTGTGTCCTCTCTTTCCCGACGCTGGCGGCGCAGCCGCAGGCAGAGCGCTATGTGGTGAGCTTTCCCGAAGGCTCGCACGTTAGCTATCACGGCGCGTTCGCCAGCGCCTTCCCGAATGGATTGCCGATGGGGATTGGCTCGGGTCTGTTGTTTACCGGCCGGCAGGGTGATGCGCTGACCTTTGTCACCGTTACCGATCGCGGCCCGAACGCTGATTCACCGGCTGTTGGTAAAAACGATGGCAAAATTTTCGTCACGCCTGACTTTGCGCCACAACTGATGACCCTCCGTGTGCAAAAAGGTAAAGCCGAGGCCATTGATGCGCGTTCCCTGCACGATGATCAGGGCAATATTAACGGCCTGCCGTTGCAACGGGGCGTGATTGGCTCAACCAATGAAGTTGCGCTCAGCGATACGCTGAAAGTACTGAACGGCGATAACCGTGGGCTGGATACCGAAGGTATCACCCCGGATGGTAAAGGCGGTTACTGGTTGTGTGACGAGTATGGTCCATTCCTGGTTAACATTGATGATAAAGGGAAGATTCTGGCGATACACGGACCTCAGGCGGATGCAGGAGAAAAGTCTGTCGCTGGTGGTTTGCCGAACATCATCAAATGGCGTCAGCCAAACCGGGGTTTTGAGGGCATCACCCGGATGCCGGACGGACGTATTATCGCGGCCGTGCAGAGTACGCTGGATATCGACGGCAAAAGTAAAAAACAGGCGCGCTTTACCCGTCTTGTCAGCTTCGATCCGACGACGGGGAAGACCGCCATGTACGGTTACCCGATTGACGTTGCGGCCTACAGCAAAAACAGTGATGCCAAAGTGGGGGATATTGTTGCGCTCGACAACCAGCACATTCTGCTGATTGAGCAGGGCAGCGATAAAGACGGCAAGTTACGTAACCTTATCTATAAGGTGGATCTGCATAAGGCGACCGATCTGGCGGCATTCGATAAGCCAGGGGAGTATCCGGAGTTTGATGACCAGAAGGCGCTGGCGCAGCGCGGTATTGCGCTTGCCGACAAAACGCGGGTAGTTGATTTACGTCAGCTTGGCTGGCAGCAGGAGAAAGCGGAAGGACTAGCGCTGATTGACCACAAAACGCTGGCGGTGGCCAACGATAACGATTTTGGCGTGAAAATGGTGTTACAGAACCCGGTCGCGGGCAAAAAGCTGAAGGATTATCGGGTGAACGAGCAGGGGGCGCTCACGGTGGATGGCAAGGCGGTTGCCACCACCATCGGGGTGCAGCCGTTGGCGAAGCCGGGATCAGACAGCGAGTTGTGGATCGTGACATTACCTGAGTCGCTGATGTAAGAGCGGTATCCCCCTTTCTGCGCGCGAGGGGGATCCCCGCTGCGTCGTTATTTGCGTAACCCCGCAAATGCCGCCCGGATCTCCTCTTCCGGCAGATTGATGCCGATAAACACCAGCGTACTGTGCGGCGGCTCTGTGCCCCACGGGCGGTCCCAGTCGGCGCTGTACAGGCGCTGAACGCCCTGGAACAGCAGGCGGTTAGGCTCGCCGTCGATCCACAGCATCCCTTTGTAGCGCATCAGTTGTTCGGCGAAAGTGAGCAGCAGATTTTCCATCACCCGCGACACTTCGCTGATATCCACCGGATAATCCAGCTCCACCACAATCGACGACACGTCGTTTTGCTTATCGGCCATAAAGTGGAAGCGCGGTTTGCTGCTGACCACGTTTTCTTCCAGCATGAAGCCGCTGGTGTTAAACAGCAGGCTCAGGTCGATATCGCCGTGGGTTACGTTGTAAATCGGCGCGCGGGCGTTAATGCGCGTCAGCCGCTCGCGAAGCTTGTCGCTGTCGCCCGCCACGTCAGTTTTGGTGAGCAGGATGCGATCGGCATAGCCCACCTGCGACTGGGCGATGGTGAACTGATTCATCTGCTGGTCGGCATGGACGGCATCGACCAGGGCAATGACGCCATCCAGCAGGTAGCGTTCACACAGCACATCGTGGGAGAAGAAGGTCTGAATAATCGGGCCAGGATCGGCCATGCCGGTACACTCGATCACCAGCCGGTCAAAAGCAATCTCACCGCGATCACGGCTGTCGAGGAGGTCGAGGAGGGCATCTTCCAGTTCGTTGGAACGGGTACAGCAGATACAGCCGTTGGTCAGGGTTTTAATCTGTGTGGCGCGATCGCCGATAAGCTGGTCATCGACGGCGACTTCGCCAAATTCATTTTCGATAACGGCAATTTTAAAGCCGTGTTGTTCGTTAAGAATGTGGCGCAGTAGAGTGGTTTTACCCGCCCCAAGAAAACCGGTCAGCAGGGTAACTGCAATCGGTGCCATGTTTGCCTCCATTAGCAGCAGCGCACGCCGCCTTTGCCGTCACCGCCGTAGCGGGCCTGCTGGCGTTCGCGAAAGAATTCATCATAGGTCATGTACGGCTTGTCCGGATGGTTGGTCTGCATATGCTCGACGTAGTTGTCATAGTCCGGAATGCCAATCAGCATTTTCGCCGCCTGACCGAGGTATTTTTTTGCCTGACCTAAACTATCAAACATTGTGAGATCCTGATAACGAATAAAGCCGGATGATGGCTAACGCCTTATCCGGCCTGGATACATTCGCTTGTATAGGCCGGATAAGCGTAGCGCTATCCGGCACTAAGGGTTAGTGATGCGAAGAGATCTTCACGCCGCCTTCCGGTACCGGCACGTACGGGGTCTCTTTGTCGGTGCGCACTTTATTATTGCGCACGTTGAGCCAGGTTTTGATGCCGTAGAAGATGATGCTGTAAACCACCACCAGGAACAGAATGCTCAGACCCGCGTTGGTGTAGTTGTTCACCACGATATGGTTCATGTTGGCAATCTGCTGCGCGGTCAGTTCACCGCCGGAAGCAATCTTCTCTTTGTACTGCTGCGCCATGAAGAAGAAGCCTTCCATCTGCGGGTTGGTGCTGAACAGTTTCATGCCCAACGCCCAGGTGGTGCACAGTAGCAGCCATGCGGCAGGGATCACGGTGACCCAGATATATTTGGTGCGCTGCATTTTGATCAGTACCACGGTGCAGAGAACCAGCGCCACGGCGGCCAGCATCTGGTTAGAGATACCGAACAGCGGCCACAGGCTCTTCACGCCGCCCAGCGGGTCAACGACGCCCTGATACAGCAGATAGCCCCACAGACCGACGCAACCCGCCGTACCGATGATACCTGCCACCAGCGAGTCGGTTTTCTTGAGGAATGGAACGAAGTTACCCAACAGATCCTGGAGCATAAAGCGACCCGCGCGGGTACCGGCATCCAGTGCGGTGAGGATAAACAGCGCTTCAAACAGAATACCGAAGTGGTACCAGAAGCCCATATCCGCCATCGGCATGATTTTGTGGAACACGTGAGCGATACCCACAGCCAGCGTCGGTGCGCCGCCTGCGCGGTTCAGTACCGACGGCTCGCCAATATCTTTCGCGGTCTGCAGGATTTGCTCAGGAGAAATCACAAAGCCCCAGGAGCTAACGGTCGCCGCCGCGTGAGCGGTTGCATCCCTCAGTTGTGCGGCAATCAGTGCGGCGTTCTCACCGCCCATTTCGTGCAGGTTCGGCATGGTGATGCCCAGGCCCGCCGGCGGTGTGTTCATTGCGAAATAGAGGCCAGGTTCGATAATAGACGCCGCAACCAGCGCCATGATCGCCACGAAGGATTCCATCAGCATCGCGCCGTAGCCGATAAAGCGGGCATCGGTTTCATTAGCCAGCAGCTTCGGCGTGGTGCCGGAGGAGATCAGGGCGTGGAAGCCGGAGACGGCGCCGCAGGCGATGGTAATAAACAGGAACGGGAACAGCGCGCCTTTCCACAGCGGGCCAGTGCCGTCGATATACTGGGTCACGGCCGGCATTTTCAGGTCCGGGTTGAGGATAACGATACCCAGCGCCAGGCCGACGATAACACCGATTTTCAGGAAGGTTGCCAGATAGTCACGCGGAGCCAGAATCAGCCAGACCGGCAGCAGAGCGGAGATGAACGCGTAGCCGATCAGGGTAAAAGTGATGGTGGTGTCTTTAAAGGTCAGCGCCGGGCCCCAGTACGGGTCGTGGGCAATGATACCGCCAAAGTAAATGGAAGCCACCAGCAGGACGATACCGATAACCGACACTTCCCCTACGCGACCAGGGCGCAGGAAACGCATGTAGATCCCCATAAACAGGGCGATCGGCACGGTCGAGCAGACGGTGAACACGCCCCACGGGCTTTCCGCCAGCGCTTTCACCACGATTAATGCCAGCACCGCGAGGATGATGATCATAATCAGGAAGCAGCCGAACAGGGCAATAGATCCCGGTACTGACCCCATCTCTTGCTTGATCATTTCACCCAGGGAAGCACCGTTACGGCGCGAGGAGATAAACAGCACCATAAAGTCCTGCACCGCCCCAGCCAGCACTACGCCCGCCAGCAGCCACAGGGTACCCGGCAGGTAGCCCATCTGCGCGGCAAGTACCGGGCCAACCAGCGGACCGGCACCAGCGATAGCGGCAAAGTGGTGACCGAACAACACGTAGCGGTTGGTCGGTACATAGTTAAGACCATCGTTATTGATCACCGCCGGTGTGGAGCGGGTAGGATCGAGTTTCATCACCTTTTGGGCGATATACAGGCTGTAGTAGCGATAGGCGACGAGGTAAACAGAAACCGCCGCTACCACGATCCACAGGGCACTAACGTGCTCGCCGCGGCGTAGTGCGACAACCGAGAGGCAAAATGCCCCGATGATTCCAAGAATCACCCAGGGTATGTGCTTGAATATCTTTTTAGTATCCATAGTAAAACCTGGCGTTAATTGATGAATAATGGGCCGAAGCCGTTTGGGTTTAAGTCAGGGTTGGTGAAGGTATTGGTTAGCTATGCTGGAGACGATCTTGCCAGAACTTCGCGCGCGTAAAGTTGGGTAAATCTGTGAGTGGTTGTATGTAAGGTTAAGCGGTCATTTGTAGGGATAAGCGGTTGGCAAGGATGAGAAATAAGCGGGAATATGTGATTGAGATCACGGGATACTCCGGTAAGGCGCGATGGGGGTGAGCGAACAGGGGCGATGCGTAAACCGGAACTGTTGGCCTTTCTGCAAAATCAGACAGCGGATAACCTGTGCGACCTCACTTCCAGGTCGATTTCCCTTGCCCCGGAAACCATTGCCCGGCGCGAAAAGCCGCCGGGCGGGCTTGTTTTACCCGTCGCTTTTTACCACTTTGATTTCAACCATGCCGATGCCCAGTTGACGCGGAGAGTGGCCGAGAATATTGCCCTCATTCGTCGACTGCGGGTCCGGTGGCACAATAGTTAATGTATTGCTGTGCGCTGGATTAGCGAAATGCAGGGTGGTGGTGGTGACATCGTTGGCTAAAGTGAGCGTTTGTTCGCTGTTACCCACGCGTACCGGAATGGGCTTGTTGGCATTCGGCCCGTAGGCTTTGGCGGTAATCACCAGATCGAATTTCTCCGGCAGCGGATCTTTATATTCAATTTTCACTTCACTGCCGAGCTGGGCATTAGACCAGCGCCCCCATGTTTCCGGGCGAGAGATGCCGCTGAATTGCTTCACTTCTTCCGGCGCTCCGGCAACGTTAAACAGGAAGCTGTCGGCTTTATAGCGAATATCGTTATCGACAATCTTCAGGGTATCGACGTTGCCCTTATAACGCTCCATATCGATAAGGGTATCTTTGAACGCAGTTTTACCTTGCCATTGAGCTTTGTCGACGCGCTGAACTTTTTGTTCGCCGCCCAACTGACCCTGCGATACGCACCAGTCGGTGGAGAGTGCCACCTCCGGCGACCACAACTGACCCATCTTGTAGCAGCGATCGACCCAGACGAAGTTATCGCGCGGCGCGAAATCGGCCAACTGGAAGCGCAGCGGCGCGGAGTATTCGCTCTCCGGTAGCGGCTCAACGCGCTTATCGGAGATGCGCAGCAGCAGCGGCAGGCGGAAATGGCTGCCGGAGAAAGAAATCATATTCTTCTGCGGATCCACGGTGAACTTCTTCATCTCTTTCGGGAAATTCCACAAGCGGATGATATCCGGCTTCCATAGCAGCACTTTCTCTTTCATATTGAGGAAAACGGTGGAGAGCGACTCCCCGGAAAGGCTGCTGCGGCCAAGGCCAATAAAGTTATCGCCGCCGAGGATATCGAGCACCGTCGCGCCGTTATCCATAGTATTACGTTTGACGGCCAGCGTATCCTGCTGGGGTTCATCGCCGCGCAGGACGAAAAACAGGTTGCTGCGATCCTGCTTATTCAGATAATCCCAGGCGCTGTTTTTCATCGCCAGATGATCGGATGAAACCACGATGACCGTATTTTTGAACCATGGCGAGGCTTTAATCTTCTCGATTAACGCCGCGATATGCTCCTGACTACAGGAAACGGCGCTGAACGAAAGGTTCTTTTTGCCGTCTATGTCATAACTTTTGCGCTGGCAGGTACGGGAGATAAAGCCATCCGGATGATGGGTGTCGACCGTCAGCGCAAACAGCGAGAAGCGTTTCCCGGATTGTGAAAGCGCTTCGAATTTTTTCCAGGTCTCCTCAAGAACCGTGTCGTCGTAGAAGCCCCAGTCGTTACGGTAGGCTGGGTCGGCGACCGTGGTTTTTAGCTCTTCCGCGCCGTACAGATGATCGAAGCCGTGAGATTTCAGGAAAACATCTTTTCCGGCGAAGCGCAGGTTAGCTCCCTGAACAAAGTAGTTTTCATAACCCGAGTTTTTCAGGATATCGCCCAGACAGATTTTTTGCGGGAAAAAGCTGGAAACCGAGGCTGAGGCGTTGCCTTCAAACGGCGCAAACAGCGGGATCCCGCACTGGGAGGCGACCATTCCGGCAATTGTGTAGTCGGTACCGGGGAGCTGGGCGGTGTTGCTGAAATCCAGCCCCTCGCTTTTCAGTTTGCCAAGCTCTGGAGTCAGGTTCGGGAATGCGTCGTTATTAAAATAAGTGCGCTCAAGGCTTTCGCCGTAGATGTACACCAGGTTCAGTTTCGGGTGCGCGATGCTCTTTGACGGTTCTTTATAGTAAGCCACAAAGTCAGGATCGCCATCGCGGGTCTGGGATTTGACCAGCTCGCTAATCTGGCGGAAGGCCGGGCTGGCATCCACTGACGCCAGCGCCAGGACCAGCGCCACCAGGCTGTAACCAAAATGATGAGGATGATGTCGGCGGCGGCGGAGCACCCAGCCGAGTGCGCCAAATATCGCGACCAGCGCCACGACCAGCCCAACGCCCGGCAGAAGATATTTGCCCACGCCAGCGCCTGTCAGGCTGTTGGTCAACGTATAAAGTACCGCGTCGTTGATACCGTCGCCAGTGAAGTAATTGCTGGCGTAGAGGGTAATATTCAGAATAACGAACAGGCCCAGCACCGTGAGCGTGGCGGCGAACCACCAGGTATTACGACCGGCTTTTAATGCGTAAATCATCACCGAGGCAAGAAACAGGGCGATGGATAACAACTCTGACACAGCTCATCCTCATTCACGCCAGTCGTCTGCTGGCCAGATAGATCTTTTTCCACGCTACACTGTAATTGCAGTGCAATATTGCCGCAATTGTAGTGTCATGAATTTGTGTTGTGGTTCAGAATTGGTTTAGAAATCGCCGTTTTTGAACTGACTCACATCTTGTCTGCAAGGGGCTTAAGGGTAAGAGAGGTTATAAAATCGACGTTGCGGCCGCGCTGGCGGGGCTAAAGCGCCAAACGCGGCATTAGAGGAAGGGTCAGGAGAGGAATTTAACGCCCTGTTTTAATACAAGGTTGCAGGCTTTGGTTTTCACTTTTTCCGCCAGCGGGCTACTGCCAAGGTTATTCAGATTCAGTTGCTGACCGTCTTTGCTCGTCAGCAAGCCCTGAAGGCCATCAAGGTAGTTGGTGTCCTCTTTTTGTTTTTCCGGTGTGCTAAGGCCCAGTTTATCCAGAACCTGATTTTTGATGTTTTCGGTATTTGTTACCGAAGCCAGTTGCTGTTTCGCACAATAAGACATAATACCGGCGGCATTATTCATGCTGCTGGAGGTCAACGACTGGCTTCCGCCGTTTAGCAAACCGGTCAGCGAAGAGAGGGACATCCCGCCGCTTTGCGGGCTTCCGCTCTGGTTGCTGAGCTGGTTAGCGGCGCTGGAAAGCGAATCCTGCCAGGAGGTGGCGTGAGCGCCGAAGGTCAATAAAGCGCTGGCAACCATCGCTGTGCGGAACAACGTTTTTGCAGATTTCATAGCCGTACTCTTCACCGTGATTGAACAATGCCAGGATTATAACGCTGGCGGTGTTCAGAAATATCTTAATACTCTTTTCCGGTCACGCGATCGCGGTAGCTGTCCCAGTTGAAATTGACCCACAGACTATTGCCCAGCCGCATGCGGTCCATAACGCGCTCGCCAAGCAGCTTGTTCATCTCATCCATGGTGCTGTTAGTCAGCATACCGGTAGGACGTTTTGACGAAGAGCGGCGATCGACTACCTGGTTAATGATGACCTTCTCGTAGCGCGATTCCGTTTGCATACCAATTTCGTCAATCACCAGCAGATCGACCTTGCTCAGGTTGGTGAGAAGCTGTTCTTCGCTGGTTTCCCGGTTGCCGAAGGTATCTTTCATCGCTGACATGATATCGGCGACGGTAATAATCAATACCGACTTACCCCGCAGCAGCAGCTCATTGCAGATAGCGGCAGCAAGGTGGTTTTTTCCGGTGCCAGGTTTACCGGAGAAGATAAAGCTGGCGATGTTGCCGTCGAACTCCTCGACGTACTGGCGCGCTCTGGACAGCGCAATCATCTGGCCTTCGCATTCAACCCGGTAGTTATCCAGCGAGCAGTTCTGGTGTAGCGGACGGATGCCGGAGCGATTAAAGGTACGCTGCATTTTCATGGCGCGGTTTTCGCGTTCCAGTGCTTCAGAACGCAGCCTGCCTTGTTCTTTTTGCCATGCCAGCAGTTCCTCACCTGTCTTAAACGCGGGTTCGACATGGGCGGGCATCATCTTTTGCAGGCGCTTCATTAAATCGCCGACATTTTTCATGCTCATCCTCGGAATCCTCGTGGAATATGGTTATCAGGTTCGCTAATCGCGTTGACATCGCGGCGAGGTTGGCCGCCGTTGCTTGCCCGGCCAATCTGTACGCTGCGCGCCAGCTTCTGTTGCCACTGGACATGATGGAAGACTTTGCCTTCCGCCTGCCAGTAAGCGACAAATGCAGCCAGCTCTTCCTGCGTAACGGACTGACTCAGGGCAATGCCCCAAAGTGCGGCCAGACGCTGGAAATCGGTATCCGGCTGCCAGTCAGCATACATCGGAAATTTACCCATCGGTACCGCCACCGGAGTCGCCGTCGGCTCGCCAAAAAATTGCGCATCCAGCGCAATATCGCTATTGGGGCGCGATAGTTTAGCTTCCAGTTCCAGCAACTGTGCCAGACGTTCCGGCGTCAGCGCATAGAATGCGGGGGCATTGTTGGCAAAGACGGCGACAGCGCCGCTGGCCGATTTTGCCAGTACCGCTGCGTGATCCTGCATGAAGTCATCCAGACCGCTAAAATCGGTGGTTAATATTCGTGAAGACATAAATCAATCTCAACTCTGAACAACTAAAAGAGAGGGGTAGCTGCACACATAGTAGCATAGAGGTCGCTCAGGAAGGAGCGCCGCAGGTGACCCGGCGGCGCGGTTAGCTATACGCGCGGACGCTTGCGATACAGCCAAAGCCCTGGAATAGAAAGTCCGATGGATAATGCGCCAACGATAGATGATGCCTTAAGAAAGTTGCTCAACAGCATAATCATCATCTCTTCCGAGTAGCCGAAATGACTGATTTTGACCGCTGAAATCATCGCGGTATAGGCGGAGATACCGGGGAACATCGGGATTACCGCCGCAACGGTGAAAATTTTCGGGTGCGCCAGATACCAGCGAGACCATTGAATGCCGATGCAGCCAACCACAAGGGCGGCCATAAACGTCGCCCATTCGATATTAAAACCGGCGGTCATCATGACCATGCGCGAGCCGTGACCGATAGCCCCCAACAGGGCGCACCAGCGCAGCGCCCGCAGCGGAACGTTGAACACCATGGCGAACCCAACGGCGGGAATGGCTGCCAGTACCATATCCTGCGCCAGTTCATAGAGATAAATGATTAGGCCCATCCACGTAGCCCC
This sequence comes from Klebsiella sp., assembly GCA_036498385.1. Lineage (GTDB taxonomy): Bacteria > Pseudomonadota > Gammaproteobacteria > Enterobacterales > Enterobacteriaceae > Klebsiella. The sequence continues at coordinate 23,733 of DASYFN010000015.1, forward strand.
CACGTTGTCATCGCCATCACGACGCCAATACAGGTCGCAAGCGTTAGCAGACTGGCAATTGCCCAGCGTGCCAGACCGGTATTGATATGCCCTTTAAACATGTCGGCAACGGCATTGATCAGCGGAAAACCGGGTACCAGCAATAGTACACTGGCGGCCATCGCAACCGTCGGCGTGCTGGCAAACATTGGCAGGCGCAACATCAGCCCGGAGATGGTGGTTGCGACGAAGGCGGTAAGACAGAAGTTTATTTGCGGATGCATTGAACGATGGGTTAAGACCTGGCGAATATACATAGCTACCGTACTGGCGCAGAAGGTGACCAGCGCACCGTCCCAGCCGCCTTTATTGAGCTTGCAAAAGCAGGCGCAGGAGAGGCCAACCATTAAAACCAGCAGCCAGCGCGGATAGCGCAGCGGCTTGATCTGAGCGAAGCGTTTTTCGACGTCTTTATAATCCAGCAGTTTATGTTCAGCCATAATCACAATGTGCTGAACTTCCGTGACGACGTGCATGTTGATGCCGCGATCGGTATTTTTTCGCGTTGAAGTCAGACATTCACCCTCTTTGATGGTCGTGAGTACAATTGCATTGGAAGAGATGGCGCTTTCAACGCTATCCATTCCCAGCGCCAGACCCAGGCGGGTTGAAAGCTCCTCAACCAGCGCGCTTTCCGCGCCGTGTTGTAATAAGAAAAGACCACATTGAATGCATAGTCGCGTGATTGCGCGCTGAGTTGCCCGATCTGCTTGCATAAATACCTGCTGTCTGTGGAACCGGATACCGTAGTGTCTGGCGATACTTTTACCTGAAGTCGCGTTTTATCTGAGCGCTCAGGATCAAACAATGTGTAAAAAAGCCGTCGCTCAGTGGGCCTTCTGAAATCTGAACTTTCCCACACTTCCGCAAGATGGGGGAAAAGTACAATTTTCACCTCAATTATGGGGGCGAGTTTTTGTTTGAAGGCAAGCGCGTACTGGTTGCGCTGACAGAAGGCAAAAGCGTGATGGTTTACGGCCAGGCTGAAGTGACGCGGGTTTGTGTTTTGTAGTCAGCGCCCACCAACCAGACGCTACTATTACTTGCAGGTACCACTTAGCGAAAAGGTTGAGTCCGGTCTGATGGGCGCTTCTGGAATGAGTACAAGCTCTGCCTCCCTGATGAGCTGGTCAGGAAGTTAGTGACTGGTCACTTACTTGAGACCACTACGCAGCCATGTGGTGGAGCCGATGCAGTATTGAAGGTTATTCCTGTGGGGGATTCCGCTGGTTTATGCCTCGTCTGCTGCATGATTTCCCGCAACAAAGCGAGTTCGACAGAAAAATGCAGGCGGCTGATCGTCGTTCTTATCCTGAATCACGAGTCGGGTTATGGCCACCAGAAAAACATCCGGTTTTCTGGTGCCTCACGTTTCGCTCAATTTATCCCCGACTCACCGCCAGAAAACCCGTTGCGCTAAGCAGTGAATGACTACTGACCCCGCAGTACTGACAACAGCGCGTCGGTATCAAGTCTTCCCACGGCATCGCTGCCTTCCAGCAAATCCTCTGCCATCTGCCGTTTCCTTCCGTGCAGGGAGACCATCTGCTCCTCAATGGTACCTTCCATCACCAGGCGGTAAACGGTGACAGGTCGTTCCTGCCCCATGCGGTGGGCACGGTCGCTGGCCTGATCCTCCACGGCCGGGTTCCACCATGGGTCGAGATGTATCACATAATCTGCCGCCGTCAGGTTAAGCCCTGTCCCACCCGCTTTCAGGCTTATCAGAAACAGGTCCCCTTCTCCTGTCTGAAAGGCCTCCACTCGCTTTTTACGTTCAGAGGGGGATGTCGTACCATCCAGATACTGATACGTAATCCCCGAACCGTCCAGAGCAGATCGCAGTAACGTCAGGTGATCGACAAACTGGCTGAAGATCAGCGCCTTATGGTGGTTATCCCGTAGCTCACTGATGATATCCAGACAGGCCGCCAGCTTACTACTTTCCGGCGCAACGCTGTCCAGTACCAGGGACGGATTGCAGCAGAATCGGCGCAGGCGGGTGATTTCCGTCAGCACCTGCAGTGGGCTGATATTGTCGCCCTTTTCCAGTCGTTCGACCGCCTGACGGCGCAGCGCCTCATACCAGTGCTGTTCTTCCTCACTCATGGGGATCTGATACAGCACATCCGTACGGGGTGGCAGTTCATCAAGAACCTGCGCTTTTGTTCTGCGCAGTATAAAGGGTTTTATCAGCTGTTTTAGCGTCCCGGCTGCGAGTCGGTCTCCCTGTTCTGCCGGGCTGACAAAACGCTTGTTAAAGGATTTCAGGCTTCCCAGCAGCCCCGGATTGAGAAAACGGAACAGACTCCACAGCTCACCCAGGTGATTTTCAACCGGCGTACCGCTCAGCGCCAGCCGGAAATCGGCCTTCAGCGCGGTCACCGCTCTGGCGCGCTGCGTCTGGGCATTTTTGATGGACTGGGCCTCGTCCAGTACCACGCTGTGCCACCGTTGCCCGGTAAAGGCCTCCGCATCCTGCAGCAGCAGGCCGTAGCTGACCACCACCACCTCAAAGGCACCGGTCTCCGTCAGGTCACGATGGCGCCGGTAATCGCGCAGGCGGAGCGTGGGGGCAAACCGTTCGCTTTCACTCAGCCAGTTATGAGTGACAGAGGTCGGAGCCACCACCAATTGTGGCCCCCCGGGGGCCCGTTCGAGCAGCAGAGCCAGCGCCTGCAGGGTTTTCCCCAGACCCATATCATCGGCCAGACAGGCTCCCACGCCCCACTGTGCCAGACGTGAAAGCCAGCAGAACCCCTCATCCTGGTAGTCACGCAGCTCCGCTTTCAGCGTGGAGGGAACTGCAGGACGGTGCTTTTCCCGGGCCTCAAGCCTGCTCAACTGATGCTGCCAGTCAGCGTCACCATCGAATTCCCCGGCCTCGTCGGCGAGTTGTTTCAGAAACGGCAGAGTCAGCGTATTAAGACTGAGATGATCACCACTCCCGCTCAGCAGCGCCATCTGCTGCAGACGCTGACGCAGCTGATTGTCCAGCGCCAGCCAGTCCTCCTCACCCAGACGAATAAAGCGCCCCCGGCTTTCCTGCAGGAGCGTCAGCAGTTGGCGCAGCTCCAGCACCCGACCGTCATCCAGCTTCAGCGTTCCGCTCAGGGCAAACCATTCCCCCTGGCGATGGACATTAAGCGTCAGAGCCTGCATGTCGCGATGTCCGCCGAGACGCAGTCGTTCACCTTCCGGCCACACGCATTCGAGTAGCTGGTTGTCCACACTGCGCAGTTGCGTCAGCGCTTCCAGTGCGTCCTGCGGGTCAGTGAACTGCCATTCGGTACCCTCCTGCCCGGTATCAGCCAGCAGAGAGCAGTCACGAAGTACCTGCTGCACTCTTTGTCGTTCGTGTCGCAGGTCGCGCCGGGTCTGCACTGACTGACCGGCCTGCTCACCGTTAATAATGTCGCCTCCCCGTCCGGGGGTAAACCAGGCTCCGTCAGGCAGGGGGCGGACCAGAAGCTGCAGGCGCAACCCCTCGCCGAGCGGCAGCAGATGGGCATAAATTTTATCATCCGCTGGCACGTGCGGGATGTGGGCCATCAGTTCAGGCAGATCAGCCCGGACCGGCAGCAGTGGCGCAATGGCCGATACGGACTGCAGTACCCTGTCCCGGGCGCTCAACGGAATACGCAGTCCCTGGCCTACAATGGCGGCGATACGACGGTGTTCGTCGCTGACCGGGTAGACCACCACCCGGGTCGGCGTTTCTTTCCGGGTGACCAGAGGCTGCGTTTCGCTGATAGGGGGAGACAGCGTCAGCAACAGTTGGCTGCTATCTTCGGTGAGTACCAGCGTGACCTGATCGGCTTCAATATCCACGCGGGTATCCGGCGCATCGTGCCAGAAGACTGCCGGATGCCCGGCCAGCAGGGGAAGCGCAGATAGGGTATCAAGCTCATACCGGCCATACTCATAGTATGAATAACCCACTATATAATGGATATGACGGACAATCTGGCGGTCCTGCGCGAGCAGCCAGGGTAGAGTCTCCGCGGTGTCGTGCAGGCGCTTCAGCGCGACCGGACGCCCCTTTGTCCAGCCCCGTTTGTTGCGCTTCTGCTCTAGTGGCACGATTTCCGTCTCCAGGGGACCCAGCTTCAGCAACCAGGCCAGCCGGGAATCACTATCGCTGCTCTTAGGCGTCAGTTGACCCAGCGCCTCCAGCGCATATTCCCAGGCCGCCTTGCGCTGCCAGAGGGCGCTCAGGGGAAGACGATCAGCGGGCTGTTCGGGGGCGGGCTCACTGAACTGCAAGTGAAGAAGCGTGCGAATGTCATACGCCGGCAACCGGTAACCTCGCGCCTCAAGCTGGCGAGCAAAGGCCCCCAGGCGTTTGCGGAACTTATCGGGCTCAGGGACATCACCCCGCCAGAATAGCACCAGCGCCTGCAGCATACCGGCCATCCCGTTCAGTGGTCTGCCGCTCATCTGCGGCGGGGATAGTGACGAGGTACCACTTCGCTCCCGGAGCAGATCCTGCAGTAGCGACCATCCGGCTCCAAATCCCTCATCAACAGCGTGGCGTGTGATGTCCCGTAGTGTGGCCGTATATGATGGCTCGTCGCGGGTTAGCAACGTCAGGGCCGCCATAATGGAGGTTAACGGCGGCAGATACAGTTGGCGTTTGCGCGTGGCTTTACGGTACTGGCTGACCAGTTGGCGGTACACCTCCATCGCCCCTTCCCGGTCTCCGCGGCACAGGGAAATCCACCCGGCAACGGGCAGCGGCAGACCATCATGCTCCAGTTTATTCAGCAGTTCACGTTCATCGCGCCACAGCGCCTGCAGGGCCAGCGGACCGCGCAGCATATCCGGGACGGGGGTCTGCGCGCTGACATCATCGCAGGTAAAGCGCCAGATGTCCGTACACTCGCTGAGCCGATTGCTGGCATCGCTCAGCGCGGTCGCAAGCAGCAGGGTACGGACCTCTTCGTTCAGCCGGGAAAAGACGCGACGACCGGCATCATCCGCAAGCAGGCTGGCGGCCGGATGGTTGGCAAAGACATAATCATATCTGGCCATCCATTCCGCCAGCCGCTGAGGCAGGGCGGTGGCATCACCCGCCAGGACAGCCATCCACAGGCGGGTTCGTTCTGGCCGCAATGCTCCGCGCAGATGAAACGGGCCCGTGCTATCCAGAACCGTACGGTGGACATCCGGCTGCATCAGCAACCAGAGAAAAGCGGCGTTTTCATAGGCAGGAGCCAGCTTCCAGCGAGTGTCCGTCTTCTGTAGCCAGCCCTGCGCATGCAAAAGCTCCAGTGCGCTGGTGATGTCGGCACCGCTCATGCGCCGGTGCCCGACGGGACTGATATTCAGGACATGTAAATTATCCAGCAGGGCGGTTTTTGATAACTCACCCAGCAGGGCCAGTTGGCAGAGGATGGCGGCGAGGTGATGAGGCAGTCCTGCAACGGCCTCCGTGATGAGCGCCTGAGAGGCCATATTGTCACTGCGAGTGGTCATATCCTTACCTGTGAGAAAGAGGTTTCCTGGTAATCAGCGTCCGGGCCAGAAGGTGAGCGCAGGAGCTGCATAAAAGCTGAACGGGGATTTATACCCATCATACTTCAAGTTGCATGTGCGTTGGCAATAACTCAGCCCATCCCAGAGCCTCGCCCTGGCGGGTGCTGTGAGCAGCAGCATTCAAATTCGTTTCTGACGAATTTGTCCCTGCGTCGTCGCGTGATTCGGCCTCACCTCTTCGGGGCCAGCGCAAGCGCCGTTCAAATAGTTAACCTTTTTATCCTGCAACTCGAATTATTGAGAGTCTATCCCATTAGGGCTATTTTACTTGCCATTTTTAACCTGAGCAGTGTTCGAATTCCTCACGTACTACGTGTACGCTCCGGAATCGGAGCGCTGTCTGTGTTTAAACTGCCTGCGACAATAACGCCTGCCAGGATAGGCTCTTAGGGTATATGCCAGGTTGGTAGGCGTGTTTGCAACTCATCTGAATTATTTGCGCCATGAATTTTATGGCTGCAGCGCTGTGGGGTTTTATATCCAGGGTTGATGCTTGAGGCATATCGCAATTTGCAATATATCAGCATGATAATCGCACAACTTTCTGATTATTTAGGATTTACTGATGCCGCGTATTTCTCTCGTTTCTTTCATCGTTATAGGGGTGAATCTCCGAAAGCATTTAGGAAAAAGATAAAATGAAAAGCGCTTTATTAAATATATCTTAAGTTAGCGTATCTAACGTAGCTTTTAACCATTTCTACTTTATTGCTGCCAACTATTTGTGCTAATGTTAATTATTGGCATGGATAACTGCAATAGGTTACTCCACATAATATGAGTTGGCTTTAGGGCGTGGTATAGCGTGCTCGCCATGGACGATAAAGATTCATTTTGGCAAAATAATATGATGGCTATTAAATGATTCATCCCATTATTTTTCTGCCGGTAGTGAATCTTCGACAGGAAGCGGAGGGTTTATGTTACCAGAACAGGGTAAGTTCGGCATTATTATCAGCAGAATACCAGTTATGCAGTCCGGCCTGAAGGCTATCATTGGAGAGCACCTCCCTGATTATCAATTGAGTTTTTGTCGTTCTCAGGATGAGCTAACTCTGCTGCAATTGCGTCGCGCAGTACTGGTTATTGCGGATTTATCCGGTGAAATAGAGCATTCAAGAAATATTTGCGAACATTACTACTCTTTAATGACCCAATACAGGGATATACATTGGGTCTTTATGGTGGGCAGTTCCTGTTTCCCATTAGCGGTTCAATTATTAATGCGGCCTGAAAGTACATTAATTTCAGACAGTGAACCGATAAAGCGTCTAATCGAAGTTGTTCGTGCTGGCGGTTTTGCTGCTGAACGAATTAGCCAGACATTGTTCTCTCTGGAGGTGAAAACTATCGATGAAGAACAGCAAAATCAGGTTATGCTGACTCTCTCTGAGCGTAAAGTATTGAGACTTCTGGCAAAAGGATGGGGAATTAATCAAATTGCTGCTTTATTGAAGAAGAGCAATAAAACGATAAGTGCGCAGAAAAACAGTGCCATGCGCCGCTTATCTTTGCGTAGCAATGCAGAGATGTATGCCTGGATTAATAGTGCACAGGGAATGAAAGTGCTGAATATTTATTCGGCCTATGGAGAACAATCAGAATGGAAAAAGACCTCACAACACGATATGTCGCTATCGTAGAGAAATGTGCTATGACGGAGGTGGCTCTTCGCCACATATTAATTAATGAAAGTGGTAAGAATTATCGCATTCAATTTTTTAAAGATACTCAGATATTAAAACGAGAGCTTCAGTCCAAAGATTTTTCTGCGATTATTTTTTCCCTTTCAGGTAACCGCAGATCTCGCCTTGAAAGCTTACTCTTTCTTCATGAGATCGCGCGTTGTTGTCCTGAAACACAAAGAATTATCTTAGCTAATGATAAAGCCGAAATGCGTTTGGTTAGCCATCTGACGCCTCTACGCTTACATGGCATTCTGAATAAATCAGCCTGTCGGATACAGTTACAGGAACATTTGCTCCAGCTTCTCGATTGCAGCTATCAGGCGAATGAGAGCCCGGTAAGCCAAAAGCAGGGCATGGGTAGTCACATTCTGAGCCCAACAGAACATGCCATCCTGCGCTACATGTCTTATGGTTACTCGTTGCCTGAAATCGCGACACAGCTGGAACGAAATATCAAAACGATTCGGGCTCATAAATTTAATGCCATGACCAAGCTTGGCGTCAGTTCTGCTATGGGACTACTGAGCGCGGCAGATATATTAGTGCGCTTATCGGCGAATACTGGCGATGCCAGAATCATGCGCCTTGCTCAATAATGCCAGGGGTCTATTAAAGACAGACATCAATCCATGTCGTATCGGTCAGTTGTGCCATTCGCTCGGGTGAAATACGAACGGCACTATGAATTGATCCTGCTGCTGGCAGTACTTCCGGGTACTGCCTGAGTGAGATATCGCAGTAAACAGCCAGTGGAACTTCCTGGCCAAATGGGCAAACGCCGGCAATGAAGTGCCCGGTTAACGTCATTACCTGAATGCGCGTTTTAGCGCCAGGGGAGCCGTATCCTCACCTACTACGTGTAGGCTCCGGGATCGAAGCGCTGTCCGTGTTCAAAGTACCTGCGGCAATAACGTCTGGTGGGGCAGGCCCTAAGGCTTGTTAAAAATCTGTAACAAGCTTCGCAAAGTGTAAATATTCCTGGTAGACAATCAAGATTCTTTCCAATTTCTGGATCTCCTTCACATTCGCCGCAACCGGTTGCTGTAACCGGTTGCAGTTATTCGTGGAGATATGAATACTGACAAGGTAACTTCCCTGCTTCACCCATAACAAAAGAGCCGTGGATGAATCGAACTTACTGGAACACTATATACACGTCATCTTTCAAGCCGCCTCTTCGTTGGCTGCGCTTATTCGCCCCAGTCACGTACTATTCGTACGCTCCTGGGGTCTCATTCTCTTGCTGCCTTGATGCGACTTGAATGATTTTGTGTATAGCGAGTGGGTTGATAACCCACTCGCAGAAGTGTGTTCATCACAACGGCAAGATAATCGTTGTTGGGCCTGTTCATCTAGCCTGTCAGGAGGGCTGCTATGTCTGCTAACCATGCTGCATTTAATCTGATATTTCGCTTTGTAGAAAATTACGTCAGCCCTGTCGCCGGACGCATCTCGTCTCAGCGTCACGTTATGGCTATTCGCGACGGTTTTATCTCTGCCATGCCGTTTATGATTGTAGGTTCTTTTCTTCTGGTATTTGCATATCCGCCGTTTTCACCCGATACCACATGGGGATTTGCCCGCGCCTGGCTGGATCTGGCAAAAGAGTTTGAAGGGCGAATTCTGACGCCGTTCGATATGACGATGGGCATTATGTCTATCTACATCTGTGCCGCGATCGCTTATAACCTCGGTAAGCATTACGAAAAAAACCATCAACTCGACCCCTTTATGTGCGCTATGCTGTCGATTATGGCCTTCCTGCTTGTGGCGGCGCCAAAAACTAACGGCAACCTGCCAGTAGATAGCCTGGGCGGAACGGGGATTTTTACCGCGATTCTTGTTGCCGTCTACTGCGTTGAAATGATGCGTTTCCTTAAAGTGCATAATATTGGTATTCGCCTGCCGGATCAGGTGCCGCCGATGATCAAAAACTCTTTTGATCTGTTGATCCCGGTGCTGGTTGTTGTCTTGACGCTTTATCCCCTGAGTCTGCTTATTCAGCATCATTTTGATATGCTGATCCCTCAGGCCATCATGGCTATCTTTAAACCGCTGGTTTCCGCAGCGGATTCACTCCCGGCGATTTTGTTGGCGGTGCTGGTTGGTCATCTGCTGTGGTTTGCTGGCATCCACGGTGCGGCTATTGTTTCCGGTATGCTGCAGATGTTCTGGTTAACTAACCTCGGAATGAACCAGCAGGCCCTGGCACA
>DASYFN010000016.1:0-15836 GCA_036498385.1 Klebsiella sp.
GCCGGAACGATAGCGCGACGAAAGCCATGCTTAGCCGCTTCAGAGATACGCTCCAGGCCGCTCGGCACCGGGCGAATTTCGCCTGCCAGCCCGACTTCGCCAAAGACCACCAGGTCCTGCGGCAGCGGGCGGTCACGCAGGCTGGAAACCATCGCCAGCAGCAGCGCCAGATCAGCGCTGGTTTCAGTCACCTTCACACCGCCAACAACATTAACGAAAACGTCCTGATCAGCCATCTGCAAACCACCATGACGATGCAGGACCGCCAGCAGGATCGCCAGACGGTTTTGCTCCAGCCCTACCGCCACGCGGCGTGGGTTGGACATCATCGAGTGATCGACCAGCGCCTGGATCTCCACCAGCAGCGGGCGGGTACCTTCCCAGACCACCATCACCGAACTGCCGGAAGTCACTTCGTCTCCGCGGCTCAGGAAGATAGCCGATGGGTTGCTCACTTCACGCAGCCCCTGCTCGGTCATGGCGAATACGCCCAGCTCATTGACCGCGCCGAAGCGGTTTTTATGGCTGCGCAGAGTACGGAAACGAGAATCGGCATCGCCGTCGAGCAGCACGGAGCAGTCGATACAGTGCTCCAGTACTTTCGGTCCGGCCAGCGAGCCGTCTTTGGTAACGTGGCCGACCATGACGATAGCCACGCCGCGCGTCTTGGCAAAGCGCGTTAAGTAAGCCGCCGTTTCGCGCACCTGGGCCACGCTGCCCGGCGACGACTGCACGTCGGCCATATGCATGACCTGTATAGAGTCGATAACCATCAACTGCGGTTTTTCTTCGTCAGCAATCTGGCAAATCTGCTCAATACTGGTTTCTGACAGCATATTGAGGTTGGCCGTCGGTAGCCCTAAACGATGGGCGCGCATCGCCACCTGCTGAAGCGACTCTTCCCCGGTGACATACAGCGTTTTCATGCCTTCGGCCAGTTTACACAGGGTCTGCAGCAGCAGAGTCGACTTACCCGCACCGGGATTACCGCCGATCAGAATCGCGCTCCCCGGTACCACGCCGCCGCCGAGCACGCGGTCAAACTCTTTAAATCCGGTAGAAAAACGCGGCAGCGCTTCCAGGCTGATATCTGAGAGCTTTTGCACTTTCGATACGCCGGCATTCCCGGCGTATCCTGCCAGGCGCTCGTTCCTTGCCACCTGCGGCGAAGCGGCAATGCGCATCTCGGTTATGGTATTCCAGGCATGACAGGCGCTGCACTGCCCCTGCCAGCGCGGATAATCCGCACCACATTCATTACAGACAAATGCGCGTTTTGGAGCTTTCGCCACGGTAACCTCTTATTTTTGATTCATGCTGCCAGAGAGAATACAGAATACCCCCATCAGGTCAGCGTGGCGGATTGTCACTTCCGCCAGTTCATTGACTTTTGGCTTAGCATGATAGGCGATGCCAAGTCCTGCCGCTTTAATCATCGGCAGATCGTTTGCGCCATCACCAATGGCGACGGTTTGCGCTGGTGGGATCTCATACTTTTCCGCCAGTTTACGCAGCGTATTAGCTTTATATTTCGCATCGACGATATCGCCAGTAACGTTGCCGGTCAGCTTACCGTCCATGATCTCCAGTTCGTTGGCAAATACCGCGTCGAGATGCAGCTTGTCGCGTAGATACTCGGCAAAGAAGGTAAAGCCGCCGGAGGCAATTGCCACTTTCCAGCCAAGCGTTTCCAGCTTTAATACCAGTTGGGTCAGCCCCGGCATCAGCGGCAGCGTTTCGCGCACTTGCAGAAGAATATTGGCATCGGCGCCTTTCAGCGTCGCCACCCGCTGCCGCAGGCTGGCGGTGAAATCGAGTTCACCGCGCATCGCGCGCTCGGTCACTTCAGAGACCAACTCGCCGGTACCGGCGAGTTTGGCTATTTCATCAATGCACTCAATCTGAATCGCCGTCGAGTCCATATCCATGACCAGTAGGCCCGGCGTACGCAAATGCGGAATTTTACCCAGCGGCGCGACGTCAAACCCGGCCTCATGGGCCAGACGGGTCGCTCGTAGTGTCAGAGAGCCAGCCAGCCGCATCACCTGGTAGTCGTCAACCGCCCAAGAGGCCACGATAACCAGCGCCGCGCCAAGCTCGCGCTGCCACTCGGTCAAGCGGTGTTTGTTAAGACCGCGACCATACAGCAGCCAGCCGCTACGTCCGGCATGATAATCCAACGGCATGACCTCATCACCGCTCAGGGAAAGCGGCAATCCAGGCCACAAGGAAACATCTTCAGGCAGGTCACACCAGGTCAAACTGTTTGGCATCACGGCTCCACATAACTTCATTCAGGCAAGGAAAATAACGCATGAGGCTACCTTGTAACCAGCGCTTCTGGCAACATTAAGCTGCAAATTTTCAAAGGTGAAATATGGTACGCGCAAAACTTAAATTCCGACTACATCGCGCGGTGATTGTTCTGATCTGTCTCGCACTCCTCGTCGCCCTGATGCAGGGGGCCTCATGGTTCAGCCAAAACAGTCAGAAGCAGCGCAATCCGCAGTTGGAAGAACTGGCACGCACGCTCGCCCAACAAGTCACGCTAAACCTGGCGCCGCTGTTGAGTAGCGAAACGCCCGATGAAAAGCAGATTAGCCAGTTGCTGGACCAGCTTACCCATAAAAGCCGGATCCTCGACGCCGGCGTTTATGATGAACAGGGCGACCTGGTGGCGCGTTCAGGCGAAAGCGTCGAAGTACGCGATCGACTGGCGCTGGACGGTAAAAAAGCAGGCGGTTACTTCAACCAGCAAATCGTCGAGCCTGTTCAGGGTAAAAACGGTCCGCTAGGCTACCTGCGCCTGACGCTGGATACCCATACCTTAGCCACCGAAGCGCAGCAGGTCGATAATACCACCAATATTCTGCGCCTGATGCTGCTGCTATCGCTGGCTATCGGCGTCGTCCTGACGCGCACCCTGCTGCAGGGTAAACGTACTCGCTGGCAGCAATCGCCTTTCCTGCTCACCGCCAATAAACCGGTGCAGGATGAAGATAAAGATGAATCAGAATAAGGAAATCGCTATGTCCACGCTGCGCCTGCTGCTCTCTGCTTCTTACGACCCCTGGTTCAATCTGGCGGTTGAGGAGTCTATTTTTCGTCAGATGCCCACCACCCAGCGGGTGCTGTTTCTGTGGCGCAATGCCGATACGGTGGTCATTGGCCGCGCGCAAAACCCGTGGAAAGAGTGCAACACCCGACGTATGGAAGAGGATAACGTGCGCCTGGCGCGACGCAGCAGCGGCGGCGGCGCGGTATTCCACGATCTGGGCAATACCTGCTTTACCTTTATGGCCGGTAAACCGGAGTACGATAAAACCGTTTCCACGAATATCGTTCTGACAGCGCTGAATTCGCTGGGCGTCACGGCGGAAGCCTCGGGCCGTAACGATCTGGTGGTAAAAACCGCCGAAGGCGACCGCAAAGTCTCCGGCTCAGCCTATCGCGAAACGATGGATCGCGGCTTTCACCACGGTACGTTGCTGCTGAACGCCGACTTAAGCCGTCTGGCCAACTACCTCAATCCCGATAAGAAAAAGCTGCAAGCCAAAGGAATTACCTCCGTACGCGGACGCGTGGCGAATCTGGTCGAGCTGCTGCCAGGCATTACCCATCAGCAGGTCTGCGGGGCGATTCAGGAGGCGTTCTTTGCCCATTATGGTGAACGCGTCGAGGCCGAAGTGATCTCCCCGGAGAAAATGCCGGACCTGCCGAATTTTGCCGCTACCTTTGCCCGTCAGAGCAGTTGGGAGTGGAACTTTGGCCAGGCCCCGGCCTTCAGCCATCTGCTGGATGAACGTTTTACCTGGGGCGGCGTAGAGCTCCATTTCGACGTCGAAAAAGGCCATATCACGCGCACTCAGGTCTTTACCGACAGCCTCAACCCGGCACCGCTGGAAGCGCTGGCCGCCAGACTGCAGGGCTGCCTGTACCGCGCTGATATGCTGCAGCAGGAGTGCAATGCATTATTAGTGGATTTCCCGGATCAGGAGAAAGCGCTACGGGAGCTGTCGGCATGGCTTGCCAGTGCGGTGCGCTAACCGCGTTATGCCAGCCGTTGAATAATTGATGCAGCTGGCGGCAATTTTTTCAGCATTCCACGAGCAAATTTGTCGTCTTCCGCGCGCGTGCTCGCAGTCAAATCTGACGCTCTCCAGAAATACCTGTCTCCGTTCGCTACAATAAGCCGTAGCATGGCTGGCGGTAATATTCGCAGCAGACAGTACCGATAGCGCAATGGACTCGGCAATGAGGAGATCCCCCACCGCTCAGAGAGCATGTTCTTCTCGCGCGCGCTGAATTTGACCAGTACGTGTCTGTTACCCTGCGGTGTCTGTACATAGCAGGCGAATTTTGGCTGTTCACCACCGGCGGAAGAACCCACCAGTTCCCCGGCTAACGCTTCTTCCGCAAGCCGCTGATAGTGATGAATTTTATTGGACTGCGTAAGCGCTATGGGTTCCGGAGAGATAACCCAGCGCTGATAGTTCTCCTTGCCGACTATCCATCCTCCGGCATTTTCGCCATGCCAGGCGCAAAGCGCATATAGCACGTCGTTTTCTTGCCATAAAACGGATGTCATTCGGCAAATTGATATCTGCGGCGATGGCCCCGCCCCACGCGCGCCCCAGAAACCCCTGCGGCCAGCACGGATAAATCACGCCAAACTGGCTGCTGGTCCCCTGTGAATCGACCCGCCAGAGTGGAAACGACGCTACGCCGCGCACTGGTTTGAGTAGCGCATACCGCGTTGCCCGAGCTTTACCAAACTGCACCACCCCATCTTGTGCAGCCACAAGTCGGGAGAAAGTCGCCTGGCTAATGGCCAGTGACAACCGCAGTTCGGTGGCAGAACGCGGCCCCTGAAGAAGCAGATCGGTTAATGCGCTCATAGGTGAATAGATTTATGAATAGATACTTGAATATATAAAATGACGTATTCGTTTGAAATATCAATACAAAATAAACGGATAGAATGGAAAGGTGAATAGATAGTTGAGAGAAGGGGGCAGCTTTCGCCCCCTTGAAAAAAGACTTACTCTTTATCGCCCAGCAGCACGGATTCCAGCGCGATTTTGATCATATCGTTGAAGGTCGTCTGACGCTCAGCGGAGCTGGTCTGCTCGTGGGTACGGATGTGGTCGGAGACCGTGCAGATGGTCAGCGCTTTCGCACCAAACTCCGCCGCGACGCCGTAGATACCGGCCGCTTCCATTTCCACGCCCAGGATACCGTATTTTTCCATCACATCGAACATCTCGCCGCCGTCCGGCGCATAGAACAGGTCAGCAGAGAAGATGTTGCCTACGCGAGCGTCAACGCCCAGCGCTTTTGCCGCGTCAACCGCGTTACGCACCATGCCAAAGTCGGCAATCGCCGCGAAGTCATGGTCTTTAAAACGCATACGGTTAACTTTAGAGTCGGTGCAGGCTCCCATGCCGATAACCACGTCGCGCAGCTTAACGTCCATACGCACAGCGCCGCAGGAGCCGACGCGGATGATTTTTTTGACGCCGAAGTCGGTGATCAGCTCTTTTGCGTAAATGGAACAGGACGGAATACCCATACCGTGGCCCATAACGGAAATTTTGCGGCCTTTGTAGGTGCCGGTGAAGCCCAGCATACCGCGCACGTTGTTCACTTCGCGGATGTCTTCAAGGAACGTTTCTGCAATGTGCTTCGCGCGCAGCGGGTCGCCAGGCATCAGCACAACGTCAGCGAAATCGCCCATTTCGGCGTTAATGTGGGGAGTAGCCATTGTTAAATCCTTCTGAATGTCTTGCCCGATGGCTGTACGCCTTATCAGGCCTACAAAAAAGACCCGGCGAGCGTGACTCACCGGGCAAATAATCACAGCATGTTTTTGCCGTACGCCATCGGGGACGTACCAAAATAGGTCGCCAGGGTCTGGCCGATATCCGCGAAGGTTTCACGGTGACCCAGCGAACCCGGCTTCACTTTCGGGCCATAAATCAGTACCGGAATATGTTCACGAGTATGGTCGGTGCCGGTCCAGGTTGGGTCACAGCCGTGGTCAGCGGTCAGGATCAGAATGTCATTTTCCCCTACCAGCGCCATCAGCTCCGGCAGACGTCGATCGAACAGCTCCAGACCTGCGGCATAGCCTGCAACGTCGCGGCGGTGGCCCCAGGAAGAGTCGAAATCCACGAAGTTGGTGAAGACAATGGTCTCATCGCCCGCTTCCTTCATCTCTTTGATGGTGGCGTCAAACAGCGCATCCAGACCAGTCGCCTTCACTTTTTTAGTGATACCGCAGTTGGCGTAGATATCGGCGATTTTGCCCACCGAAACCACCTGGCCATTTTTCTCGTCGACCAGTTTCTGCAGCACCGTCGGCGCCGGTGGCTCAACGGCCAGATCGTGGCGGTTACCGGTACGCTGGAAGTTACCGGCTTTATCACCGATAAACGGACGCGCGATAACGCGACCAATGTTGTAGCCGCCTTCTGTCAGCTCTTCACGCGCGATTTCACACAACTCGTACAGCTTGTCAAGACCAAAAGTCTCTTCATGACAGGCAATCTGGAACACCGAGTCAGCAGAGGTATAGAAAATCGGCTTGCCGGTTTTCATATGCTCTTCGCCCAGTTGGTCGAGGATAACGGTACCGGAAGAGTGGCAGTTGCCGAGGTAACCCGGCAGATTTGCGCGCTTAACCAGTTTATCAAGCAACTCCTGCGGGAAGCTGTTTTGATGCTCAGGGAAATAGCCCCAGTCAAACAGAACCGGCACGCCAGCGATTTCCCAGTGGCCTGACGGGGTGTCTTTACCGGAAGAGAGTTCATGCGCCCATGCGTAAGCGCCGATAATTTCCGCATTGCCGTCCATACCGGCAGCAATTTTACCGGTAGAACCTTGATGGGCTTTGACCAGCCCCAGGCGGGTCAGGTTAGGTAAATTCAGCGGGCCTTTGCGGCCGTTGTCAGCCTCGCCTTTGGCACAAGCTTCTGCAATATGGCCCATCGTGTCTGAACCGACGTCGCCAAAGCGATCAGCGTCTTCAGTCGCACCGATGCCGAATGAGTCCAGCACCATAATAAATGCACGTTTCATCTTATTCTCCGTACCTTTTGCGCTGCAAAAAAGCGATCAGATCAGTATATAACTATTCGGCAATACGACGATAGACCGTCGGCGTAATGTCAGGCGCTTTATCGTCAAGTTTAATGGCCGCTTTAACTGCTCTGGCCGCTTCCTGCCAGCTGTTTTCATCCTTTGCATGGATTACCGCCAACGGCTGCCGCGTGTCTATGCGCACGCCAAGGCGAACCATATCGGTGAAACCCACGCTATAATCAATCAGATCCGCTGCCTGACGGCGACCGCCGCCCATCGACACCACCGCCATACCCAGCGCACGGGTGTCCATTTCTGCGACAAACCCTTCGCCTTCGGCGTAGACCGCTTTGCTCAGCATCGCGGCCGGCAGATACTTAGCGTAGTTTTCCACGAAATCGTTCGGCCCTTTTTGCGCCGCCACCATTCGGCCGAAGATTTCAGCAGCTTTACCGGTATCCAGCACCGTCTGTAGCTTCGCCCGCGCGTCGGCGTCGTTCTCCGCCAGCTTGCCGGAAATCAGCATCTCGATGCCCAACGCCATCGTCACCTCAAGCAGACGCGGATTACGGTACTCGCCGGTAAGGAACTGCACAGCTTCACGAACTTCCAGCGCATTACCAGCGCTGGAAGCCAGCACCTGATTCATATCGGTCAACAGTGCGGTAGTTCGCACGCCTGCGCCATTGGATACGCCGACAATCGCTTCAGCCAGCGCGGCGGAAAGCTCCCGGGTCGGCATAAAGGCACCGCTGCCAACTTTGACATCCATTACCAGCGCGTCCAGTCCTTCCGCCAGCTTCTTGGCCAGAATCGAGGCGGTAATCAGCGGAATAGAGTCCACCGTCGCGGTAATATCGCGAGTGGCGTAAAAACGCTTGTCCGCTGGCGCCAAAGAGTTTGTCTGCCCGATAATCGCGACACCGACATCTTTAATAATTTCACGGAAACGGCCATCTTCCGGGAAAATATCGAAACCGGGGATCGCTTCCAGTTTGTCGAGCGTACCGCCGGTATGTCCGAGCCCTCGCCCGGAGATCATCGGTACATAGCCGCCGCAGGCAGCGACCATGGGTCCCAGCATCAGCGAGGTCACATCGCCTACGCCGCCGGTAGAGTGCTTATCGACGATCGGGCCGTTAAGGTTAAAACGCTTCCAGTCCAGAACAGTTCCTGAATCTCGCATCGCCATGGTCAACGAAACGCGTTCCGGCATAGACATATCGTGGAAAAAGATAGTCATCGCCAGAGCGGCGATCTGCCCTTCTGAGATAGTGTTATCGCGGATGCCATTGATGAAAAAACGAATTTCGTCATCACTCAGTGCATGACCATCGCGTTTTTTACGAATAATTTCTTGTGCGAGAAACAAGATAACCTCCCGAGGAAAGCGTCAAAGACCACCCACAGGCCGGACAGTATCCGACCTTGAGGTCAGGCAAATTACGGTTTAGTAGCTGCTGGCGCTCTTACCATCGCCGTGCCCCAGCGCTTTCAGCAAGCTTGCCAGCAGGCTGGAAGCGCCAAAGCGATAGTGGCGAGAGTCAGCCCAATCAGCACCGAACAGTTCATCAGCAATGGCGAGGAACTTTTGCGCGTCTTCTGCGCTGCGCACGCCGCCTGCCGGTTTGAAGCCCACGCTCTGCTGAACGCCCATATCACGGATGACTTCCAGCATGATGCGTGCGCTTTCCGGGGTCGCGTTTACCGGGACTTTACCGGTAGATGTTTTGATAAAATCAGCGCCGGCATTGATGGCGATTTCAGACGCTTTACGAATCAGCGCTTCTTCTTTCAGCTCACCGGTTTCGATAATCACTTTCAGCAACACGTTTGCTGGCGCACAGGCGTCTTTACAGGCTTTTACCAGCTTAAAACCGACCTGTTCGTTGCCCGCAATCAGCGCACGATAAGGGAACACGACATCGACTTCATCGGCGCCGTAAGCAATCGCCGCACGGGTTTCCGCCAGCGCAATATCAATATCATCGTTACCGTGCGGGAAATTGGTCACCGTCGCAATGCGGATGTCCGGGGTTCCCTGCTCATTCAGCGTCTTACGCGCGAGAGGAATAAAACGCGGGTAGATGCACACTGCGGCAGTATTACCTACCGGTGTTTTGGCCTGATGACACAGCGCGATCACTTTTTCATTAGTGTCGTCATCATTCAGGGTGGTCAGATCCATCAGTTTCAACGCGCGCAGGCTGCTTGCAGTTAAATCAGTCATTTCATACTCCGACGGCGTATTGCCGGTTTAAAGTTGGTTCCCCTTGCGAGTCTGTTACTATTGTAACACCATCTCGCCGCCACAATTCGATATACATCACAGTTAGTTAATATCAACTGTGAGTTTGCATCACTTTAATGCTGGATATATCACATAACGAAACCCTGGTGATGCCCAGTGAACGCAAATGCGCTTTAAACATCATCAGAATGTCTTGTCCGGGACAATGTTATTATTGTAACACACCCATACGAGACAACTCGATATCAGCGTACATATTTTGTGTAAAGGGATGCCAAAATATCGCTATCGATGGATAAACAGAGATTTGCAGGATGATAGAATTTTAACACTCAGAAAAGAGAGACCAACGGCAGCGGTGCCGCTGGTCTCTTAGCCGTTAACGGCGAGGTTATAGCGCGAGGAATACGCCGGCAATGGTGGCGCTCATCAGGTTAGAAAGCGTACCCGCCGCCACGGCCCGCATGCCCAGTTGTGCAATGTCCTGGCGGCGATTAGGCGCCATACCGCCCAATCCGCCAATCAGAATCGCAATGGACGACAGGTTGGCAAAACCGCACAGGGCAAAGGAGATGATGGCCTTGGTGTGGGGTGAAATCACCTGCAAACCGGCAGCAATAACCTCGGCGTCAGCTCGCAGATATTCACCAAAATTCATATAGGCCACAAACTCATTGATAATCAGCTTCTGGCCGATAAATGAACCGGCAACGGTGGCTTCACTCCATGGAACGCCAATCACCCATGCCAGCGGCGAGAAGACCCAGCCAAGGATCATTTGCAGAGACAGATCAGGATAGTTAAACCAGCCGCCCACGCCGGAAAGCATACCGTTAACCAGGGCAATCAGCGCGATAAATGCCAGCAGCATCGCCCCAACGTTAAGTGCCAGTTGCATACCGGAAGCCGCCCCGGATGCGGCAGCATCCAGTACGTTCGCTGGTGCCTCTGGATCGGCGTCATTTTTTTCCAGCGCCGGGTCATCACGGGGCTGCTCGGTTTCCGGCACGATAATCTTCGCAAACAGCAGGCCGCCCGGTGCCGCCATAAACGAAGCAGCAATCAGATATTCCAGCGGCACGCCCATCTGAGCATAACCGGCGAGAACGGAGCCCGCTACGGAGGCCAGGCCACCGCACATCACCGCAAATAGCTCAGAGCGGGTCATGGTGGCGATATAAGGACGCACCACCAGCGGCGCTTCAGTCTGGCCAACGAAGATATTCGCCGTAGCAGAGAGCGATTCCGTGCGCGAGGTTTTCAGTACCGCGCGCAGCGCTCCGCCGAGAATGCGGATCACAAACTGCATGATACCAAGGTAGTAAAGCACGGCGATCAGCGATGAGAAGAAGACAATGACCGGCAGAACACGCAGGGCAAAAACAAACCCGCCGCCGCCGAAGACTTCAAACATCTTGTCGGACACCAGCCCGCCAAAAATAAAGCTGATCCCTTCGTTGCCGTAAGCAATGACATTGGCAACGCCGTTCGACATAGCCAGCAGCGCCGTACGCCCGGCCGGGACGTAGAGAATTAACGCTCCGATCCCCACCTGGAGGATCCAGGCGCCGAGGACGGTACGCAGGTTGATGGCCTTCCGATTACTGGAGAGAAGCACAGCGATGGCTAACAGCACCATCATGCCGATAAGCCCCATGATAATTTGCATACAGAATCCCTGTGTATACCCGTCATACTTCAAGTTGCACGTGCGTTGGCCGCGTTCGTTCACCCCAGTCACTTACCAGAGTAAACTCCCGGGGATTCGCTCACTTGCCGCCTTGCTGCGACTCGATTTATTTAGGGTTTGATAGTTAAGCCTTAAAAATCCCCGCGATTATAACGGCATGGAACCATCGCACTCATTATAGCTCACACATTTTAAGCAAAATAATGAGATAAAAAGGCAGGAATGAGACGCAGATCACGCAATCAGGCATGACTAAATAGCAAAAATCTCTTTTGTATTATCAATCAGGGTACTGGCTATCTCTTCCGCGGGCTCCGGGCGCAGCTCGCATAAGGTGGAGAACACACGAGCCGCCTGTTCAGGCCTGTTCGGCTGCCCCTGGAAACCGTTCAACGGCATATCCGGCGCATCGGTCTCCAGCAGCAGTGCCGAAAGCGGCAGTTGCGTCATAACATCGCGGGTCTTGCTGGCGCGCGGATAGGTAATTGTGCCGCCAACGCCAATCTTATAGCCCAGTTGTACAAACCGCTCCGCTTGCTGAAGACTACCGGCAAAACCGTGTACCACGCCGGTTCGCGCTAAAGCATGTTTTTTTAGCAGCATCGCCAGCTTGTCGTGGGTGCGTCTGGAGTGAAGGATCACTGGCAAATCGTAGCGTTTCGCCAGACGCAGTTGTGCCTCAAATATCGAGACCTGACGCTCAAATTGCGCATCTTCCCGATAGAGATCGAGACCGATTTCCCCTACTGCGATCAGCTTAGCATCGCGTTTCGCCAGACAGGCTTCAAGCCGTTCAAGACTGTCGTCTCCATGCCGCTCAATCGCTATCGGATGGAGGCCTAAGGCGGCGTAGAGCGGCGCATACTGCTCCGCTAAAGCTAATACACGGACAAAGTTATCCGCTTCTGTTGCGGGTACCACGATCTGCGTAACGCCAGCCTGTGCCGCTCGGGCGATACTGGCGGTTTCGTCGCCGGTGAAAGGGGGGAAGTCGAAGTGACAGTGGGTATCAATGAATCGCAGGTTCACGCGAGGTCCTTATTATCAAAGCTGGCGTCATTGGCCTGCGATGCCGTGATGACCGGCGCCTGAGGGATCTCATTGGCCACAGGCGCTGGCGGGATAACCACCGTTTTCGGCACCGCAATACGCGATGCGTGGCGCAGCAGCGGCGGTCTGTCGGCCAGCAGTTTACCGACCGTGGCGAGGAAATAGCGCCCGCACTGACGCCCGGTCTTATAGTCTTCCAGTAAAGCAGGAAAACGGCTGCCTAACGCCATACTTCTCAACGGTTTCGGTGGATAAACTTCCAGAATTCTCAGTTTATCCGGCGGTTTCTCAATGAACTCTTGCGTGGAGCGATAGGTGGTTTCGTGGTGCTGCACCAGATTCACAAACGGCTGCAGGCTACTTTCTCCGAGCCAGCGTTCCATCCGTTTAAACCACTGCGGTGTGTAATAGATCTGCGAGGGTACGGTGCGGATCACCACGATCGTTTGCGCCCCCCGACGGGCAGCCTCCTGCACAGGGATCGCATCGCTGACGCCGCCGTCCAGATAGCTCACCCCATCCAGCGTGACGCCGCTGCGGTAAAAACCGGGAATAGCGCTGGTGGCGCGAATCAGGTCAAGCCAGGTCTGCCGGGTTGGGGAAAAGTAGTTTGGTGTATAATCATCGCCGCGACAGGCGCACATCCAGAACGCTTTTCCCTGAGCAAAACAATCTTCTGCATAAGCCATCGCCAGCGGCATTTTTTTTGATGTGCTGTCGACCAGCCAGTCGAGATCGATAAGGTTCCCGCCGCGCATAAAACGCATCGGGTCGAAAAATTCACGGGTGGTGGTGTAGCGGGTGATCACTTTACGGGCATAGCCGGGCTGGTTGCACAGATAGGCCGACAGATTTTGTGCCCCGGCAGAGGTACCAAACATCATGTCGAACGGGTTAAATCCCGCGCGCATAAATTCGTCCAGCACCCCGGCGGTAAAAATCCCTCTCTGTCCCCCGCCTTCGCACACCAGAGCAAGCCTGCCCGGCTGAAAGGGTTTAACAGATAACGGCGCAATATTGCCCAACGTAACGGGAATTCGATGCCCCACCCTGCCTTCCTGTTTTGCTTATTATAAAAACAAAGGTAACGCAATTTTTACCGCCCTGAAACTGATAAAGCCAGTCATATTGACTGGCTTTATGTAAGACGGTATTACACAGGTTAATGTCTAGGGACGCCGACGGCCAGTGAAAAGGCTGACCAGAAACAGAATAATACCGACAACAAAGACAATTTTAGCAGCCCAGGCGGCGGTACCTGCCAGGCCACCAAAACCCAGAGCGGCGGCAATTAACGCGATCACCAGAAAAATAATGCCCCATCTAAACATACGTCTCTCCTTACCATAGTTAATGACGGTCGATTTTCTGCGCACTCAGGCCGCGCATGCACAACCCTGTGGTGTTACACATCCTGCAAAAAGACCGCAGAATAAATTCTTTTATGAATGGATTTATTTAACGCTAAGATCGTTCTTCACGCTTCTGACGCCGGAAACGGCTTTAGCAATGCCCTCTGCCCGCTCCGACTGCTTGCTGGATTCGACCGTGCCGGATAAATGCACGACGCCATCGGTGGTCTCTACCTTCACATTGCGCGACGGTACGATATCGTCAGCCAGTAATTTCGCTTTGATCTCGCTGGTCACCGCCGTGTCACCGGCGTAGCCCTTCAGCGAAGCGGATTTTTCGTTCTGCACGCTAAGCTTGTCGTTAACCGAGGTCACGCCTTCAACCGCCTTCGCTACGCTAAGGGCTTGCTTACGTTGCTCTGAACTGTCAACCGTACCGCTTAAAGTAACGACTTTATTTTCAGTTTTTACAGAGATATCGGTACTGCGAATGTCTTTATGATCGATCAGCGCCGCTTTCACCCTGGCGGTGATGGTGCTGTCGTCCATAAAGTTCCCGACTTTGTTCATCGAATTATCGACGGCTTGCCCGGCATTGCTTGCTGCAGATTTTGTGCTGTCTACGGTCGAGTTTTCTGCATACGCCGAAGCACTGATTATTGCTGAGCCCAGCAAGAGGGCCAGCAGTGTCTTGCCGCTCTTAAGTCTTGTCATCGTCGTTCCTCGTTATATCTAAGCAGGTAAAGCAAAATAAGTAGTCTATTAAGCCAGGATTCCAAAAATTACTTATTAAATGTAGTAGATACACAGAAGACTGCGGGATGAATGAGTAAAAAAGCGCGCAAACGGTAAGAATTAAGAACTTTCCAGAAAGGAGAAACTACAGAGGAAACTGCGTGGAGCGCGGCGAAAACCGCGCTCCGGAGAGGATTAGTGCTCGCGGGTTTTACGGAACTGCACGTCAGGATAACGCTCCTGCGTCAGGTTCAGGTTAACCATTGTCGGGGCAATATAAGTCAGGTTATCACCGCCATCCAGCGCCAGTTGAATTTCGTTTTTACGCTTAAACTCTTCGAATTTCTTCGCATCACTGCATTCAACCCAGCGGGCGGTAGCAACGTTGACGGACTCATAAATCGCCTCGACGTTGTATTCACTCTTCAGGCGAGCGACAACCACGTCAAACTGCAACACCCCCACCGCGCCAACGATCAAATCGTTATTGGCGATCGGACGGAACACCTGCACCGCGCCTTCTTCAGAGAGCTGAACCAGCCCTTTCAGCAACTGTTTCTGCTTGAGAGGATCTTTGAGACGAATGCGACGGAACAGTTCCGGGGCGAAGTTAGGGATACCGGTGAACTTCATCATTTCACCCTGGGTGAAGGTATCGCCAATCTGGATGGTACCGTGGTTATGCAAACCCAGGATATCGCCCGGATACGCTTCCTCCACATGAGAACGATCGCCAGCCATGAAGGTCAGCGCATCGGAGATCACCACGTCCTTGCCGATACGCACCTGGCGCATTTTCATGCCCTTCTCGTACTTACCGGAAACAACGCGCATAAAGGCCACGCGGTCGCGGTGTTTTGGGTCCATGTTAGCCTGAATTTTAAAGACGAAGCCGGTGAACTTATCTTCCGTCGCTTCTACGGTACGGGTGTCGGTTTTACGCGACATCGGCGCAGGCGCCCACTCCACTAAACCGTCCAGCATATGATCAACGCCAAAGTTACCCAGCGCAGTCCCGAAGAATACAGGCGTAATTTCGCCCGCCAGGAACAGCTCTTTATCGAATTCGTTAGACGCGCCTTGCACCAGCTCCAGTTCGTCGCGCAACTGCTGCGCCAGGTCTTCACCCACCGCCGCATCAAGATCCGGGCTGTTTAACCCTTTAACGATCCGCACTTCCTGGATGGTGTGGCCTTTACCGGTCTGGTACAGATAAGTTTCATCCTTATAGAGATGATAAACACCCTTGAACAGCTTGCCGCAGCCAATCGGCCAGGTGATCGGCGCACAGCCGATTTTCAGCTCGTTTTCCACTTCATCCAGCAGCTCCATCGGGTCGCGGATGTCACGGTCAAGCTTGTTCATAAAGGTCAGGATCGGCGTATCGCGCAGACGGGTCACTTCCATCAGCTTACGGGTACGATCCTCGACGCCTTTGGCGGCATCGATAACCATCAGACAGCAGTCCACCGCCGTCAGGGTACGATAGGTATCTTCGGAGAAGTCCTCGTGCCCCGGGGTATCCAGCAGATTTACCAGACAGTCGTGATACGGAAATTGCATAACGGAGGTGGTAATGGAGATACCACGCTGCTTTTCCATCTCCATCCAGTCAGATTTCGCATGCTGGCTGGAGCCACGGCCTTTTACCGTTCCGGCGGTCTGAATAGCCTGT
>DASYFN010000017.1:0-6327 GCA_036498385.1 Klebsiella sp.
CCATAAATGATCACATGGCGCGGTTCGTGGTGCAGATTAAGAATCGAGTCGCTGTCATAAATGCGCGGATGATGGAAGTCGACATCTGCCGGATGGTATGGGCGTGAACCGCAGGCAATCACGAACTTTTCCGCCGACACCGTTTCCACGGTACCGTCGTGACACTCCAGCGCGATAGTATGTTCATCGACAAAATGGGCATTGCCCTGCAGAATTTCGCAGTGGTTACGCTCATAGAAACCCTGACGCATATGGGTTTGCTGGTTAATGACGCTGTCGGCATGGCTCAGGATGTCAGCGAAGGAAGAACGAAGAAGACGGGAATGGTCGCTGTAGAGGGGATTTTGGTTAAACTCGATAATACGGCTGACGGCATGGCGGAGGGCTTTTGACGGGATGGTACCCCAGTGGGTACAACCGCCGCCGACGTTATGGTAGCGCTCGATGACGGCAACGCGTGCTCCTTGTTTCACCAACCCCATGGCGGCACCTTCTCCGCCCGGACCGGAACCAATCACAATTGCATCATAATCCCAAGAGTGTGACATGGCATTACTCACCTGTTTTATACATAAAATAAACACGATGATAACATTCGCCACGCTTTAACCCAATTATCGTTGTGCTTTTTTGCGGCATAAAAGCAGAAACAGCTCGTAAACAATCATTCACAATCCAGTGTAAACGGATTAGTTCTAATCTCTGGTATAGTGCCGGAAGGGCTTATGGAAGGATTCAGACAAAGTGATGGGCGTAAGAGCACAACAAAAAGAAAAAACCCGGCGTTCGCTGGTAGAAGCAGCATTTAGCCAGCTAAGTGCTGAACGGAGTTTTGCCAGCTTGAGCCTGCGCGAAGTTGCTCGGGAAGCGGGGATTGCCCCAACATCCTTCTACCGCCATTTTCGTGATGTCGATGAGCTTGGTCTGACCATGGTTGATGAAAGCGGGCTAATGTTACGCCAACTGATGCGTCAGGCGCGCCAGCGTATCGCTAAAGGCGGCAGCGTCATTCGCACCTCTGTTTCCACTTTTATGGAATTCATAGGTAATAACCCGAACGCCTTCCGCCTGCTGCTGCGTGAACGCTCCGGTACGTCTGCGGCGTTTCGTGCCGCCGTGGCGCGTGAAATTCAGCATTTCATCGCGGAACTTGCCGACTATTTAGAAATCGAAAACCATATGCCGCGCGCCTTTACCGAAGCGCAGGCTGAAGCTATGGTCACCATCGTATTTAGCGCTGGCGCCGAGGCCCTGGATGTGAGCCCGGAGCAGCGTCGACAGCTGGAAGAACGTCTGGTGCTGCAGCTCAGAATGATCTCGAAAGGCGCGTATTACTGGTATCGCCGTGAACAAGAAAAAATATCAAATCATTCCGAATAACGTGAAGGACGAGCAATGAAACACTCAGTACAAGACAGAGGTACGCTGCTACTGGCGCTGATCGCAGGTTTATCCATTAATGGAGCCTTCGCTGCGCTGTTCAGTTCAATTGTCCCTTTTTCCATTTTCCCTATTTTGTCGCTGGTGTTGACGGTGTACTGTCTGCATCAGCGCTATCAGAATCGTAGTATGCCCGTGGGTTTGCCGGGCCTTGCCGCTGCCTGTTTTATTCTGGGCGTGCTGGTTTATAGTACCGTTGTGCGCGCGGAATATCCGGATATCGGATCTAACTTCTTTCCGGCGGTTCTGTCGGTGATTATGGTGTTCTGGATTGGCTACAAGGTGCGCAACCGCAAGAACACGGTCGCTGAATAATCTATTGCCCGGCAACAAGCGTTGTTGCCGGGTTTTCTACAGTTGCTTTACTTCTTCGTTAACAGCACGCCGCATTCCATATGATGGGTATACGGGAACTGGTCGAACAGCGCCTGGCGTGTGATCTCGTGGGTTTCAGTGAGTGTTTCCAGGTTCTGGCATAGGGTCTCCGGATTACAGGAGATATACAGAATACGCGGATATGCCCGCACCATTTTCTCCGTTTCGTTATCCAGCCCGCTGCGCGGTGGATCGACAAAAATCGTCTCGCACCGATAGCTCTTCAGGTCGATTCCCTGCAGACGATTAAACTGCCGTACGCCATTCATCGCCTGGGTAAACTCTTCCGCCGACATACGGATAATCTGCACATTATCAATGTGGTTCGCAGCAATATTGTATTGCGCTGCCGCTACGGATGGTTTAGCGATCTCAGTTGCCAGTACGTGTTCAAAATTACGCGCCAGCGCCAACGAAAAGTTGCCATTGCCGCAGTACAGCTCAAGCAAGTCGCCGGTTGCGTCTTTCGTGGCATCGATAGCCCATTCCAGCATCTGGATGTTCATCGCAGCGTTCGGCTGGGTGAAGCTATTCTCAACCTGGCGATAGATCATTTCACGCCCGCCAACCGGCAAGCGTTCATCGATATAGTCCTGATCCAGCTCTATTTTAGTCTTTGTGGCGCGGCCAATCAGGTGCACATTCAGATTTTTCGCCCGCAGCGCATCGCGGAAGCGCTCCGCCTGCTGACGCCATTCATCGTCGAGCTTTTTATGATACAGCAGCGATATCACGGCCTGGTTACTCAGGGTGGTGAGATAATCCACCTGAAACAGTTTG
Source organism: Klebsiella sp. (assembly GCA_036498385.1). Taxonomy (GTDB): domain Bacteria; phylum Pseudomonadota; class Gammaproteobacteria; order Enterobacterales; family Enterobacteriaceae; genus Klebsiella. Next base: position 2,596 of record DASYFN010000017.1, read on the forward strand.
TGGCGCAGTACCGGGTTATCGCGTACGCCTTCAATCACAGCGGTCATCAGTTGGTTAATCAGCTCGCTGGCGGCCGGGAAGGTATCGACGCGGATACGGGATTTGGTCTGCTGATCAAACATAATGTGGTACAGGTCATCGCCATCATGCCACAGACGGAACTCTGCACGCATGCGATAGTGGCTGACCGGTGAACGAAACACTTCCGGAATCGGGGCGCTGAAAGGTGCCATCATTTTCTGCAAACGGACGACTTTTTCTGCCAGCTGCGCTTCATATTGTTCGGTAGGAAGGTGTTCGGGGGTCATGATGCATCCTGAATAAAATAAGTACGCGGGGATTGTAGGGAAAGCGCCGGGGATGTCCAGCCTGATGATATAAGGAAATATAACGATAGAAGTGTGGACACCTATATGTTTCTAATTATAGCATTATGTTACCGGTCCTATGAGTTAATAGGGAATCCAGTGTAAATCTGGAGCTGACGCGCAGCGGTAAGGAAGAGTGGGATGAGCGCATTGTGCAGACACTGCGGTTTTTCGCGGGAAGTCCTCATCCATTAAACACCCCAAGCCCGAAGACCTGCCGGAATACGTCGCATTTGGTTTCTATCATCGCGTGCTATTGATAGAGCCGGCGGCATCCTTTGCTTATTACGGATGCTTTTAAAATGATAAAAAAAGCTTCGCTGGTGACGGCGTTCTCCGTCACGGCATTTTCTGGCTGGGCGCAGGACAGCCATTCAGACACGTTAGTGGTGACAGCAAATCGTTTTCAACAGCCGGTCAATACGGTCCTTGCGCCGACTGATGTGGTTACCCGGGAAGATATCGATCGCTGGCAGGCGAAAGATTTAAACGATGTGATGCGCCGATTGCCTGGCGTGGATGTCGCGCAAACTGGGGGCATGGGCCAGCAAAGCTCTCTCTTCGTGCGTGGTTCCAACTCCAGCCATGTGTTGATCCTGGTTGACAGCGTGCGCCTGAATCAGGCTGGCGTCAGTGGTTCTTCCGACTTAAGCCAGTTCCCTATTGCTTTGGTGCAGCGAATTGAATACGTTCGCGGCCCGCGCTCGGCGGTGTATGGCTCGGATGCGATCGGCGGCGTGGTGAACATTATTACCACCCGCGACCAGGACGGAACCGTGCTGAATGCTGGCGTAGGTTCAAATGGCTATCAAAATTACGGTGGTAGCAGCCAGCAGACTTTCGGCGGAAATACCCGCGTCACACTGGCGGGTGACTATACCTATACCAAAGGTTTTGATGTCGTTGCTGAAGGCAACACCGGTGGCGTCCGTCAGCCGGATCGCGACGGCTTCATGAATAAAACGATTTACGGCGCACTGGAGCACAGCTTCTCCAATGAGTGGAGCGGTTTCGTGCGCGGCTATGGCTACGACAACCGGACAGCCTATGATGGGTCACCTTATGGCGGCGTTTTAGTCAACACCCGCCAGCTGTATAGTCAGACTTGGGATGCTGGCCTGCGCTTTAATCACGATATCTTCCATTCGCAGTTGACCTCCAGCTATAGCCACAGCAAGGACTACAACTATGATCCACGTCTGGGGCGCTATGACTCTTCGGCGACGCTGGATGAAGTGAAACAGTACAACGTACAGTGGTCGAACACCGTCGATGTTGGCCACGGTAACATTGGTGCCGGCGTTGACTGGCAGAAACAAACTACTGAACCGGGCACCAGCTACGTAACCGATGGCTATGAAATTCGTAATACTGGTCTGTTTATCACCGGGCTGCAAAAGTTTGGAGATTTCACGCTGGAAGGCGCGGCGCGTAGCGACGATAACTCTCAGTTTGGCCAGCACAGCACGTGGCAGAGTAGCGCAGCGTGGGCGTTTATCGACGGCTACCGCTTTATTGCTTCTTATGGTACTGCCTATAAAGCGCCGAATCTCGGCCAGCTTTACGGCTTCTATGGTAATCAAAATCTCGACCCGGAAGAGAGCAAGCAGTGGGAAGGGGCCTTTGAGGGCGTAACCTCTGGTGTGACCTGGCGTCTGTCGGGATATCGTAATGACATCGATAACCTGATCGACTACGACTCGCAACTGATGAAATATTACAACGTCGGTAAGGCGCGTATTAAAGGTATTGAAGCAACGGCGTCGTTTGACACCGGGCCGCTGGCGCACAACATTAGCTATGACTATGTTGATGCGCGTGATGTGAAGACCAATGAGCTTCTGGTGCGCCGGGCAAAACAGCAGGTGAAGTACCAACTGGACTGGCAAGTTTATGACTTCGACTGGAGCGTAACCTATCATTATTTAGGCACCCGTTATGACAACACCTACGATTCGGTAACCTATGCGCCTGAGAGCGTTAAGTTGGGCGGGGTGAGCCTGTGGGATCTCGCAGTTTCGTATCCAGTCACCCCGCACCTGACAGTTCGTGGTAAAATAGCTAATCTGTTCGATAAAGATTACGAGACAGTTTATGGCTACCAAACTGCAGGACGGGAATACACCTTGTCTGGCAGCTACACCTTCTGATCCACGTCCCACCGTGCTGGTGTTTGATTCCGGCGTCGGTGGGCTGTCAGTTTACAATGAAATTCGGCAACTGCTGCCGAATCTGCATTATATCTACGCTTTCGATAACGTTGCTTTTCCCTACGGCGAGAAGAGCGAAGAGTTTATTGTTGAACGTGTCCTGGAGATTGTTACTGCGGTTCAGCAGCGTTATCCGCTGGCGCTGGCCGTTATTGCCTGTAATACCGCAAGTACCGTTTCCCTCCCCGCATTACGCGATAAATTCGCGTTTCCGGTTGTTGGCGTCGTTCCTGCGATAAAACCTGCGGCACGCTTAACGGCGAATGGTGTTGTTGGCCTGCTGGCAACGCGCGGGACGGTAAAACGTCCTTATACACGCGAACTGATCTCCCGTTTTGCGAATGAATGCAAAATCGAGATGCTGGGGTCGGCAGAGCTGGTGGAGCTGGCGGAGGCCAAGCTGCATGGTGAGCCGGTGCCGCTGGATGAACTGCGGCGTATCCTGCGTCCCTGGCTGCGAATGCAGGAACCACCTGATACGGTTGTGCTGGGGTGTACGCATTTTCCTCTATTACAAGAGGAACTGCAGCAGGTTCTGCCGGAAGGGACGAGAATGATCGACTCTGGAGCGGCGATTGCGCGCCGCACAGCCTGGCTATTAGAGCACGAAGCGCCTGACGCAAAATCTAGTGATGCCAATATTGCGTACTGTATGGCGCTGACGACTGAAACAGAACAGCTTTTGAACGTTTTGCGGCGCTACGGCTTCGAATCGCTGGAAAAATTGCCGCTTTCATCGTGTTTTGCACAAAAAAGAGACGATTGAAAGATTTTTTGAAAACAGGACTTGTCAACGTCTCAGAACTCCCTATAATTCGCCTCCACTGACACGGAGCAACGGCAAACAAGCCGCCGGGTCAGGGGGATTCAGCGATGAATTCCAGCAGAGAAAAGCGAAATTAAACGCTTGACTCTGTCGCGGGAACGCGTAATATGCACACCCCGCGCCGCAGCGAAAAGCGAAGCGGCACTGCTCTTTAACAATTTATCAGACAATCTGTGTGGGCACTCAGAGTGACAGGAATTCTTAACGTCCTCGGACGAAAAATGAATACCAAGTCTCAAAGAGTGAACACGTAATTCATTACGAAGTTTAATTCTACGAGCATCAAACTTAAATTGAAGAGTTTGATCATGGCTCAGATTGAACGCTG
>DASYFN010000018.1:0-27696 GCA_036498385.1 Klebsiella sp.
ACGCTTACTCTCCAGCGCCAGAATCGACAACAGATCATCTACCGGATACTGCACATAGGCGCCGTGATCGGCCGTTTCGCCGTAAGGGATCCACCACAGACGCAGCACTGACATCACGTGATCGATGCGCAGCGCACCGCAGTTTTGCATATTAGCGCGCAGCAGTTCGACAAACGGCTCATAGGCGCGCGCCACCATGATATGCGGGTCCATCGGCGGCAGGCCCCAGTTCTGTCCCAGCGGGCCCAGAATATCCGGCGGTGCGCCGACAGAGGCTTTCAGGCAGTACAACTCACGATCGCACCAGGTTTCTGCCCCACACTCCGCAACGCCCACTGCCAGATCACGATACAGGCCGATCGGCATGGCATTGTTTTGGCTGGTATGCCAGCACTCGGCAAACTGGGTATAAGCAAGCCACTGCAGCCACAGATAAAAATTCACCTCATCGGCATGTTTGGTGCAGAACGCTTTGACTTCCGGGCTATTGATATCCTGGTAAGCCTTCGGCCACGCGGGCCAGCCCCAGCTTATCGGATCCTGCTTAACCTGCCAGGCGTGCAGCGCATCAAACGCCGCCTGCCAGTACAGGCTTTCGCCCTCGCGCGTCACAAACTGGCGGAACTCTGCCGTCGTCTCATCATTGCGCGTGGAAAAACCTTTCCAGGCCATGCGCAGCGCGGTGAGTTTCAGCGCGGTCACGGCGGCATAGTCAACGTCATCGGCCTGGCGTGCGGCCTGTAAAGCCTGCTGCGTGTCCGATGATTGCCACCATTTCTGCGCCTCTTTACTGTGACGGAAATCATCTACCGCATTGACGTCAATATAGATAACGTTGAGCCAACGGCGCGAAGAGGGACTGTACGGGCTGGCGCTCTCCGGATTAGCTGGGTAGAGCGCGTGAATCGGGTTAAGCCCAATAAACGAGCCGCCGCGGCGGGCGATTTCCGGCAACATAGCGCGTAAATCACCGAAGTCGCCAATTCCCCAGTTCTTCTCCGAGCGCAGCGTATACAGCTGCACGCAGGTTCCCCACAGCTTCTGACCATCCTTCAGCGCCTGCGGTTCGTAGCAGCGCGCGGGCGCGACGATGACCCGGCAGTGCCAGCGATCGCCGTCCCGAGTCAGCGTCAGCGTATGATACCCTTCCGGTAATCTTGCTGGCAGCGGCAACGTTTCACCGCCGCGCGCCTGGCCCTGATACTGTTTCCCTTCTTCAGTGGTGAGGATCCAGTGGAACTCCCCCTGGCCCACCACCGGCAGAGACATCTTTTTGCCGTGGGTGAACACCTGCACCACCGGTAACGGGTTAACCGCCACTTTCGTGGCAGTCATGGTATGGTGCATCGCATCAAGCAGTCGCTGCTTGGTCGTCGCAGCAATTGACTGCGGCTTACCATGGGCGTTGATGTAGCTTGGGCTTATTCCCGCCGCCAGAGCAGCGTTATCAAGGCGTTTAGTCTCCATAGGCCCGTCCTTAGCGCTTTGCCTGCCAGATACGTTGTTGATAATCGCGAATGGAGCGGTCAGAGCTGAACATGCCGCAACGCGCGGTGTTCAGAATCGCTGCACGAGTCCAGGCTTCCTGGTCGCGATATAGCTCATCGACCTGTTTCTGTGCTGCCACGTAGGCTTCAAAATCGGCCAGCACCAGGTACGGGTCGCCGCCTTTTAGCAGGCTATGCAACATCTGGTCAAAAGCATGCTTATCGCCATCACCGTATTTACCGCTCTCCAGCTCTTTCAGTACCGCATCCAGAAGCTTGTCTTTCTTACGCCATTTTAGCGGATCGTAACCTTTAGCCTTCAGCGCTTTCACTTCTTCTACGGTATGACCGAAGATAAAGATGTTCTCTTCACCCACCTGTTCAGCGATTTCAACGTTCGCACCATCCAGAGTTCCCACGGTCAGCGCACCGTTCAGCGCCAGTTTCATATTGCCGGTACCGGAGGCCTCTTTACCCGCCGTGGAGATCTGCTCGGAGATATCCGCCGCCGGGATTAACATTTCCGCCGCCGAGACGCAGTAGTCCGGCAGGAACACGACTTTCAGCTTATCGCCAACCAGCGGATCGTTATTGATCGCTGCGGCAACCTTGTTGATCGCCCAGATAATATTCTTCGCCAGGTAGTAGCCCGGAGCCGCCTTCGCACCAAACAGGAACACGCGCGGTACGCGGTCCGCCTGCGGGTTCTCACGAATCTCTTTGTACTGCGCAAGGATGTTCAGCAGGTTGAGGTGCTGACGCTTATACTCATGCAGACGTTTAATCTGGATATCGAAAATTGCCTGTGGATTAATTTCAATACCGGTACGCCGCTTCACAAACTCCGCCAGACGAACCTTGTTGGCCAGCTTGATTTCGCGATACGTCTGACGGAACTTCGCGTCATCGGCATATTTCTCGAGGTTGATCAGCTGGTCGAGATCGTTGGCCCACTCTTTCTTCAGCGTCTTATCCAGCAACTCGGCCAGGGCCGGGTTGCACTGTTTGATCCAGCGGCGCGGGGTAATGCCGTTGGTGACGTTATGGAATTTATTCGGCCACAGCTGGTGATATTCCGGGAACAGGTCTTTCACCACCAGGTCAGAGTGCAGCGCGGCAACACCGTTAACTGCAAAACCGCTCACGACACACATGTTCGCCATGCGGACCTGTTTGTCGTGTACCACCGCCAGTTTCGCCCATACCAGCTTATCGCCCGGCCAGGTTTTATCCACCAGCTTTTTAAATCTGTCATTGATTTCTTTGATGATCTGCATATGACGCGGCAGCAGCGCTTTCACCAGCTTCTCATCCCAGCACTCCAGCGCTTCCGGCATCAGGGTGTGGTTGGTATAAGCGAAAGTTTTGCTGGTAATCGCCCAGGCGTCATCCCAGCTCAGTTGATGCTCATCAATCAGCACGCGCAGCAGTTCCGGAATCGCAATCGTCGGGTGAGTATCGTTCAACTGAATAACTTCATAATCTGCCAGCTCCGCCAGTTTGCGGCCTGCCAGGTGATGGCGGCGCAGGATATCGGCAATTGAGCAGGCACACTGGAAGTACTGTTGCATCAAACGCAGCTTTTTGCCCGCCTGATGATTGTCGTTCGGATACAGAACTTTGGTCAGTTTTTCAGCATCGATACCCTGCTGTTCAGCACGTAAGAAATCACCATCGTTGAATTTTGTCAGGTTAAACGGATGTGCGTGTTTGGCCTGCCACAAACGCAGCGGCTGCGCGACATTGTTGCGATAGCCCAGTACCGGCAAATCCCAGGCTTCACCGGTAATGACGAATGCCGGTACCCACTCACCGCCTTTGGTGACTTTGCCACCGAGGCCAACCTGCACGTCCAGCGCTTCATTGTGGCGGAACCACGGGTAGCTGCTGCGCCCCCAGTCATCCGGCGCTTCCATCTGCTGACCGTCAGCAAAGGACTGACGGAACAGGCCGTACTGGTAGTTCAGGCCGTAACCAGTCGCCGACTGACCAACGGTTGCCATTGAATCAAGGAAACATGCCGCCAGACGGCCAAGGCCGCCGTTGCCCAGACCTGGGTCAATTTCCTCTTCCAGCAGGTCGGTCAGGTTAATGTCATGCGCCTGAAGTTCATCGCTTACCTGCTGATACCAGCCAAGGTTGAGTAAGTTGTTACCGGTCAGGCGACCAATTAAAAACTCCATTGAGATGTAGTTTACGTGGCGCTGCCCTTCGGCCGGTTTTGCTAACGGCTGAGCCGACAACAGCTCGGACAGCGCACCACTCACGGCATGCCACCATTGACGCTGGGTCATCTCGGAAGCGGACTGTAAACCAAAATGCTGCCACTGACGCGTCAGTGCAGCCTGAAACTGAGCTTTGTTAAAAGAAGTCTGTGACATAAGTAATCCGGGTCCTTTACTAAAACGTTAGCGTTAGTGTGCCGACCTCCCGGAGTCACGTCCTCATCCCGCCAGGGATTAGCCGGGGATGAGTAGCAGGGATGAGCGAAAAGTGTGATCGTGGCCACTATTACGTTAGCTTACCAGCGAAATTATGCTGCAAAATTAACCACACAGGAACAACAGATCTGACCCGCTTGCCGCTCAAAATTTTGTTACAAGCCAGGACGATAAAAGTAAGTAAAATGCCGTTTTGTAAATATTGCGAAATAAAAGTAAATATTAGAAGAATAAACAGTATTTAATGCAGAAATAGCTCAAAAAAGATGACTTATAACAATTCAAGGATAATATTTTATTAAAAACAAACAACTACTGGCTTTGTAAAATAAAGATTCGCTTGTCATGCCTAAAATTTCTACAAGACCAGTCACCGCGCGCGCTGACATCCCTTCATATGAATTTCACTCTATGTCTAAATTTGTGACATAGGACAAATTCAAGAGCATAAAACTCGGACACAACTTGCAATAAAATTCATTATGGTTGACCTTATTGTATATTAATTACGAAGCGCAAAAAAATTCGCACCTCTCCCTTGCACAGCGAAATGAAGAACTATGTTGATTCCGTCTAAATTAAGTCGTCCGGTCCGCCTTGAACACACTGTGGTTCGTGAGCGATTGCTGGCGAAACTTTCCGGCGCGAACAATTATCGTCTCGTGTTGGTGACCAGCCCGGCTGGATACGGCAAGACTACGCTCGTTTCTCAATGGGCGGCGGGGAAAAATGATCTCGGCTGGTTCTCGCTGGATGAAGGCGATAACCAACAAGAGCGTTTTGCCAGCTATCTCGTCGCCGCCATTCAACAGGCTACTGGCGGCCACTGTGCAGCCAGCGAAACCATGGTGCAAAAGCGCCAGTACGCAAGCCTGCCTTCCCTCTTCGCCCAATTGTTTATTGAGTTGGCCGACTGGCAGCGCCCGTTATTGCTGGTGATTGATGATTACCATCTGATCAGCAATCCGGTTATTCATGATGCAATGCGTTTCTTCCTCCGCCATCAGCCGGAAAATATGACTCTGGTGGTTCTGTCACGTAATCTGCCGCAGTTGGGTATCGCCAACCTGCGTGTGCGCGATCAACTGCTGGAAATCGGCAGCCAGCAGTTGGCTTTTACCCATCAGGAAGCCAAACAGTTTTTCGACTGCCGTCTCAGTTCGCCCATTGAGGCCGACGATAGCAAAAGGCTGTGCGACGATGTTGCCGGCTGGGCCACCGCGCTGCAATTGATTGTCCTCTCGGCGCGTCAAAACAATACTTCCGCCCATCACTCCGCCCGTCGTCTTGCCGGTATTAACGCCGGCCATCTTTCTGACTATCTGGTCGATGAGGTCCTGGATAACGTTGACCCGCGGACGCGTAACTTCCTGCTGAAAAGCTCGCTGCTGCGCTCGATGAACGATGCGCTAATCGTCCGCGTCACCGGCGAAGAGAATGGCCAGATGCAACTGGAAGAAATTGAACGTCAGGGGCTATTCCTGCAACGGATGGACGACTCCGGCGAGTGGTTCCGCTACCATCCGCTGTTCGGCAACTTCCTGCGTCAACGCTGCCAGTGGGAACTGGCGGTTGAACTGCCGGAAATTCACCATGCGGCTGCCGAGAGCTGGATGGCGCAAGGCTTTCCGAGTGAAGCTATTCACCACGCCCTGGCCGCGGGTGACGCCAAAATGCTGCGCGATATTTTGCTCAACCACGCGTGGGGCATGTTTAACCACAGCGAACTGAGTCTGCTGGAACAGTCCCTCGCCGCATTGCCGTGGTCAAACCTGCTGGAAAACCCGCGTTTAATTCTTTTGCAAGCCTGGCTGATGCAGAGCCAACACCGTTATAGCGAAGTGAATACCTTGCTGGCGCGCGCCGAGCAGGAGATGGATACCGAAATGGACACCGCCATGCACGGCGATTTCAACGCCCTGCGTGCCCAGGTGGCGATCAACGCCGGCGATCAGGACGAAGCCGAACGCCTGGCGATGGTGGCCCTTGATGAATTGCCGCTGGCCAGCTACTACAGCCGAATCGTGGCGACATCCGTCCATGGTGAAGTGCTGCACTGCAAAGGCCAACTGAGTAAATCGCTGGCGGTCATGCAGCAGACGGAGCAGATGGCCCGCCGCCATGACGTCTGGCACTACGCGTTATGGAGCATGATCCAGCAAAGCGAAATCCTCTTTGCTCAGGGGTTCCTGCAGGCCGCCTGGGAAATTCAGGAAAAAGCTTTTCAACTTATTCGCGAACAGCATCTTGAGCAGTTACCAATGCATGAATTTCTGCTGCGTATTCGCGCCCAACTGCTGTGGGCCTGGGCGCGGCTGGATGAAGCGGAAGCCTCCGCACGCAGCGGCATGAACGTGCTTTCATCCTATCAACCGCAGCAGCAGTTGCAGTGTCTGGCGTTGATGGTGCAGTGCTCACTTGCGCGCGGCGACCTGGATAATGCCCGCAGCCATTTGAATCGCCTGGAAAACCTGCTTGGCAACGGCCATTACCATAGCGACTGGGTATCCAATGCCGATAAAGTCCGGGTAATTTACTGGCAGATGATCGGCGACAAAACCGCCGCGGCAAACTGGCTGCGCCAGACGCCAAAACCGGAATTCGCTAACAACCACTTCCTGCAGAGCCAGTGGCGCAATATCGCCCGCGCGCAAATTCTGCTCGGCGAGTTTGACTCCGCTGAAATGGTGCTGGAAGAGTTAAACGATAACGCCCGCTCGCTGCGTTTGATGAGCGACCTGAACCGCAACCTGCTGCTGCTCAATCAGCTCTACTGGCAGGCCGGGCGTAAGAGCGAAGCGCAGAAAGCGCTGCTGGAAGCACTCACCCTCGCCAACCGCACCGGGTTTATTAATCATTTTGTGATTGAAGGCGAAGCGATGGCGCAGCAGTTACGCCAGTTGATTCAGCTCAATACGCTGCCAGAGTTGGAGCAGCACCGAGCCCAGCGTATTCTGCGCGATATTAACCAGCATCACCGTCATAAATTCGCCCACTTTGACGAGAGCTTCGTTGAACGGCTGCTGAACCACCCGGAGGTGCCGGAGCTCATCCGCACCAGCCCACTGACCCAGCGCGAATGGCAGGTACTAGGACTTATCTATTCCGGCTACAGCAACGAGCAGATCGCCGGTGAGCTGGATGTTGCCGCCACCACCATCAAAACCCATATTCGCAATTTATATCAGAAACTTGGCGTGGCACACCGCCAGGATGCTGTTCAGCATGCCCAGCAGCTTTTGAAAATGATGGGGTACGGGGTTTAACTCCGTACCTGAATAAGATAGCCGCCATCGAGCGGTTCGCAGGTAAATCTGACCGGCAGAAAACGCTCGACCACCGCGATATTCGTCAGCAGATGCGCCGATGTTTCCGCCACGGTAAACGCGCCTTCGCCCGCCAGCGCCAGCGGCAAAATCAACTGGTCAGCCAGATATTCCCCTACTGCCGCTTTGCTTGCGAGATAGCGTCTGGCCTCCGACGCCAGCTGGTGCGCGACCTTTTCGGCGCTCACCCCTTTGGTGCCAAAAGCAATAAACAGCTCCGTGAGATGCTCGCACTCAACAATCAGCGACAGCGTATTTCCCGGCCCGGCACCGCCTTCCAGCACCCGCACCTTTTTATCCACCTGCGGCAACCAGGCCTCCAGCGCCGTCACTTCACGTTCGCCAATGTGATAAGGAACCGCGGCCAGCAGCGCTTCTGCGGTCATGCAAACCGTTTCACCGCGCGATAGCAACTGTAGCCCACCCAGCGACGCAATTGGCGCAACCTCTGTTACCACTGCGCCGCCACCTGCCGGATAGAAGCCATGTTTTATCAAAGCCGTACTCTGCTTTATCCCCATCTTCGCCAGTAACGGCTCCCAGACGCGGCAAATAAAATCCGCACTCGGAGCAGACTGATTATGCGTTCCGCCGCTGACTTCGACGCTGGCCGGACTATTGGCAAACCAGAGCGCAGGTAAAACCGTTTGCAGCACCAGCATGCAACTGCCCGCGCTGCCGATAGCAAATTTATACTCTCCGCCGCGAATCTGCCCTGGCGTAAAACACAACCGCTGCGAGCCCAGCTCATCGCCGCTCAGTTGGGCGCGACAGATCTCGGCTGCTGCCCGCACAGCCGTGAGATGTTGGCGCAGCAGGCCCGGTTTAGCGCGACCAGCGCGGATGCCGGTAATCTCAAACGGCTGACCGGTTATCATTGACAGGCTCAGCGCCGAGCGCAAAATCTGTCCGCCGCCTTCCCCCTGCGCACCATCCAGCGCAATCATCCTTTTCATTTCCTTATCCTTTAACGCATACCACCTGACACAGCGTATGCACAATTTCCACCAGATCGGACTGCGCAGCCATCACCGCGTCAATGTCCTTATAGGCCATCGGGATCTCGTCGATGACGTTCGCATCTTTACGACATTCTACATGCGCGGTGGCGCGGATCTGATCTTCCACGCTAAACAGCTTTTTCGCTTTGGTACGGCTCATAACACGTCCGGCACCGTGGCTGCATGAACAAAACGACTCTTCGTTACCCAGCCCGCGAACAATAAAGCTTTTCGCTCCCATGGATCCCGGAATAATACCGTACTGACCGCGCTGCGCGGAGACCGCACCCTTACGGGTAACGTAAATCTCTTCACCAAAGTGCCGCTCTTTTTGCACATAGTTATGGTGGCAGTTAATCGCCTCGCTCACCAGGGTAAAAGGCTTGCTGATAGTTTTACGCATCGCCAGCAGCACATTTTCCAGCATCGCTTCACGGTTGGCGCGCGCATAATCCTGCGCCCAGCTCACCGCCCGAACGTAATCCACAAAATGCTCGCTGCCTTCAGAAAAATAAGCCAGATCGCGAGAGGGCAAATTCGCAATATGCTGCTGCATATCTTTTTGCGCCATTTCAATAAAATAGGTACCAATTGCGTTACCAATTCCCCGCGAGCCCGAGTGCAGCATCACCCAAACCTGTTGCGCCTCATCCAGACAAATCTCGATAAAGTGGTTACCGGTACCCAGCGTTCCCAGGTGCTTATAGTGATTGGTGTTAAGGAAGCGCGGATATTTGCCCGTTAGCCATTGAAACTCTGCGTGCAGCATGGACCAATGTGCATCAACGTTAGCCGGCGGATTTTCCCATGCCCCTGCGTCACGGCGGCTCCGCCCGTTCGTCCGTCCGTGCGGCACGGCGGCTTCAATTGCGCTACGCAGTTCAGCAAGGTTATCCGGGAGATCCGCCGCCGTTAAGCTGGTACGCAGCGCGTTCATTCCACAGCCGATATCCACACCAACCGCCGCCGGAATAATCGCGCCGAGAGTTGGGATCACGCTACCGATAGTTGATCCTTTTCCCAGATGCACATCGGGCATAACGGCAACATGGTTGAAAATAAACGGCATTTTAGCCGTGTTGATCAACTGCTGACGCGCTTCGTCTTCCACGGGTACGCCTTTAGTCCACATTTTCACCGGGGCGTTCTGGGTGGTCATCAATTCATAATTCATCATTTTTTTCTCGTTTTATTTATTAAGGTGGCGACAAGTTTATGTGAATACGCCGTTCTACCATTGAACTACAGAGCCAGGCTCTGACGGGACTCGAACCCGCAACATATGTAGATCCACAGGCATTCGCCAAAACAGGGTGGCACGACAAGGAGAGGTGGATCAGCCTGCTCTATCCTCTGAGCTACGGAGTCAGACTCCGGCAGGATTCGAACCTGCGACCTGGATCTTCATAGGATGTAGATCCACCAGCATTCGTGCCTTCAGCGCCGCGCGACAAATGAATAGCCGGGATGATACGTATCGGGAAAGATGTAATCCCGGCCGGCATTCGCACCGCGCTGAATACTCATTGCAGCGTCACGGACTCAATCTCCTCAAGCCAGTGCGCACTGCCGTAGCGACTGTTAACAAAGTTATCAATCACCGTAAACACCTCGTCGCTAAAGCCGCCGACGTTTAAAATATCGTCCCGCTCCGCCGCCTGAGTCGTGCCGTAAGGCAGCAGATCGATGCACACCAGGCGAGCCTGCGGGTTGCGTTTTTTCAGCGCAGACCAGCACTCCATCGTTGCCGTCGAACCGTGGCGCGACTTATCAATCCAGGATTCGTTATCCGACACCATAATCACTAGATCCACCCTCGCCCGCTCGGCCAGCAGCTTGCGCAGCGGCGCGGAACAGTTGGTACCACCGCCGCCAACCGCCGCCAGCTTCTGCGCGTTACGCATCACCGAGTGCTTAGGATCAAGTGCGATGTTTACCACATCGCATTCGAACGGCAGCACACGGGCCTGCGGATGGTTACGCAGCACAGCGGCAGCAATCAGCCCGGCAACGTCCACGCAGCGAATTTTGCTGGTGGCTCCCTGACGATAGCCGGTTATCGATGAGCCCATCGACCCCGACACGTCCGGGCAGACCACCACGTTGCCGCGAAACTGCGGAACGTTCTCCAGCGCATACTCCATCGCCTGTTCCAGAGCATCGCTGATAGCCTGCGGCACGCCGCTTTGCAAATGGCTCCACGCTGACAGCAACTGATATGGATAGACCCTGGCCTGACGCACCTGCGTCCTGTCCGCCAGCCGCTTCGCCACGAAGGCGGTCAGCCCGGCATTCTCAAAAACACCGTGACGCGCCAGAGTATTCAAATTCATACGTAACGTTTGCCAGCTCATCCGCTGTGTCAGTTGCGACCACTGTTCAGTGCTCAGCGGCGAGTGGGTCAGCAGTAAAAATGGCACATCGGGCAGCGCCGCGTCATCTGAACCTTCACGAAACGCCAGCAGCGCCTGCGTTTTCACCGGCAGTTGCGTTTTGTCGTACGGCTTACCGATCAGCCAGGAAAAAAATGCATTCTGCCATACGGCCTGCGGACGCGGATGAACCATTTTCAGGACATCCGCCAGCGACGGCGCATTACCTACCGAAGCCTGTAATAAACGCTCTTCGCTGGCATCCTGCAGCCAGCGCTGTACCAGCTTCTTCGGCCGCGTGCCCAGCGAACGCCGCCCGGTGACGCCACTGCGCAGTATCTGCACGAAGTTACGCAGCATCCGCCCGTTGTTGATCACCCGGGCAAACACCACCGGCAGCAGAGCCGAGCCGCGCGCCGCAAGAAGCGCGGTCAACAGCGCGGGCATATCCTTCATCATTCCCCGCTCGCGACCGTATATCGCTAACCGGGCCAAAAATAGATCGTCCAAATCTTTCGCTATCTCCAGCACATCGCTTAGCTGTGCCTGAGCGCTGGCATAAAAGGTTTCGTTCATACAGCCAGTCATCACCATCTGCGCCAGCCTGTGGCGCGGGGTGAGGGCAAAAGCCGCCGCGCATTCGTGGTTTTGCGTATTTGCCAGCGGCGTATTCCGTAACAGCGAACGGAACAAAAGTGGATTAGCCATCTGTTTTCCCATTTCCGTTATTCTCCATGCCATGACTATTGCAACCAGCGTGCCAGAAATTAAATACAATAATATTTAATTGATTTTTATAGATTAATTATTTTAAACGCCATTTTGTTAAAAAATCCGCTGCATGGGAGATGCTAAAAGACGATAATTTGATATCGTCTTTTATAAGGAAATCTAAGATGCGCAAAACGGTAGCCTTTGGTTTTGTCGGTACGGTACTGGATTACGTTGGCCGCGGCAGCCAACGCTGGGAAAAATGGCGACCAACCTTATGCCTGTGCCAGCAGGAAACGTTAGTCGTTCATCGCCTTGAGCTGCTGTACGACGCCCGTTCGCGAGGACTGTTTGAAACCTTAAAGCAGGATATCGCCAGTGTATCGCCGGAAACGGAAGTGGTCGGCATCGAGATAGCCATCCGCAATCCGTGGGATTTCGAAGAGGTTTACGCCTGCCTGCACGATTTTGCCCGCAGCCACAGGTTCCACCCTGAAGATGAAGACTATCTGATTCATATCACCACCGGTACTCACGTGGCGCAGATCTGCTGGTTCCTGCTGGCCGAAGCGCGCTATCTCCCGGCTCGGTTGGCGCAAACTTCCCCGCCGCGAAAGAAAGATAAGCCCCACAGCTCCGGCGGCGTGACGATCATTGATCTCGACCTCAGCCGCTATAATGACATCGTCAGCCGCTTCGCCCAGGAACGGGAGGAGACGCTTAACTTTCTGAAAGCCGGTATCGAGACCCGTAACCCGCGCTTCAACCGCACGATCGAGAATATTGAGCGCGTCGCTATCCGCTCTCGCTCGCCGATTTTGCTCAACGGCCCCACTGGCGCAGGCAAATCTTTCCTCGCCCGCCGTATCTATGAATTAAAGCTGGCGCGTCATCAATTTAACGGCCCGCTTGTCGAGGTGAACTGCGCCACCCTGCGCGGCGATACCGCGATGTCGACGCTGTTTGGTCATGTCAAAGGCGCCTTTACCGGCGCACGGGAAGAGCGGGCTGGTTTACTACGCAGCGCTAACGGCGGGATGCTTTTCCTGGACGAGATTGGCGAACTGGGCGCAGATGAACAAGCGATGCTGCTTAAGGCCATTGAGGAAAAGCGCTTCTATCCCTTCGGCAGCGACCAGCAGGTAAGTAGCGATTTCCAGCTTATCGCCGGGACCGTACGTGATTTACGCCAGTTGGTTGCGCAGGGCCAGTTCCGTGAAGATCTGTACGCGCGTATCAATCTGTGGACGTTTGAACTGCCCGGTCTGCGCCAGCGGCAGGAAGATATCGAACCGAATCTCGACTATGAGATTGAGCGTCACGCCGCGCTAACTGGCGACAGCGTACGCTTTAATACCGAAGCGCGCCGCGCGTGGCTGACGTTCGCCACCTCGCCGCAGGCTGCGTGGAGCGGCAACTTCCGCGAACTTTCCGCCAGTGTCACCCGTATGGCGACCCTGGCGGAAAACGGCCGCATCACTGTAAACACAGTAGAGGATGAGATTGAACGGCTGCGCTACAGCTGGAACGATCGTCGTCCCTCGGCGCTTGATGCGCTCTTAGGGGCGGAGGCGGAAAATCTCGACCTCTTCGACCGTCTGCATCTGCAAAACGTCATTGCCGTATGCCAGCAGGCAAAAACCATTTCCGATGCCGGGCGCCAGCTCTTTAACGTCTCGCGCCTCGGCAAAGTCACGGTCAACGACGCGGACCGGCTGCGCAAGTATCTGGCGCGCTTTGGCCTGACCTGGGAAATGCTAAAGAATCAGCACAGCTCCAGTTGAAGGTTGTTGTCGGTAATCACTTTCAGGATGCCAGTCGGCGGCATCACATCAGTGTAAATCGCATCAACCATGCTGATGCTGCCCATGTTGACCATCGCATTACGGCCAAATTTAGAATGGTCGACAACCAGCATCACGTGACGGGAGTTTTCAATAATCGCCCGCTTGGTGCGCACTTCGTGGTAGTCAAACTCCAGCAGCGAACCATCGCTGTCGATTCCGCTGATGCCGAGAATGCCAAAATCGAGGCGGAACTGGGAGATAAAGTCCAGGGTAGCTTCGCCGATAATACCGCCATCCCGGCTGCGCAGCTCGCCACCGGCCAGGATAATGCGGAAGTCCTCTTTCGCCATAAGCGTATTGGCAACGTTGAGGTTATTGGTGACGATGCGCAGATCATTATGGTTGAGCAGCGCATGCGCGACCGCTTCTGGCGTGGTGCCGATATCAATAAACAGCGTCGCGCCATCGGGGATTTCGCTCGCCACCTTGCGGGCGATGCGCTCTTTTTCCTGGGTCTGAGTCGATTTCCTGTCGTGCCAGGAGGTATTTACCGAGCTGGAAGGCAGTGCGGCGCCACCGTGGTGGCGCAGAATCATTTTCTGATCGGCTAAATCATTCAGATCGCGGCGAATGGTCTGCGGGCTGACGGCAAACTGCTCGACCAGCTCTTCAGTACTGACGTATCCCTGCTTTTTTACCCGCTCGATAATTGCGTCATGACGTTGTGTTTGTTTCATGAAATATCCCTGGGAATCTCTACGTTCGTTTTCGCACATTCTGCGTATCAACAAACGCCATCGCCAGCCCGATTACCAGACCAGCCACGTGCGCACCGTTCGCAATCGACATGCCGAAAACATCAAACCATCCAGCAATTAGCCATACTAACGAGAAGAGTATCAAGCCGCGCTGTAAATAAATGCCGCTCTGCGGATCACGCTCGCCTCGCAGCCAGACATAGCCCATCAGCGCATAGACCACGCCGGACAGACCACCAAACCACGGGCCGCTAAACTGATGCTGCACAAAGCCGCTCAGCAAAGCACTGATCACGGTAATCACCACCAGCTTGCCGCTGCCAATGCGCTTTTCTACCGCCCCGCCGAGGTACCACCACCATAGCAGGTTGAACAAAATATGCATCAGCGAGAAGTGCATAAGCGCATGGCTAAAGTAGCGCCAGACTTCAAATTTCAGCGAAGGATCATAGGGCCAGGCCAGCAGCAGCATTATCGGCCGATCGCCAATGACCGTTTGCAGGACAAAGACGGCGATGCAGGCAAAGAGAACGGTCCAGGTAAAGGGCCCGGCATTATGGCGAAGCGTCGCTAAAAAGGGGAAGCGCTGATAGTGCAGACCGCTGTTGGTGTGCCCCGACTGCCAACTGGCGGCCAGGTAACGCGGATCGGCAGGATTTTCCAGAAATCGGGCCAACTCAGTCTGCACGCGCCCGGCCTGGCTCTCGTCAGCCAGCCAGATATCGCTCTGTGTATGCTGCTGAATAGTCAGAATAATTCCCTGCGTCGCCATATAGTCGACAAACGCCTGGGCCACGCGCGGGTTGGCAAAAGAGGTAATCATTAACATGTAGCGAATCGCTTATTCCACACAAAGGGAGATATTATAGCCACAACCGACGCTAACACCTAAAGTGCGCCATGCGCGACTTCCGCCGGGAAATGCCGGTGCCAGGCATCAAACCCGCCGTCCACGCTGTAAACCTTGTCGTAACCCTGCTGCAGCAGATACTGCGCGGCGCCTTTGCTGCTATTGCCGTGATAGCACATTACCATTACCGGCGTATCAAAATCGTTGTCGCGCATAAACGCGCCCAGCGTATCGTTGGTCAGATGAAATGCGCCCGGCGTATGGCCCATCGCATAGCTTTGTGGGTCGCGAATATCGACCAGCACCGCCGTTTGCTGGTGCATTTTCTGGTGGGCTTCTTCTACGTTAATACATTCAAAGCGATCCATAAGCTCTCTTCTTTCTATACGGATATACAGGCAGGCGGCACAACGCCCTGGATTTTAGCGTCTAGTGTACAGCCTGGCGCTAAATAAACGCCAATATGTTACGCGCATCACTCTGAAATGTTTTTTTGATGTTACCAATGGCGCGATTGTTTGCTATATTGAGCGTTATCGAACATTTATGAGCTTAAACGAAAGTGCAAGAGGTAGCGAGCGTGGAAACCAAAGATCTGATTGTGATAGGGGGAGGCATCAACGGTGCCGGTATCGCGGCAGACGCCGCAGGGCGTGGTTTATCGGTGCTGATGCTGGAGGCGCGCGACCTGGCCTGCGCCACATCGAGCGCCAGCTCAAAGCTGATTCACGGCGGGCTGCGCTACCTTGAACACTACGAATTCCGCCTGGTGAGCGAAGCGCTGGCCGAACGTGAAGTGTTGTTAAAAATGGTCCCGCATATCGCTTTCCCAATGCGCTTTCGTTTACCGCATCGCCCGCATCTGCGCCCGGCGTGGATGATCCGTATCGGCCTGTTTATGTACGATCATCTGGGCAAGCGCACCAGCTTACCCAGCTCAACCGGGTTGCGTTTTGGTACAGAATCGGTACTTAAACCTGAAATTGTGCGCGGTTTCGAATATTCCGACTGCTGGGTCGACGATGCGCGCCTGGTACTGGCCAACGCCCAGATGGTTGTGCGTAAAGGCGGGGAAGTACGCACGCGCACCCGCGCCATCTCGGCAAAACGTGAGAATGGTTTGTGGATTGTCGAAGCGGAAGACGCTGATAGCGGCGAAAAATTTACATGGCAGGCGCGCGGCCTGGTTAACGCCACCGGCCCGTGGGTCAAACAGTTCTTCGACGAGGGGATGCATCTGCGTTCACCGTATGGTATCCGCTTGATTAAGGGTAGTCATATCGTCGTGCCGCGCGTACATACGCAGAAGCAGGCCTACATCCTGCAAAATGAAGATAAACGCATTGTGTTTGTGATCCCGTGGATGGATGAATTCTCTATCATCGGCACCACCGACGTCGAATATAAAGGCGACCCGAAAGCCGTCGCGATCGATGACAAGGAGGTTAACTACCTGCTAAATGTCTATAACGCCCACTTTAAAAAAACGCTGACCCGGGACGATATTGTCTGGACCTATTCCGGTGTGCGCCCGCTGTGCGATGATGAATCCGACTCGCCGCAGGCGATCACCCGCGACTACACCCTGGATATTCATGATGAAAACGGACAGGCTCCGCTGCTGTCGGTCTTTGGCGGCAAGCTCACCACCTATCGTAAGCTGGCCGAACACGCGCTGGAGAAACTGACGCCTTACTACAACGGTATCGGCCCGGCATGGACCAAAACTGCGGTACTGCCCGGCGGCGATATCGGCGGCGACCGCGACGACTACGCGGCTAAGTTGCGCCGCCGCTTCCCGTTTATCAGCGAATCGATGGCCCGCCATTACACCCGCACCTACGGCAGCAATAGCGAGTTGATCCTTGATAAGGCTACCTCCCTGGACGACCTGGGTGAGAACTTCGGTCATGAATTTTTCGAAGCCGAGCTTAAATATCTAGTCGAACATGAATGGGTGAGAACTCGGGACGATGCTATCTGGCGGCGGACTAAACAGGGGATGTGGCTAACGGCCGAACAGCAGGCCCGCATCAGCGAATGGCTGGCGCAGTACGCAGGAAAGTCTACGCTGTCGCTGGCATCGTAAAACCGTAAACAGCAACGGGGCCTGATGGCCCCGTTTTGTTTGTGTTAATCCGTTATAACCTCACAGGATCGATATGCCAGATGTGGTCTGCGTACTCTTTAATCGTGCGGTCAGAAGAGAAGTAGCCCATATTGGCAATATTAAGCATCGCTTTATTGGCCCACTCCTCCGGGTGACGGTATAGCTCATCCACCTTATCCTGACAATCCACGTAGCAACGGTAATCCGCTAGCACCTGATAGTGATCGCCGAAGTTAATCAGCGAATCCAGCAGATCACGGTAGCGTCCCGGCTCCGATGGGCTGAACAGACCAGTGCCGATCTGCGTTAGCGCCTGATGCAGTTCTTCATCCTGCTCATAGTAATCACGCGGTTTGTAGCCGTTGGCCCGCAGGGCTTCAACCTCTTCCGCCGTATTACCGAAGATAAAGAAATTATCCGCCCCTACATGCTCCTGCATCTCAACGTTAGCGCCGTCCAGAGTACCGATGGTTAACGCGCCATTGAGCGCAAATTTCATGTTGCTGGTCCCGGATGCTTCCGTTCCCGCCAGCGAGATCTGCTCGGAGAGATCCGCCGCCGGAATGATCAACTGCGCGAGGCTAACACTGTAGTTAGGGATAAACACCACTTTCAGCTTATCGCCAATCTGCGGATCGTTATTCACGACTGCCGCCACATCGTTGATTAAATGAATAATATGCTTCGCCATGTAGTAAGCCGAAGCCGCCTTCCCGGCGAAGATATTCACTCGCGGTACCCACTCGGCGTCGGGATCGGCCTTGATGCGATTGTAGCGAGTTATCACATGCAGCACGTTCATCAGTTGGCGTTTGTATTCGTGAATACGCTTGATCTGCACATCAAACAGCGCTTTCGGGTTTACCACCACGTTAAGCTGCTGACCGATGTAGTTCGCCAGCCGCTGCTTGTTTTCCAGCTTGGCCTGGCGTACCGCTTTATTGACCTTTGGATAATCAATATGCTGTTCCAGCTCCTTCAACTGGCTCAAATCCGTGCGCCAGGTGCGACCGATATTTTCATCAAGCACTTTTGACAGCGGCGGGTTCGCCAGCGCCAGCCAGCGGCGTGGAGTAACACCGTTGGTCACGTTGGTAAAACGCGTCGGGAAGATTTTCGCAAAATCGGCAAACAGCGACTCGACCATCAGTCTGGAATGCAGTTCAGATACCCCGTTAACCTTATGGCTGATGACCACCGCCAGCCACGCCATGCGTACGCGGCGCCCGTTAGACTCATCAATAATCGACGTGCGGCTTAACAGAGCGGTATCGTTGGGATACTGCTCCTGCAGGGTCTTCAGGAAGTAGTCATTAATCTCGAAAATTATCTGAAGATGACGCGGCAGGATTTTACCCAGCATGTCGACAGGCCAGGTTTCCAGCGCTTCGCTCATCAGGGTATGGTTGGTATAGGAGAAGACCTGGCAGGTCACCTCGAACGCCTCATCCCAGCTGAATTTATGTTCGTCAATCAGCAGGCGCATCAACTCTGGAATCGACAGTACCGGGTGCGTGTCATTGAGGTGAATAGCGATTTTATCCGCCAGATTGGCGTAGGTTTTATGCAGCTGGTAGTGGCGGCTGAGGATATCCTGCACCGTCGCCGAAACGAGGAAATATTCCTGACGCAGGCGCAGTTCGCGCCCGGAATAGGTGGAGTCATCCGGGTAAAGCACCCGCGACACGTTCTCAGAGTGGTTTTTGTCTTCCACCGCCGCAAAGTAATCGCCCTGGTTGAATTTACCGAGGTTAATCTCGCTGCTGGCCTGAGCGCTCCACAGGCGCAGCGTGTTGGTAGCGTCAGTGTTAAAACCAGGGATAATCTGGTCATAGGCTTCAGCAATAATCTCTTCGGTCTCCACCCAGCGTGATTTTTTACCTTCCTGCTGAATGCGTCCGCCGAAGCGCACTTTATAGCGTGTATTATGGCGCTCGAATTCCCACGGATTGCCGTACTCCAGCCAGTAATCCGGGGACTCTTTCTGCCGTCCATCGACGATATTCTGCTTAAACATGCCGTAGTCGTAGCGAATACCGTAGCCGCGGCCCGGTAATCCCAGTGCCGCAAGCGAATCAAGGAAGCAGGCCGCCAGACGACCAAGACCGCCATTGCCTAATCCTGGGTCGTTCTCTTCGTCAATCAGTTCTTCAAGGTTCAGGCCCATCTCTTCCAGCGCGCTGTTCACATCCTCATAAATACCTAGCGATAACAGCGCATTGGACAAAGTACGGCCAATCAAAAACTCCATCGACAGGTAGTAAACCTGACGAACTTCCTGGGAGAGTTGCGCGCGGTTCGAGCGCAGCCAGCGCTCAACCATGCGATCGCGAACGGCGAACAGCGTGGCGTTGAGCCATTCATGCTTGTTCGCAATAGCCGGGTCTTTGCCGATGGTAAACATCAGCTTATAAGCGATCGAGTGCTTTAATGCCTCAACGCTCAGAGTGGGTGATGAGTAGCTAAAAGGTACATTCATAGCTTTGGCTCCTGGTTACAGCAAGCGCTGATAAAGTTCGCGGTAAGAATTTGCGGCAACCTGCCAGCTAAAATCCATATTCATCGCCTGACGCTGGACATAACGCCACAGCGACGGACGTGACCACAGCACAAATGTGCGTCGAATAGCCCGCAATAATGATAAGGCATTGCTA
Organism: Klebsiella sp.; assembly: GCA_036498385.1. GTDB lineage: Bacteria > Pseudomonadota > Gammaproteobacteria > Enterobacterales > Enterobacteriaceae > Klebsiella. The sequence goes on from DASYFN010000018.1 coordinate 19,498, forward strand.
TCTTCAAAAACAAATCCGGTAGCCAGACCATCGGCGAGGTTCTCCAGCGAGCAGTCGGAAACGGTATCCGCCAGTCCGCCGGTACGTCGCACCAGCGGTAGCGTGCCGTACTTCAGACCATACAGTTGGGTTAAGCCGCACGGTTCAAAGCGGCTAGGCACCAGAATCACATCAGCGCCGCCCATAATGCGGTGCGAAAAGGCTTCATGGTAGCCAATCTGTACGCCGACTTTGCCTGGATGCTCGGCTGCGGCGGCAAGGAATCCCTCCTGCAGCACCGGATCGCCCGCCCCCAGTAGCGCCAGTTGGCCGCCCTGTTCAAGCAGGCCCGGCAGCGCTTCAAGCACCAGGTCCAGTCCTTTCTGGCTAGTCAGACGGCTGACAACGGCAAACAGCGGCGCTTTATCATCCACCTTCAGTCCCATCGCGATTTGCAGCTGGCGTTTGTTCTCCGCTTTTTCTTCCAGCCGATCGCGATCATAGCGCGTTGCCAACAGCAGGTCGCTTTCCGGGTTCCAGATACGGTCATCCACACCATTGAGGATCCCGGACAGGCGGCCCTCATGCTGGCGCTGGCGCAGCAGCCCTTCCATACCATAAGCGTACTGCGGCTCGGTGATTTCACGGGCATAGGTCGGACTCACCGCCGTAATATGATCGGCATAGTAGAGGCCGGCCTTCAGAAAGGAGATCTGGCCGTTAAATTCCAGACCATGAATGTTGTAGAACGACCACGGCAGTTCAAGGTCGTTCATATGCCACGAGTAAAACATTCCCTGGTAGGCAAGGTTATGCACCGTAAAAACCGACTTAGCCGGATGTCCGCGCGCCGCCAGGTATGCAGGCGTCAGGCCCGCATGCCAGTCGTGGGCGTGAACAACATCAGGACGCCAAAAGGGATCCAGACCACAGGCCATCTCGCTGCCTACCCAGCCCAGCAGCGCAAAACGCAGCACATTATCGGTATACGCGTGCTGATTGGTATCGTGGTAAGGGCTCCCCGGACGATCGTAAAGATGCGGGGCATCAATTAAATAGATACCCACGCCGTTAAAGTGGCCGAACAGCAGCGTGATACGCCCGGCAAAAGTCTCCCGGCGCGTCACCACCTGCGCATCCGTCACACCGCGGCGGATATCAGGAAAGGCGGGGAGCAGGACGCGCGTGTCGACGCCCCCTGCAATTTGCGCTGCAGGCAGCGCGCCGATCACATCCGCCAGTCCACCTGTTTTTAACAACGGGAACATCTCTGAACATACATGTAATACCTGCATTAGCGCTCCTGTGGGTACCCCAATGTCCGCAGCATGTCGCGGGTGACCAGCACGATACCTTCCTCCGAGCGGTAGAAACGGCGTGCATCCTCTTCCGCGTTCTCACCAACAACCATACCTTCCGGGATCACGCAGGCGCGGTCAATAATGCAGCGACGCAGGCGGCACGAACGGCCAACCCAAACTTCCGGCAACAAGACTGCCGAATCAATATTACAGAATGAATTCACCCGCACACGCGGGAACAGCACCGACTGCACGACCACTGAGCCGGAGATAATACAACCCCCTGAGACCAGCGAGTTCAGAGTCATCCCGTGACTACCCGAGCGATCCTGGACGAATTTTGCCGGAGGCAAAGACTCCATATGGGTGCGAATCGGCCAGTTCTGATCGTACATGTCCAGTTCCGGGGTCACCGAAGCCAGATCGAGGTTGGCTTTCCAGTACGCTTCCAGGGTCCCGACATCGCGCCAGTAGGGCTCAGACTGCGGATCAGACTGCACGCAGGAGAGCGGGAAAGGATGCGCATAAGCCATGCCAGCTTTGGTGATTTTAGGAATGATGTCTTTACCAAAATCGTGGCTGGAGCTTTCATCGCTGTCGTCTTCTTCCAGAAGCTCATAAAGGTAATCCGCATCAAAGACATAGATACCCATACTCGCCAACGATTTACTTGCATCGCCCGGCATCGCCGGTGGGTTAGCTGGTTTTTCGACGAAATCGATGATCTTATCGCTCTCGTCCACCGCCATCACCCCGAACGCCCGTGCTTCTTCAATCGGCACCGGCATACAGGCAACGGTGCAACGCGCGCCTTTTTCGACATGGTCGATAAGCATGCGTGAGTAGTCTTGTTTATAAATATGGTCGCCAGCGAGAATAACGACATACTCCGCCTTGTAGCGACGAATGATATCGAGGTTCTGCGTCACCGCATCCGCCGTGCCGCGATACCAGTTTTCCCCCTGCATCCTTTGCTGGGCAGGCAGCAGGTCAACAAACTCGTTCATCTCTTCACTGAAAAACGACCAGCCGCGCTGAATATGCTGTACCAGCGTATGCGATTGATACTGGGTGATGACGCCGATACGGCGAATACCTGAGTTAATACAGTTAGATAATGCGAAATCGATAATGCGGAACTTGCCACCGAAATGGACAGCAGGTTTCGCGCGTTTATTAGTCAGATCCTTCAGGCGGGTACCACGTCCCCCGGCAAGGATCAGCGCAACGGATTTGATCGGCAACTGACGTGCCAGCATCAATGGATCATACTTTTCTACCCCAACCATAATTAACTCCTTTTTTTACTCCCCAGCTTGCCTGCCCTTCTCGTCGCGCCGCCGCTTCGAGACCAACCGGAAGCCCCGAGGTTACGACCTTTGAAATACGCACACTCCGTGCGCGGGCCCATGCCAGACAGCCATAGTGACCGGATTATCTTCTCCGGCGAAAGGTGGAATGGCGCGCCATTCCCCCGTGGGTAAAACCATCTCTGCCACCTCGGCGGTGGCATTCAACGCCATCAACCAGCGATCGGACAATATGATCTGCATACGCGGCGTACCGTGCTGCCACTCATCGGAGGACAGCGGCTGCGCATGTTGATTTAACCAGCGAACGCTGCCGTCTCCCTCCTGCCACCAGCGATTATTGGTTAAAGCCGAAATACGCTGGCGCAGATGAATCAACGCGGCGGTGAACGCGGTCAGCCCGCGGTTAGTATGGTTCCAGTCCAGCCAGGTCAACGCATTGTCCTGACAGTAAGCATTGTTGTTGCCATGCTGGCTGTGGCCATGTTCGTCACCTGCCAGTAGCATCGGCGTTCCCTGCGCCAGCAGTAGCGTCGCCAGGAGGGCGTGAACGCTGGCACGGCGCCGCTCAATTACGGCGAGACTCCCTTCTAATCCTTCTATACCATGATTATTGCTGTAGTTATTGTTAGTCCCATCGCGATTCTCTTCCCCATTTGCCTCATTGTGTTTCTGATTGAAACAAACGCAGTCGCGCAGGGTAAAACCATCATGCGCGGTGACCAGATTAACCGCCGCCGCAGGCGCTCTTCCGTTACGCTGAAAAACGTCGCTGGAAGCGGCAAAACGCAGAGCGAATTCGCCCAATGAGACATTCTGCTGCAGCCAGAAACGACGCGCGGTATCGCGGAAATGGTCATTCCACTCAGCGAACAACGGCGGAAAGTTACCGACCTGGTAACCGCCAGGGCCGATATCCCAGGGCTCGGCAATCAGCTTAACTTCCGCCAGACACGGGTCGTTACGGATGACCTCAAACAGCGGCGCATCCTGTCGAAACGCTGGCGTCCGCCCCATCACCGAGGCCAGGTCGAAACGAAAGCCGTCGATATGGCACTCATCGACCCAAAAGCGCAGACACTGGCGCGCATACTCCACCACGCCGGGGTGGCTGAGGTTGATAGTATTCCCGCAGCCGGTCCAGTTGTGGTAATCGCCGTCTTCCCTGATCCAATAATAGCTACGGTTGTCGATTCCGCGCAGGGAGAAGGTCGGCCCTTCCAGGTCTATCTCCGCGCTATGGTTCAGCACCACATCAAGGATCACTTCAATGCCCGCTGAGTGCAGCGCTTTTACCGCATCGCGAAACTCATTTAACGCCTGCTCCGGCGCGCTGGCGTAGCGCGTGTCGAGAGCGAAAATCGCCAGCGGGTTGTAGCCCCAATAGTTGTTTAACCCCATCCGCTGAAGACGCGGTTCGCTGGCGAACTGCGCCACCGGCATTAACTCTAGTGCAGTAATGCCAAGCGTGCGGAAATATTCGATCATCACCGGATGACCCAGCGCTTTGTAGGTGCCGCGAATTTCCTCGGGCAGCTCAGGGTGCAGATACGTCAGCCCCTTGACGTGGGCTTCATAAATCACCGTCTGACCCCAGGGCGTGCGCGGCGGCTTATCGCCGCGCCATTCATAATGCAGGTCGATCACCCGCGATTTCGGCGCTATCGCCGCGCTGTCGCGGTTATCGGGAACGCAGTAACCGCCGTGAAGACGCTCATCGTCAGGCAGCCCGCCGTCCACCTGATGGCAGCAGGGGTCAAGCAGCAGCTTTGCCGGGTTGAAACGGTGCCCCTGCGCCGGGTTCCAGGGCCCATGGACGCGGTAGCCGTAGCGCAGGCCCGGCCCCGCATCGGCTAACCAGCCGTGCCAGATATCGCCGCTGCGCGCAGGCAAGTCGACACGCCGCTCATTGCCCTGCTCGTCAAACACACAGAGTTCCACCCGCTCCGCATGGGCGGAAAACAGAGCGAAATTCACTCCTTTACCGTCGTAGCTAGCCCCTAAAGGCGCGGGCTTTCCTGCTGTGAGCACGATCATTGCGCCTCCCGCACCAGCCACACCGTCGCCAGCGGCGGCAGCGTAATGGAGAGGGAGTGTTCACGACCATGGCTGGCAATCGCTTCGCTCTCAACAACTCCGCCGTTGCCGGTATTGCTGCCGTGGTAGTGCATTGAGTCGGTATTTAGCTCTTCACGCCAGCGTCCAGGCTGGTTGATACCAAAGCGATACTCATGACGCGGCACCGGCGTGAAGTTGCTGGCGACGATGATTTCGTTACCCGCCCTGTCGCGACGCACAAAGATAAACACCGAGCGCTCGTGGTCGTCGACCACCAGCCATTCGAAGCCGTAGGGGTCGAAATCCAGTTCGTGCAGCGCTTTATGGTGACGATAGGTATGGTTGAGGTCGCGCACCAGCCGCTGAACGCCGTGGTGCCAGTTGTCGCCGCCTTCCAGCAGATGCCAGTCGAGGCTGGAATCGTGGTTCCATTCGCGCCCCTGAGCAAACTCATTGCCCATAAACAGGAGTTTTTTACCCGGGAAAGCAAACATCCAGCCGTAGTAGGCACGCAGGTTAGCGAACTTCTGCCAGGCGTCGCCCGGCATGCGGTCAAGAATCGATTTTTTGCCGTGTACCACTTCATCATGAGAGAGCGGCAGGACAAAGTTTTCGGTGTAGTTGTAGAGCATACCGAAGGTCATCTTGTCGTGATGATGTCGGCGGTGCACCGGATCCAGCTTCATGTAGTCGAGAGTGTCATGCATCCAGCCGAGGTTCCACTTGAACCAGAACCCCAGGCCGCCGGTAGATGAAGGACGAGAAACCCCAGCAAAATCGGTTGACTCTTCCGCCATCGTTACCGCCCCTGAGGTTTGCTCACCCAGCACTCGGTTGGTATTACGCAGAAACTCAATCGCTTCAAGGTTTTCCCGACCGCCGAATTCGTTCGGCACCCACTCGCCCTGTTTGCGGCTGTAATCGCGATAAATCATCGACGCCACCGCATCAACCCGCAGCGCATCAATGCCGAAGCGTTCGATCCAGTACAGCGCATTGCCAACCAGGAAGTTGCTAACTTCGCGACGACCATAGTTATAAATCAGGGTGTTCCAGTCCTGGTGGTAGCCTTCGCGCGGGTCGCTATGTTCATACAGCGAGGTGCCGTCAAACGAGGCGAGGGCAAAATCATCCGCGGGAAAATGGCCTGGCACCCAGTCCAGAATGACGTTAAGGCCCGCTGCGTGCGCGGCGTTGATAAAGTAGCGGAAATCTTCCCGGGTACCGAAGCGACGGGTTGGCGCGTACAGCCCGGTTGGCTGATAGCCCCAACTGCCGTCAAACGGATGTTCGTTAACCGGCAGCAGCTCCAGATGGGTGAAGCCCATCCATTTGACATAAGGTACTAGCTGGTCGGCAAGCTCGCGGTAGCTCAGCCAGAAATTATTATCCGTATGGCGACGCCAGGAGCCAAGGTGCACTTCATAAATCGAGATCGGCGCATCAAACTGGTTAGCCTGCTTGCGCACCGGCGGCTGCTCAACCTTTTCCGGCAGCCCGCAGATTAACGAGGCGCTGTCCGGGCGCATTTGCGCTTCAAAGGCATAGGGGTCGGACTTCACCCGCAGGTTGCCGTGGGCATCAATAAGCTCGAATTTATACAGTTGCCCGTTAAGCGCGCCGGGAACGAAAAGCTCCCAGATACCGGACTCTTTGCGCAAACGCATCGGGTGGCGACGACCGTCCCAGTAGTTAAACTGGCCGACGACCGAAACCCGCCGGGCATTAGGTGCCCAGACCGAGAAACGCGTACCGACAACGCCATCCATGGTATCGGCATGCGCGCCCAGCGTTTCATACGGACGCAGATGCGTGCCTTCCGACAGCAGCCAGACATCGAGATCCTGCAAGAGCGGGCCAAAACGATACGGATCATCAATCAGGTTCTGCTGTCCGTGCCAGGTGACGGCCAACTGATAGCGAAAAGGATTTTTGCGACGCGGCAGAACGCCGCTAAAGAAACCGCGCGAGTCAAGGCATTCTAGCTTGCCGACTTTGCGTCCGGTTTTTGGTTCAATAACCCACACATCGGTGGCATCGGGTAATAATGCACGAACTTCCAGCCCGGCGTCGGTGTAATGCATACCAAGCACGGAAAAAGGATCCGCAAAATGGCCGGCGATAAGTGCATTAATCACGTCCTTATCAATACGATTAGACATGGTTTCATCCTGTTGTAGGTGTCGCCCTTTCCTGTATCCGGCGACTTTTTTTGACCTGAACGGCGCAGCACGTTATGCGTCCCCCTGCTCCGTCCCACCTTCAGGTAAGGAGACATCATGACTCCTTACTTAAAGCATAGCCAAGGCTGGGTTACCTCCGTTGGGAAAAATCTAACATTCGCGTTTACTCCTTGTATTACGCAAAAAAAGGGGGTCTCAATACCCCCTTTTCTCATCTTGTAGCAACTACGCCAGCTGTCTTAGCATGCGGCGGAGCGGCTCGGCTGCCCCCCACAACAGCTGATCACCGACGGTGAAGGCCGACAGATACTCCGTCCCCATATTCAGTTTACGCAGGCGACCCACCGGGGTGGTCAGGGTACCGGTGACGGCAGCCGGAGTCAGCTCACGCATCGTGATATCACGATCGTTCGGTACCACTTTGGCCCACGGGTTATGCGCGGCCAGCAGTTCCTCAACGGTCGGAATAGAAACATCTTTTTTCAGCTTAATAGTAAACGCCTGGCTATGGCAGCGCAGCGCGCCAACGCGAACGCACAGGCCGTCTACCGGAATCGGTGAGGCAGTCGCGAGGATTTTGTTGGTCTCCGCCTGACCTTTCCACTCTTCACGGCTCTGACCATTATCCAGTTGTTTGTCGATCCATGGAATCAGACTGCCAGCCAGAGGAACGCCAAAGTTATCCACCGCCAGTTCACCGCTGCGGGTCAGAGTGGTGACTTTGCGTTCAATTTCCAGGATCGCGGAAGCCGGATCCGCCAGCTCAGCCACAACATGGCTGTGCAACTGGCCCATCTGGGTCAGCAGCTCGCGCATATGACGTGCGCCGCCGCCGGAAGCCGCCTGATAAGTCGCTACGCTAACCCACTCGACCAGATCCTGAGCAAACAGGCCGCCGAGTGACATCAGCATCAGGCTGACGGTACAGTTGCCTCCGACAAAGGTTTTAACACCGTTGTTCAGACCAGCGGTGATGACATCCTGGTTCACCGGGTCAAGAATGATGATGGCGTCATCTTTCATGCGCAGCGAAGAGGCCGCGTCAATCCAGTAGCCCTGCCAGCCGCTTTCACGCAGCTTCGGGTAAATATCATTGGTGTAATCGCCGCCCTGACATGTGACAATAATGTCCAGCGCCTTCAGAGCTTCCAGATCAAATGCATCCTGAAGCGTGCCACCGTTACTGCCACCAAAGGATGGAGCAGGTTGCCCCAACTGGGAGGTGGAGAAAAAAACAGGGCGAATGGCGTCAAAATCGCGCTCTTCAACCATGCGTTGCATGAGGACAGAGCCGACCATTCCGCGCCAGCCGATAAAACCAACATTTTTCATAACGTATTCCTGCGAAGTGTGTGCTGTTTGTTCCAG
>DASYFN010000019.1:0-45240 GCA_036498385.1 Klebsiella sp.
CCCGGAACCTGTTCGCTCTGGTCAGGATGGACCATAAAAACGATTTCGTAATGACGCATCGAATTGCTCCTTACGGATTATTCAGCCTCCTGTCTGGGTCAGCCGCGGCCCATGGAGGCAAGGAACGTGTTAAAGGGCGGCTGAAAAATTGACGCGTCATAATACGTGCGTGCGTGGATTAAGACAAGGGAATTGTGCCAGTAATTCGCACTAAGCGTAAAATCACCTTAAGCCAGTGATTTAAAATTAATCAACGACGGAAGCGACAATTTTTTGAACAACTGCATCAGAAATGGTCGCGATACGCCAGACAGGCAGCGATTACACTTAGATCAAAAGCAATCCATATCCCAGGGAAGCGGGCTAACGTCAGGACTGTCATAAGGAGCATAGATGATGAAATACATCCTTATAATCATGATGGCAGCGTTTTTGTTGGGCGCCAACGCGCTGGCTGCTATTAAAATCGATGCCCGCCAGGCCCGCAACATGGACGACGTGCAGAGCCTCGGCGTTATCTATATCAACCATAACATCGCCACTGAGCAGGAAGCCGACCAGGCGCTTAGCCAGCAGAGCGATGCTCAGGGAGCGAAATACTACCAACCGATACTCATTCATGAGCCAGGAAGCAACGGTCCGATTCACGCCAGTGCCGCGATGTACCGCTAACGCCTGGGAGCTTTGGTTTCGCCCCGCTACCGGGGCGAAGCTTTATCGATTTTCGCCAGAATCCCCTAAAAGCTTAACTGACAAGCATCAGACCTGTCTTTCGTTGCTGAAAAGCGCCGTGTGCTAACGCTGACAGGTATGCGCTACATATCTTCCGCTTAACAACAAAACTAAAAATAGTTCTGGAACCAGACCGGTTAATCGATCCTGGATATCAAAGTAAAACGCTACGGAACCCATGATTCACTTCTGCCCGTAATAAGCGTTTGGCCCATGCTTGCGCATAAAATGTTTGTTCATCAGCCAGCTATCAATGGGCTGCAACTGTGGATTGATAGCGCGCGCAATCCACGCCATCCGCGCCACCTCTTCCATCACCACTGCGTTGTGCACCGCCTCGTGCGCATCTTTGCCCCAGGCAAAAGGCCCGTGCTGATAAACCACAATTCCCGGCGTATGCAGCGGCTCAACATCACCCAGCGTTTCGCTAATCACGTGCCCGGTATTCAGCTCGTAAGCCTCCTCCACTTCCTGTGCGCTTAATGCTCGGGTGCAGAGAATATCGCCAAAGAAGTAGTCCGCATGGGTCGTCCCCAGCGCGGGAATGGCCAGCCCTGCCTGCGCCCAGGCCGTCGCGTGCGTCGAGTGGGTATGCACCACGCCGCCGAGACTCGGATAACGGCGATATAGCGCCAGATGCGTGGCGGTATCGGAAGAAGGACGATACCGCCCTTCCACCACGTTCCCCTCGAGATCCACCACCACCATATCGTCCGCTTTCATGGTCTCGTAGGCGACGCCGCTGGGCTTAATCGCTACCAGCCCGCGTTCGCGGTCAATAGCGCTGACGTTACCCCAGGTAAAAGTGACCAGTCCATAGCGTGGCAAATCCATATTGGCAGCAAACACCTGCTGTTTTAGCGTCTGCATTATGCTACCTCCACCAAACCAGCGCTGGCCATCCGTGCTTTCACCCAATCACGCGCTTTCGCTACTTCAGCGGCTGGATCGTCCGTCGTTTCGCTCCACATTTCAATCAGCCAGGGACCGCAGTAGCCGGCTTGTTTGAGCGTCGCAAAACAGCGCTCAAAATCCACTATCCCTTCGCCGAACGGCACGTTTTTAAATACCCCGGGTTTCGTGTCTTTTACATGCACCGCCACGATATGCCCCATCCCGGCCTGAAGCTCCATCTGCACGTCGTTATCCCAGGCAGAAAGGTTGCCGATATCCGGATAGATCTGGAACCACGGATTGTTCAGGTAATGGGCATAGCCCAGCGCCTTGCTGATCGAGTTCATCAGAGGGTAATCCATGATTTCCATCGCCAGCGTCACCTGCGCGCGGCTCGCCATTTCGACGCTCTCTTTTAGCCCGTCGCGGAAACGACGGCGTGTCTCGTTGTTGGCTTGCTGGTAGTAAACGTCGTAACCCGCCAGTTGAATAACGCGAATACCCACATCCTGCGCCAGTTGAATCGCTTTGCGCATAATCTCCAGCCCCTGCGCCCGTACCGCATCGTCTTCGCTGCCGAGCGGGAAACGTCGATGGGCGCTCAGGCACAAAGAGGGGACGCGTACCCCGGTTTCGGCAACCGCGTTAACCAGCTCGAGGCGCTGTTCCCGGCTCCAGTCGAGCCTTGCCAGGCGAGCGTCGGTTTCATCTACCGACATTTCGACGAAATCAAAACCGAGCTGTTTAGCCAGCCGCAGCCGTTCCAGCCAGCACTCCCCGGCGGGGAGCGCTTTTTCATAGATGCCGAGCGGAATGTGTTTCGACAGCATAGCCGCTCCTTAGCCCCACAACTGGGCGATAGAACGCTTGAACTGCCGCGCAGCTTCCACCGGAGAGGCGGCGTCGCGAATACTGCGACCAGCGATAAAGACATGGATCGGGATCCCCAGGAACAGCGGTAAATCCTCCAGTGCCAGGCCGCCGGTGACGGTGACTTTAAAGCCCATATCGGACAGGCGTTTGATAGCGTTGATATCCGCCTCGCCCCACGCCACGCCAGCCGCCTGCGCATCGCGGCTACGGTGATAAACCACCTGCTGAATGCCCGCTTCGCGCCACTCCTGCGCCTGCTCCCAGGTCCAGTAGCCGGTCAGTTCGATTTGTACGTCGCCGTTGAACGCTTTCGCCATGTCCAGCGCGCCTTTAGTGGTGTTGATATCCGCGCAGCAGATCACCGTCACCCAGTCAGCATTGGCTTCAAAGCACATGCGGGAGAGAATTTGACCGGCATCGGCGATTTTGGCGTCCGCCAGCACGATTTTATTGGGATAGAGCGCTTTCAGGTCGCGAACGGCGCGTACACCTTCAGCAACGCAAAGAATGGTGCCGACTTCAATAATATCCACTTCATCGGCTATCAGACGCGTCGTTTCATACGCGGAAGACATGGACTGGTTATCGAGCGCAACCTGCAACATAGGTAATGACATTTTACTCTTCCTTTTAAACGGCCACCGCCGTGGCGTTATCAATTAAATCCAGTACTTCCTGCGCAGTGCGGCAGGCGCGTAAACGGTCAAAATTGGCTTCATCTTCAAACAGATTGACGATCTGCATGATGCCGACTTCCTGATGGGTATTGGCATCCACGGCCGCCATGGTGATCAGGATGTCAATCGGATCGTTATCCTCATGATTGAAAACCAGCGGCGTTTTTAGCGTAACCAGCGCAAAGCCGGTTTTCTTCACCCCCTCTTCCGGACGACCGTGCGGCATCGCCAGACCGGGGGCAATAACAAAGTAAGGACCGTGCTGGGCCACACCATCCAGAATGGCCTGGTAGTAGCGCGGCTCTACGACATCCGCTTTCACCAGCAAATCAACGCTCAGCTTGACGGCCTCCTGCCAGGTACTGGCATCGGCCTGTAAAAGGATGGAGTTATTCTCCACCAGCGAATCACGTAATTTCATTTGGCATCCTTACTTCACATCCTGCGGGAAGTGCGCTTTGATCACTTCCAGCAGTTTTGGGCCAAAATCCGCGGGCGATAACATATTGCGTACGCCAACCACATATTTGTTGCCGGGGACGCTAATCTCACCGGCGATATGGGTGGAAGCGATGATGATATCCGCGCTGCTTAGTTCACTTTTGTATTCGCCTACCGCGCAGCTGTTCACCGTGTGATCAATATTTGACTGGGTCAAAAACTGGTCCACCTTCATCTTCATGATCATGGAACTTCCTTGCCCGTTGCCACATACAGCCAGAATACGTACGGTCATAGTCAAAACTCCTTATTGAGCAGAAGCATCTGCCAGTTGTTTTTCCGCGTCCTCTTCAGCACGCAGTGTGCGCCCTGCGAAGAACATATAAGCCAGTGCAATAATGATGATGACGGCCATAAACGCGATACCAATAGAGGCAAAGCCCTGTATCATTGGCGGCGCCAGAATTGACCAGTCCGCCATGCCCATCCATGCGCTCATGCCAGTAAGTTTCACCGCCCAGACACAGCCAAAGATTTCAATCATTCCCATCACCAGACAAATCTTGAGCGCTGCGCGCCAGCCGCCAAAGTGATTGGCAAAGACGCCGATAGTGGCGTTAGAGAAGAACATCGGAATAAAGCCTGGAATAATCAGGATGGAAGAGCCGCAACCTACCAGGATACCCACGGCAATTAACTGGCCAATGGTGCCCCACATAAAGCCCCAGACCACGGCGTTTGGCGCAAAGCTATAAATCGCCGCGCAGTCGATGGCCAGTACGGCGCCGGGGATCAGCCGCTGGGAGATACCGTTGAACGCCTCGGAGAGCTCGGCGACGAACATGCGCACACCCTGGGTGATAATGAAAATAGCCACGGCAAACGAGAAGCCCGTTTGCAGGATATAGACTGTCCAGTGGGTATTGCCCGCCATCGCCTGTACGGTATCGATGCCGAAGGAGAGCAGAATCGCGCCGAAGAAAAGGGTCATCACAATGGCCGTGGAAACGATGTTGTCGTGAAAGATATTCAGCCAGCCCGGCAGCTTAAGATCCTCAACGCTCTCCTCTTTTTTACCCAGATACGGCGCGACCTTGTAAGCAATCCATGAGGCGAATTGCTGCTGGTGTCCGATAGAGAAACCGCAGCCGTCGGTCACTTCCTGGGTCGGCTTGTACATCATATTTGAGGTTATGCCCCAATAGAGCGACACCAGCACCGCCGTACAGATAATGGTCGTCCACATCGGGTAGCCGAAGATATAAAAAGAGACGGCAATCAGCCCCGCCTGCTGGAACATGATGTGCCCGGTCAGCATGATGGTGCGAATACCGGTGATACGCCGCAGCAGGACATAACAAATATTCAGCGCCAGCGCTAACAACACGGCATAGCCCACCCAGCTGTAGGCATCTCCCATGCGTTCGATAGTTGCCATCATCGAGGCGTAGGTATCGGAGATCGCACCGTTGATGCCGTAAACCTCAGACATTTTCGCCACCACCGGTTTAAACGTGCTGGTCAGAATGCCGGACCCGGCCTGCAACAGCATAAAACCGATAATGGTTTTAATCGTACCTTTAACAATAACGCTGGCGCTTTTACGCAGCAGGAGATAGCCCAGGCAGGTCACAATACCCAGCAGCAGCGGGGCGTTAGTCATTACCTGGTTAAAGAATACGGTAAAAATGTAGTAGAGAATCTCCATTACACACTCCAGAAGGTGGATGCTCTGAACGCACGTTACGCCCAAGGTTTGTTGTTGCGAACACTCTAATAATCAAAAATAGTCACAACAAGATTATATTTGATTAAATGTGACGCACGCCGCAAATAATCATCCAACCTGCCATCGTATTAATTCCCATTGCCACAGAATGGAAAATAATATATTTAAATCAATTAAATAAATTCAAAAAGACCTTATGAAGCCAGCTTCTGACTCTCTTTACCTCTCACTATCGATCTCATGAAGAACAAAATTCAGGATTGCAGTCATGAACAAACAATGACATTATTCATCAAAACAAATCATAATTTGATTATTTTTGATAACATGTGAGAGAAAAATAAATGAGTAAAGTGCAAACCATCACCCGTGAATCATGGATCCTGAATACTTTTCCGGAATGGGGTAGCTGGCTGAACGAAGAGATTGACCAGGAGCAGGTTGCGCCGGGCACCTTTGCCATGTGGTGGCTGGGTTGTACGGGCATCTGGCTAAAATCCGAAGGCGGGGCCAATATCTGCGTCGATTTCTGGTGCGGTACCGGCAAGCAAAGCCACGGGAACCCGCTGATGAAAACGGGCCACCAGATGCAGCGCATGGCGGGCGTGAAAAAACTCCAGCCAAACCTGCGCACTACCCCGTTTGTCCTGGATCCGTTCGCCATTCGCCAGATCGACGCCGTGCTGTCCACCCACGATCATAACGATCACATTGATGTGAACGTGGCTGCCGCAGTCATGCAGAACTGCGCCGAGGACGTGCCGTTTATCGGCCCGCAAACCTGCATCGACCTGTGGACTGGCTGGGGTGTACCGAAAGAGCGCTGCATCGTGATGAAACCGGGTGATGTGGTCAAAGTTAAAGATATTGAAATCCACGCGCTCGACGCTTTTGACCGTACCGCCCTGATCACCTTACCCGCAGATCAAAAAGCTGCGGGCATACTGCCGGACGGGATGGATCAGCGAGCAGTGAACTATTTGTTCAAAACGCCGGGCGGCAACCTGTATCACAGCGGCGATTCCCACTACTCTAACTATTACGCGAAGCACGGGAACGAACACCAGATCGACGTGGCGCTGGGCTCCTATGGCGAGAACCCGCGCGGCATTACCGACAAAATGACCAGCGCCGATATTCTGCGCATGGCCGAGTCGCTGAATACCAAAGTCGTGATCCCGTTCCATCACGATATCTGGTCAAACTTTCAGGCTGACCCGCAGGAAATCCGCGTTTTGTGGGAGATGAAAAAAGACCGCCTGAAGTATGGCTTTAAGCCTTTTATCTGGCAGGTGGGCGGGAAATTCACCTGGCCGCTGGATAAAGACAACTTCGAATACCATTATCCGCGCGGATTCGACGATTGCTTCACCATGGAACCGGACCTGCCCTTCAAGTCTTTCCTGTAAGTCTTCTCCGGCGGGTGGTAATCATTGACCACTCGCCGGAAATTATCCCCTCCAGCATTAGTATTTTCACCTGATTTCAAATATCATCTTTGCTTATCACTTTTAATCGGATTTGCTCATGACGGAAGCGCAAAGACATCAAATTTTACTGGATTTGCTGGCACAAACGGGATTTGTCACCGTGGAGCAGGTGATTTCCCGGCTGGGAATATCTCCGGCGACAGCACGACGCGATATCAATAAACTCGACGAGAGCGGCAAGCTAAAAAAAGTCCGCAACGGCGCGGAAGCCATCAGTGAGCAGCGCCCGCGTTGGTCGCCAATGAATATCCACCAGGCGCAAAACCACGATGAGAAGGTGCGGATTGCACGCGCGGCTTCGCAGCTGGTCAACCCCGGCGAAAGCATCGTGATCAACTGCGGCTCTACCGCATTTCTGCTTGGGCAAGAGTTGTGCGGGAAACCAGTACAAATCATCACTAACTATCTGCCGCTGGCCAATTACCTGATCGAGCAGGAACATGACAGCGTCATCATTATGGGCGGGCAGTATAACCGCAGCCACTCCATCACCCTGAGCCCGCAGGGCAGCGAAAACAGTCTGTATGCCGGGCACTGGATGTTTACCAGCGGCAAAGGGCTGACTGCCGAGGGGCTGTATAAAACCGATATGCTTACAGCGATGGCGGAGCAAAAAATGCTTAACGTCGTCGGCAAACTCGCGGTACTGGTCGACAGCAGTAAAGTTGGCGAACGCGCCGGAATGCTCTTTAGTCAGGCCGGGCAAATCGACCTGGTGATCACCGGAAAACAGGCAGATGAAGTGATCCTCAAGCAGCTAGAGGGCCAGGGCGTTCAGGTGATTCGCGTTTAAAGGTGACGTTGAAAAAATACCACCGTCGCGGTTAACGCTTCTGGCGTAATGCGGTGACGGACGCCCTTCTGCCAGATGCAGGTTAAATTGTCGGCCAGTTCGTTTTGCTGCAGCGCCTGCTGCAGGCGGAATGTCTCACCCGGCGGTACTACATCATCCTCATCACCGTGCCAGAGCAGCAGTGGTCGGCTGGCAAGAGTCGCCAGTTGCTGACTGACGTCCCACTCCACCAGCTGTTCTGCACTAAACGCAGGCGAAGGAAAAAGCGTCTGCGCGAGCGTACTGAAATAGCCTGACCCCATCAGGCAGGCTACGCTTTTCAGCTCCGGGTGATGGGTCATGATCCCCAACGCCGTCATGCCGCCCATCGATGCCCCGGCCACCGCCAGCCTGTCGTCAGCAAGCCATCCCTGAGCCCGAATCGCCTCCCGTAATGCTGGAAATTCAACAAAATTCTGCATCAGGATCGGCCAGAAGCGCTGCATCCGTCCCTGTTCGTCTCCCCGGTAGCGCGCACCGTGTTCCGCTGCATCAGGCATAATCACCCGAAACCCCGCCTCTGCAAGCGCAACGGCAAAATAGCTGTAGACCAGCTTAGAAGAGGTAAAACCATGATAAAAGACGATACAAGGCAGCGGAGTATCTGCGGTGTCCTGCGGGTACGCATGGAGAACTTCCCCACCCACAAGGTTACGCATTTCTAGTGCAATCATTTACCGTCTCCTTTCTCTATAGTGGTGTGGTGCTATGTTATTACTCAAGTGACTCGGCCGCACATGATTCATAATCTTGAGAACCAGATTACGCTTTCATGATATTTTCATTCGAAAATCGCGTGCGGGATAACAATTTGGGAACATTCCCCAGAAATGATATTCAGGCTACCACTACACTATGACTATCAGGAAACGAGATATGGTTATGCGTAGGTTCACTCCGTGGTTACTGGCAATCGCTTTAACCGGCTGTAGTGCCCTACAAGGGACGCCAGAGGTGCCGCCGCCAGCAACCGACCATCCACAAGAGATCCAGCGTAATCAGACGACGGGTCTGCAAAAGATGGGGACGGTGAGCGTATTTATGTACGGCTCGCCGATGGATGTAGAAGCTGCGCTAAAGGTCAAAGCAGAGGCGGCTAAGGCGGATTACTACGTCATCATTATGATTGATGACACCATAGTTCCAGGCCAGTGGTATTCGCAGGCAATTTTGTACCGTAAATAGTGGTCAACATTTAAGCCAGATTTACACTGCTTTGCATCCATTCACGTTCTCCTGTGCATAATAACATTTTGCCAGCTGTAACCTGGCAGAACGTTAGCAACGGACTGCCCTCAGGACTATGTGAAATGGAGCTGACGATGAAACGCACTTTTACCCTACCCAGCCTGATGCTGACCTCTGCCACGGCCAATACTTCAGCGCAGCCAGCGGAGTTTGCCAGTGCAGATTGCGTAACTGGCCTGAACGAAATTGGCCTGATTTGCGTTAACAATATCTCCGGCAGCCAGCAGGATGTTGAGCACGCCATCGCCATGCAGGCCGATGAGCAGGGCGCATCCTGGTATCGCATCGTCCAGATGTACGAAGAGCAGCAGCCGGATAACTGGCGGGTACAGGCCATTCTCTATGCCTGAGGCGCCTGGTGTCAGCGCCCCGTTGCCCGTAATAGTAAGTCGTCCAGCATTTGCACATCCAGGCGTATGCCGCCGCGTGTGTCGAGCATCATACGGCACCAGGCTTCAGCCAACGGCGGTGAAGCAAAACGTAATACCTGCGCACCAACGCCCAGCATATAGACCAGCCGGGTAATTTCCCGCCCCTGCGCTTCCAGAGGCCGCCTTAGCCACTGCTGCAATTGCCTCCATGCGCGATCGAAATGACGATTTTGCCCTTTCACTTCCGCACACTCCGCCGCCAGAAGCTCAAGCGCCGCCGGTTGCTTCATCAGAACACGCATCACGTCCAGACACATGATATTACCTGAACCTTCCCAGATACTGTTTACCGGCATTTCGCGGTACAAACGCGGTAGTTCACTCTCTTCGCAGTAGCCTGAGCCTCCCAGAACCTCCATCGCCTCGGCGACGAAGGAGATGCCGGATTTGCAGATAGCAAATTTCGCCGCAGGCGTGAACAACCTTGCCCATAGCGCTTCCTGCGCATCATCGCGCCTGTCCCAGGCCCGCGCCAGTCGGAACAGAAAAGCAGTTTGCCCTTCAAGCCGCAGCGCCATTTGTCCCAGCACCTGACGCATTATCGGCTGATCGACCAGATTTTTACCAAATGCCTGACGCTGCAGCGCGTGGTATAGCGCCACCGAATAGGCCCGGCGCATCAGCGCGTGGCTGCCCAGCGCACAGTCAAAGCGGGTCAAGCCTCCCATTTTGAGAATTTGCCGGACACCATCGCCCTCCTCCCCGACCAGCCAACCGCAAGCATTGAAAAACTCAACCTCGCTACTGGCGTTTGCGCGGTTACCTAATTTATCTTTCAGCCTCTCCAGACGTACGCCGTTACGCTGACCGTCCGGCAGCAGGCGCGGAACAAAAAAGCAGGAGAGGCCCGTCGGTGCCTGAGCCAGCACCAGATGAGCATCGCTCTGCGGTACCGAGAAAAACCATTTATGTCCGATAAGATGATAAAAGCCTTCGGCGGTTTTTTCCGCACGCGTCGTGTTGCTCAGGACATCGGAGCCGCCCTGTTTTTCAGTCATCCCCATCCCGATAAGCAGCCCTCGCTTCTGATTACCCGGTACCAGATGCGGATCGTAACGATCGCTTAATAGTGGTGATAACCAGTCGTTAAATGGCCTGGGTAATGAATGCTGCAGCAATGGAATAGCGGCAAAGGTCATCGTGATGGGACACAGGGTTCCCGCCTCTACCTGCGCATGCAGCATAAAGCGGGCAGCGCGAGCAACGAAAGCGCCTTCCCGAGCGTCTTCCTGCCAGGCAAGGTTATGTACCCGGTTAGCGCATAGCCCTTGCATCAGTAGATGCCAGGCAGGATGGAAACGAACATCGTCAAGCCGCGATCCCGTTGCGTCATAACGCAGCAGTTCCGGCGGGTTGCTGTTGGCCAGGCGCCCCAGTTCCAGCGATTCAGCCGTTCCCAGTTGTTGGCCAATACTCGCCAGCAGATCGCCATCCCAGCCCGCGCCTTCGCGGACAACAGCTTCACGCAGGGCGGTATCAGACAGGAACAAGTTGCTGTTACTCAGCGGCGAGGGTTGATTAAATACGGTATGAGTTTGCCAGTGCATGATGTTTCCCTCCTTCAATGGCTCTATCCATAAGTATGGACAACGGCGCACTTTCCGTCAGAGAACTCTGTTATAAAGTTCTCTCACAATCAGAAAGGGAATTTCATGATTCATTTAATTATTGAAGATCGGGAAAACGCACTGAACTACATTCCGCTTATCCGCCGCCATCTTCCCCATCTCGCGATTACCGCAATTAAACACAACCTGAAGGCTTCAGGTTACGTCACTTCATTTGATGAAGACAAAATCTGCGATGACATCCTACAAGAGCAGAACCCCATTGGACACTTTCTTAATCTCATCAAAATATTAAAGAATCGAGGCGCGCAGCTTAAATTCATCGAACAAACGGGAGATGAAGAGGGAGATGAATTACCATTGAGCCAGGTGCTGAACTATGTGGAAAGAGGTCTCGAAATCGCCCGTCAAATAGAGCGAGAGGATGAGCAGGACTGAAGAAGATAAGCCATTCCGGGAAATGGCTTATTCAGAAAGAAGAGATTAGCTGCGCTGGCGTACCGCTTCAAACAGGCAAATACCGGTAGCGACAGAAACATTCAGCGACGACACGCTACCGGCCATCGGAATACTGATCAATTCGTCGCAGTGTTCGCGAGTCAGGCGACGCATACCTTCGCCTTCTGCGCCCATCACCAAAGCCAGCGAGCCGGTCATCTTGCTCTGGAACAGAGTATGGTCGGCCTCACCGGCAGTGCCTACGATCCAGACGTTCTCTTCCTGCAGCAGACGCATGGTACGCGCCAGGTTGGTGACGCGGATCAGCGGGACATTTTCCGCCGCGCCGCAGGCCACTTTTTTCGCCGTGGCATTCAACTGAGCCGAGCGATCTTTGGGCACAATCACCGCATGCACACCAGCGGCATCGGCGCTACGTAAACAAGCGCCGAGGTTGTGCGGATCGGTCACGCCGTCGAGGATCAAAAAGAAGGGCTGATCGAGAGAGGCGATCAGATCCGGCAGATCGTTCTCCTGGTACTGACGTCCGGGCTTCACGCGGGCAATAATTCCCTGATGAACAGCGCCTTCGCTTTTCTCATCGAGAAACTGGCGGCTGGCAACCTGAATCACCACACCCTGCGCTTCCAGGGCATGGATCAGCGGCATAAGGCGCTTATCCTCACGGCCTTTCAGAATAAAGACTTCCTGAAAACGCTCAGGCGCGCGCTCCAGCAGAGCCTGCACCGCATGGATGCCGTAAATCATTTCACTCATTTATCTACTCATTTTAGGTTCTGTTATCAGTTCCCTTCACCCCAGCCGCAACACGATAGTGAGAGAAGCCTCGGTAAAGGGAATCCAATTACTCAGCTATTTTCTTTTTCGCCGCGCGCCTGGCTTTGGTCGCAGCGGCTATCTTTTGGGTTTTCGCTGATGGCTTCTTCGCTTTCTTCTCACCTTTTGGTTGAGCGGCCTTCGGCTGAGATTGACCTTTCTGTTTGCGGAATGCGCTATCTGGCTCGAAGTTTACCTGTTTGCCAGCCTGGCGGCGACGCCCGGAAGATTTACCTGCAGCGCCTTTCTTCGCCTTTTCACGCTCGGTCTTACCGACGTTGCGCGGGGCGCGCTCGCTGGAGATAAGCGAAAAATCAATTTTACGCTCATCCATGTTGACTGCTTCAACGCGTACTTCTACGCGATCCCCCAGACGATAAGTCTGCCCACCAGATTCACCAATCAGACGCTGCCCCACCTGATCGAAGCGATAGTAGTCGTTATCGAGTGAAGAGACATGTACCAGACCATCAATAAACAGTTCATCAAGACGTACGAAGAAGCCAAAGCCGGTCACGCTGGCAATCACGCCTTTAAAGACGTTGCCAACCTGATCCAACATGAAATCACACTTCAGCCAGTCCGCTACATCGCGGGTCGCTTCATCAGCGCGGCGCTCGGTCATCGAACAGTGCGCCCCCAACTGCAGCATCTCTTCCATGCTGTAGTGCCAGCCGCCGGTCTCGGTGCTATTGCCTTTATGTCCCTGCTCTTTCGCCAGTAAATATTTGATAGCGCGATGCAGCGACAGGTCAGGGTAGCGACGAATCGGCGAAGTGAAGTGGGCATAAGACTGCAGCGCCAGGCCAAAGTGGCCGCGGTTTTCCGGGTCGTACACCGCCTGTTTCATCGACCGCAGCAGCATGGTTTGCAGCATCTCCGCATCCGGACGGTCAGCGATAGACTCCAGTAATTCCGCATAGTCGCGCGGCTCCGGCTTGTTGCCGCCAGGCAGTTCAAGCCCAAGCTCCGCGAGAACCGAACGGAATGCGGTAATCGCTTCTGTACTGGGTTTGTCATGGATACGGAACAGTGCCGGTTCCTCGGCCTTCTCAACGAAGCGCGCAGCGGAGATGTTCGCCAGAATCATGCACTCTTCAATCAGCTTGTGCGCATCGTTACGCTGAGTCTGCTCAATGCGTTCAATACGACGTTCAGCATTGAAGATGAATTTAGCCTCTTCACTCTCAAATGAGATACCGCCACGTTCCTCACGAGCCCCATCCAACACTTTGTAGAGGTTGTGCAGCTCCTCAATATGCTTAACCAGCGGCGCGTACTGCTCACGCAGATCCTGGTCGCCCTGCAGCATATGCCAGACTTTGGTATAGGTCAGACGAGCATGGGAACTCATCACCGCTTCGTAAAATTTGAAGCCGGTCAGACGACCCTTGGCCGAAATTGTCATTTCGCAAACCATACAGAGTCTGTCGACCTGGGGATTCAACGAGCACAGACCGTTAGAGAGCACTTCAGGCAGCATCGGAACCACCTGAGACGGGAAGTAGACCGATGTACCGCGGCTGCGCGCTTCGCCATCCAGCGGCGTACCTGGACGCACGTAGTAGCTCACATCGGCAATCGCCACCCACAGACGCCAGCCGCCGCCGCGTTTCTTCTCGCAGTATACCGCGTCATCAAAATCACGGGCATCTTCGCCATCAATGGTGACCAGCGGCAGGCTGCGCAAATCAACGCGCCCTTGTTTCGCTTCTTCCGGTACCTGTTCTTTCAGGCCTGCAACCTGTTTTTCTACCGCTGGCGGCCAGACGTACGGGATTTCATGGGTGCGCAGGGCCATATCGACCGCCATGCCAGTGCCCATGTTGTCACCGAGCACTTCAACGATTTTGCCAACCGCTTTGGTGCGACGGGTTGGGCGCTGAGTAAGTTCAACCACCACGACAAAGCCCATCCGCGCGCCCATGATCTCTTCCGGGGGGATCAGGATATCGAAGCTCAAACGGCTGTCATCCGGTACCACGAAGCCTACGCCTGCATCGGTAAAGTAGCGGCCCACAATCTGGCCCGTTTTTGGCACCAGAACGCGGACAATACGCGCTTCCCGACGACCTTTACGGTCTGCGCCTAGCGGTTGTGCCAGTACCTGATCGCCGTGAATGCAGGTTTTCATCTGTTCAGACGACAGATACAGGTCATCTTTACGGCCTTCAACGCGCAAGAAGCCATAACCGTCGCGATGACCAATAACGGTACCTTTCAACAGGTCAAGACGTTCCGGCAGCGCATAACACTGGCGGCGCGTAAAGACCAGTTGACCATCGCGTTCCATTGCGCGCAGTCGGCGACGCAACGCTTCTTGTTGTTCTTCGCCTTCAATATTCAGCTCTATTGCCAGCTCATCTCGGCTAGCCGGTTTTTCGCGTTTTGCTAAATGATCGAGGATAAATTCCCGGCTCGGGATTGGATTAGCGTATTTTTCAGATTCGCGGTCCAGGAAAGGATCTTGTGACATGTCGGTTCCTCCGGTTGTCATCTCCAGTGAAGTTTACGTCACTCCACCAGTAATAATTTATAAAGCGGTTGATTCTTTTCAACCAAATCGGCCAACGTGTAGTTATCCAGTTCCTTGAGAAAACTTTGCGCGGCTTCAGCAAGCGCCTGTTTCAGACGACAGGCGGGCGTAATATGGCAAAATTCACTGCTGCAATTGACCAAAGAGAGCGGTTCCAGATCGCGAACGACATCACCTACACGAATCATATTTGCCGGTTTGCCAAGACGAATTCCTCCATTCTTTCCTCGTACCGCCGTTACGTACCCCAGGCGACTTAGCTGATTGATTATTTTAACCATATGATTACGAGAAACGCCGTAAACCTCCGTCACTTCGGAGATGCTGGTCATTCTTCCATCCGGCAGCGACGCCATATAAATCAGCGCGCGTAATCCGTAATCCGTGAAACTCGTTAACTGCACAATCAACCTCAGGGAAAAGAAAAACAGAGTGTGTCGGTAGACGTAATGACTATTGATGATAAACCAGCCAGCGCTCAGGCCGCTAATTTATTTAAATGAGGCGGAAAAACAAGAGGCGCCTTAACGGCGCCCCTGGAAATAATTATGCGTCGAACGGATCGCGCAAAATCATCGTCTCGGTACGGTCAGGACCGGTAGAGATAATATCAACAGGTACGCCGGTCAGTTCTTCAATGCGTGCGATGTAGTTCAGCGCTGCCTGCGGCAGACCGCTACGCTCTTTCACACCGAAGGTGGTTTCAGACCAGCCCGGCATTGTTTCATAAATCGGCTCAATGCCTTCCCAGTTGTCAGCAGCCAGCGGAGTGGTCGTCACTTCGCGGCCATCCGGCATACGATAGGCAACGCAGATTTTAACCTCTTTCAGGCCATCCAGGACATCCAGTTTCGTCAGGCAGAAACCAGACAGGGAGTTAATCTGGACTGCGCGGCGCACCGCTACGGCATCCAGCCAACCGGTACGACGACGACGGCCAGTGGTGGCGCCAAACTCGTTGCCCTGCTTGCACAGGAACTCGCCGGTTTCATCAAACAACTCAGTCGGGAACGGACCCGCGCCTACGCGAGTAGAGTAGGCTTTGATAATACCCAGAACATAATTGACATAACGCGGACCCAAGCCAGAACCAGTCGCCACACCACCAGCGGTGGTATTGGAAGAGGTTACGTATGGATAGGTACCGTGGTCGATATCCAGCAGCGTACCCTGCGCACCTTCGAACATGACGAAGTCACCGCGCTTACGCGCCTGATCCAGAAGATCGGAAACATCAACAACCATCGCGGTCAGGATGTCGGCAATTGCCATTACATCATCGAGAACTTTCTGGTAATCAACCGCTTCAGCTTTATAGAAATTCACCAGTTGGAAGTTGTGATATTCCATCACTTCTTTCAGTTTGTCAGCGAAGGTAGCTTTATCAAACAGATCGCCAACGCGCAGACCACGGCGAGCCACTTTATCTTCGTAAGCCGGACCGATACCGCGACCGGTAGTACCAATAGCTTTTGCGCCGCGCGCTTTCTCACGCGCAACATCCAGCGCGACGTGATATTCGAGGATAAGCGGGCAAGCTTCAGAAAGCAGCAGACGCTCGCGTACAGGGATACCACGGTCTTCCAGACCTTTCATCTCTTTCATCAGCGCAGCCGGAGACAGCACAACACCGTTACCGATGATGCTGGTAACATTCTCGCGAAGAATACCTGATGGAATAAGATGGAGGACGGTTTTTTCACCGTTGATTACGAGAGTATGGCCTGCGTTGTGACCGCCCTGATAGCGTACAACATATTTAGCCCGTTCAGTCAGGAGATCGACAATCTTCCCTTTACCTTCGTCACCCCATTGGGTGCCCAGTACGACGACGTTGTTACCCATTTTTCAAAATCACCGTTTGCTTAAAAATGGATTCTACCATCGCTTTTTCAGAGTTACAGCACTTTTTGCACTCAAAACGCGGTAAATTCGACTACTTCTCGCTCAGCCAATCGTTTTCCTCAACATGTAGTAGATAACGATACCGGCAACCACAAGCCCTCCGCCAAACCGACGTAATAAATTATCCGGTAGTTGGCTCATAGTGGCGACCATTCGGCGCCACGCGCGTGGATAAAGCAACGGCCCAAGCCCTTCCAGTACTAAGACCAGCGCCAACGCCAACCAGATTGTTGAATTCATTATTACTCCTTGTCTGCCAGCTAACACGACCACTCCCGTAAAAACGGGAGGTTACTCAATGCTATTGCCGCCGCTGAATTCATATTGTCTAAAACCTCATCTTAATTATGAACTCATGACGCAAGTGAAAATTCATAACCCATTGTATTGCAGGTTATTTTAAAAGTTGCAAGTATGCCTTCGCGTATCGAATACAGATACGAGCATAAAATAATTAGGATGATTATTATGAGAGAATTAACCGCAATTGAAATCGACAGCGTAAGTGGCGCTGGTTGGCTACAAGACGGTCTCGCTTCCGTGGGTAGCACAATCGGTGACAGCGCATGGTCACTTAGCATTAAGGCGATCGGTAGTATTAGCCTGCCGATTATTGGTTCAATTGACCTTTCAACTATCGCGCCGGATCTCGGCAAAACCGTAGGCAATGCGCTGGGTACAGCGCTGGGATTCACCATCGAAGGGGCGTTGGCCAGCATACCAGTCGTCGGCGGATTGCTGAATAAAATCCTCGGTAACTAAGCTCGATAGCAGTAAAAAAGGCGCCTTCACTGGCGCCTTTTTCATGGTCATAACCTTAACGGTTAGTTGCCGGAACCGGTGATTTCATATAACGGAAGAAATCGCTGTCCGGACTAAGCACCATCACATCCTGGTTACCCTGGAAGCTATTCTCGTAGGCACGCAGGCTACGGATAAATGCATAGAAGCCAGGGTCCTGACTGAAAGCATCAGCAAACAATCTCGCAGATTCAGCATCACCTTCACCGCGCAGGATGCGCCCCTGACGCTCGGCTTCCGCCAGCGTTCTGGTCACTTCATAGTCCGCCGTCGCACGCAGTTTTTCTGCCTCTTCCTGGCCCTGTGAACGATGGCGACGGGCAACCGCTTCACGCTCAGCGCGCATACGGTTGAAAATCGCTTCCGAAACTTCAACTGGCAGGTTGATCTGTTTGATACGAACATCAACCACTTCAATACCCAGCGCGGCCATACTGTTCGGGTTAATCACCTGAACTTTACCGTTAGTTTCAGCTTCAATACGCTCCGCTGCTTTAGCGATCGCATCATCAGCGGCTGGCGTGCTCACTTCATCTTCCGTCCCCGCAGAACCGGAGTTCAGCGCATCGCGCACTTCCAGGGTCAAACGGCCACGAGAGTCGGTCACAATGTCTCTCACATCCAGGCGGCCAATTTCAGAACGCAAACGGTCAGAGAACTTACGTTTCAACAAAACCTCTGCCTGGGAAACATCCCCGCCACCGGTTGCCAGGAAATAACGGCTGAAATCACTGATACGCCATTTAATATAGGAGTCGACAATCAGGTCTTTCTTTTCTTTTGTCACAAAGCGGTCGGCCTGGTTATCCATTGTCTGAATACGTGCATCGAGCATCTTCACAGTTTCAATAAACGGAATCTTGAAGTGCAGGCCCGGCGCATAGACCAGCGGTTTGTTTTCATGGTCGCGCAAAACTTTACCAAAGCGCAGCGTAATCCCGCGCTCGCCTTCTTTGACAATAAAGACGGACATGTAAAGCACCACCAGAACGATGACAATGATCGCGATAACTGATTTACGCATCGTTATTCTCCCAGACGCTGGTAGTTGTTACGCTGCGCATTAGCGCGGCGTTGGTCCATTATGGTGCCTCCCGGAGAGGTAGAAGCGTTACTGGCGTTGCTGGGGCTGGATGCAGACGGCAGACGCAACAGATCGCTTGCGCCACTGCTATCGCTCTTTGCCGCTGGCGTGCCAGCGCCTTTCAGCATCTGCTCCAGAGGCAGAACCATCAGGTTGTTTCCCTTATCATTAACAAGTACTTTGCGAGTATGGCTCAGCACTTTTTCCATGGTTTCGATATACAGACGCTCACGGGTGATTTCCGGAGCCGCTTTATACTCAGGCAGAATTTTTGCAAAGCGAGCAACTTCACCCTGAGCTTCAAGAACAGTCCGAGTCCGGTATGCGCGAGCCTCTTCAAGGATACGCTGCGCCTGGCCATTCGCGCGCGGCTGGACTTCGTTCGCGTAGGCTTCAGCCTCACGGATATATTGTTGCTCGTTTTCACGCGCCGCGATCGCATCGTCAAATGCCGCTTTCACTTCCTCCGGCGGACGAGCCGTCTGGAAGTTGACGTCCAGCAGGGTAATACCCATGTCGTATGGACGAATGGTCTCTTCCAGCTCACGTTGGGTATCGCTACGAATGACGGTACGTCCTTCAGTCAGGATACGGTCCATGGTGTACTTACCGATAACACCACGCAAGGCGCTGTCGGTCGCCTGACGCAGGCTGTCGTTCGCGTTGGTCACGCTAAACAGATAGCGTTCCGGATCGGTCACGCGGTACTGCACGTTCATCTCTACGCGCACAACGTTTTCGTCAGACGTCAGCATGACGCCGGAAGCCGCCAGTTCGCGCACCGACTCAACGTTAACCGCTTGAACGTTATCAATGAAGGTCGGTTTCCAGTTAAGACCGGGTTCGACCAGATGGCTAAATTTACCAAAGCGAGTGACGACGCCACGCTCAGCTTCTTTAATGGTATAGAAACCGCTGGCTGCCCAGATAATAACCGCAGCGACGGCAACGATGCCGACAATACGTCCGCTCATTGGGCCACGAGGTCCCTGAGAGCCACTACCTCCGCCCAGTCCACCTTTTCCGCCCCCCAAACCGCCAAGTTTTTTACTTAGCTTACGGAAGATATCGTCCAGATCGGGCGGTCCCTGTTCACGACCACCTTTGTTGCCATTTCCCCCAGAGTTGCCGCCTTGATTATTGCTGCTTCCCCACGGGTCGCGGTCTTGTCCGTTATTACCGGGCTGATTCCACGCCATGTATATGCTCCATATTTGTTTTTGATATCCCCACAGGGGTTAATATCTTCAGGCAAGCGGCAAGGTCAAATCACGTATCCAACCAGCGCTGGCTCTTGTTTACAGAGGCGATGCCAGTCAACGATCGGCATGCGCACCTGCAGACCAACGCTACCGTCATCCTCTATCCACTCTTTTTCTATCGCCTGAAGCTGATAAAACCGGCTTCGCAAGCGACCTTCCTGCGACGGCAGACGCAACGTATGCTGCGCCACTTCACCAGAAAGCCGTTCTGTTAAAGCCTGGAAAAGGAGTGGTATACCAACTCCGGTCTGGGCGGAAAGCCAGACCCGAATCGGTTTATTTTCTTCATCCCGATCGATACGCGGCACAAAATCATCCAGCATGTCGATTTTATTCATCACCAGCAACATCGGGATTTCATCAGCCTCGATTTCGGCGAGAACCGTATTTACCGCGTCAATGTTTTCCTGCACGCGGACATCCGCCGCGTCGATCACATGCAGCAGAAGGGTCGCCTGACGTGTCTCCTGCAGGGTCGCTTTAAACGCGGCCACCAGATCATGCGGCAGATGGCGAATAAATCCTACTGTATCCGCAAGAACGGTTTCACCGACATCGGCGACATCAATGCGGCGCAATGTTGGATCGAGGGTCGCAAATAGCTGGTTCGCCGCGTAGACCTCAGCCTCGGTGATCTGATTAAACAGCGTTGATTTCCCGGCATTGGTATAACCCACCAGCGACACGGTTGGAACATCGGCTTTTGCGCGCGACCGTCGTCCTTGTTCGCGCTGTTTCTCAACTTTTTCCAGTCGCGACAAAATCTGCATAATACGATTACGCAACAATCGACGGTCAGTTTCGAGTTGGGTTTCCCCCGGGCCACGTAAACCAATCCCGCCCTTCTGCCTTTCAAGGTGAGTCCAGCCGCGAACGAGGCGAGTTGCCATGTGACGCAACTGCGCCAACTCGACCTGCAGTTTGCCTTCGTGGGTACGCGCTCGCTGGGCAAAAATATCTAAAATCAGACCGGTACGATCGATAACCCGACACTCGCATAAGCGCTCCAGGTTTCGTTCCTGTGCCGGACTCAGAGCATGATCGAAGAGCACGACCGATGCACCGGTCGCTTTTACGGCTTCCGCAATTTCGACAGCTTTCCCTTCACCAACAAAATACTTCGGGTGCGGTGCTTTACGGCTACCGGTAATCACCTGCATTGCTTCGACACCGGCGGAAGAGGCCAGAGTTTCAAACTCCTGGAGATCTTCCATATCTTTGTCTTGCGAAAAATAGATGTGTACCAGTACCGCCTGCTCACCGGCATCATAACGGTCAAACAAGCGTAAACCCCTTATAAAATACCAGCGGGGAACACAGAAAACCTGGCTCCCCGACGTGGAAAAACAGCATTTGCCTTATTCGGCGTCTTCGCTGTCTTGCTGCGACGCAGAAGACCCCTGCGCACCACCACCGTGGTGATAATTGTTAGTACCGCCGCCAGCATTGTTGCTGTGGTGTGACACCGGGCGAGACGGGACAACAGTAGAAATTGCATGCTTATAGACCATCTGGCTGACCGTGTTTTTCAACAGGATCACGAACTGATCGAAAGACTCAATTTGCCCTTGCAGCTTAATACCATTCACCAAATAAATAGAAACCGGAACACGTTCCCGACGCAAAGCGTTCAGGAACGGATCTTGTAAAGATTGCCCCTTAGCCATTCTCTCTTTTCCTTATATGTATGCTTGTTTTGTACTCAGAACCTTACGATTCTTAAAAAAAATTACGCACGATACCTGTTCAATTGTACACGTTCAGTCCAGGCTAGCACCAACAACCTGTAATACTTTGTTGAACGCTTGTTCAGGTTGCTCACTGTTCAACCAGTGGATACCTTCCCAACCGCGCAGCCAGGTTACCTGACGTTTAGCTAACTGTCTCGTGGCGCAAACACCTCGATAAATCATTTCATCATACTGGATCTCGCCATTAAGATACGACCACATCTGGCGATATCCAACACAACGAATGGAAGGCATATCCGTATGCAAATCTCCCCGGGCAAAAAGCGCCCGCACTTCTGCTTCAAAACCTGAAGCCAACATCTGATGAAAACGCTGTTCTATGCGCTGATGGAGCAGTTCACGGCTCGCCGGGGTGATGGCGAACTGGTGCACCTTATATGGCAGAGCATCACCTGACGTTTGCGTCAGTTCCGTTAAAGTTTTACCCGAAATGAAAAAAACTTCCAGTGCTCGGGAAAGTCTTTGCGGATCATTTGGATGAATACGCGCGGCAGCAACCGGATCTATTTCCTGCAGTTGCTGGTGCAACGCGTTCCACCCTTGCTCTGCGGCCTGTTGTTCAATCCTGGCTCTGACCTCGGGATCGGCTGAAGGTAATGGCGACAACCCCTCTAACAACGCTTTGAAATACAACATCGTTCCGCCAACCAGTAGCGGAATACGCCCGGCAGCGACAATATCTGCCATTTCGGCTAGTGCGTCACGACGAAAATCTGCCGCGGAATAAGCCTCTGCCGGGTCAAGAATATCCAGCAATCGATGCGGCGCTGCGCTTAGCTCTACAGCATCTGGCTTAGCCGTACCAATATTCATCCCTCGATAGATGAGGGCTGAATCAACGCTAATCAACTCTACTGGTAAAACTTTACGTAAGGCGATAGCCAATGCGGTTTTACCAGAGGCCGTCGGGCCCATTAAAAATATCGCCTTAGGCAGGCTCGCCTCGGTTACATCACTCATCTTTCAGGGCATTCATCGCCGAATGTAAATCAACAGGTTGTAACAAACCACCCGGCGGCGCTTTAACCAACTGCGGACATAAGCGCTCAATATCCGCAAGAACGGCTATCGCCTGCGCCATATTCCACTGCACATGTTCGCTCGCCAGATTACGCGCCATCCAATGAGCAATATTGCCGATGTCGAATGTTTTTTGCTGCGCCAGGTAGCCTATCAGTTCAGGAATCAAGATTTGTAAATTTTGTTGTCTTAAGGGTAAAGGGACTGCGCGAACCGTCACGTGGTGCGCATCGGACTGGAGTTCAATACCCACCTCTGCCAGCGCCGACTGCGCGTGATCCAGTGCGTCTTTTTCCTCTTCGGATACTTTTATCCGTAGCGGGATAAGCAGCGGCTGGGCACAAACCGCTTCTACACCAGGCGTCAGTTGCGCCTGGCGCAGCCAGCGTTCCGCTACCGGCAGGGCCAGCAACGCTAACTTACCGTCGCGCTCCAGCAGTGCACAGTCGCTATCGATAATCGTCAGTACGCGGCCAAAGCTTTGGCTGTGACCCGCCAGGTCTTCCGCTACCGGTGCGGGCGATATCGCTTTTCGCTCCGTGGCTGGAGTATTCAGCAGTTGGCGATAGAGCGCGCCCTGCTGTTTTTGATAGCCAGGCTGAGCATGCGGCCAGTTGGCTCCGCCAGATGAACCCGAGGCTGTGGGTGCGCGCATGCTGGCCGTATTAAAGCCTGGCGCGGCGGGCTCATCACGATATCGCGGGGCCGCGGTTTCACGCGCGACCGCTGGCCGGGCAAAATGGTTGCCCCCTGCCGCAATGCGGTTTTCCGGCACCTGCCGCAGGGCGAGTTCATTGCCCTCATCAGCCAACGGTACGTCCAGTTGTTGCTGAAGGACACTCAGCACGCCCTGATAGATAAAATCATGCACCAGGCGCGACTGATGAAAACGCACTTCATGCTTGGCTGGATGGACGTTCACATCCACCTGATGTGGGTCAATCTTCAGATACAATACAAAAGCAGGCTGCTGATCGGCGCCCAGTTTGTCTTCGCAGGCCTGACGAATCGCGTGATTAATCAGACGGTCGCGCATCATCCGTCCATTGACGTAGCAATACTGAATTTCCGCCAGCGCCGGATTGGTATGAAGAGGATCGACCACCCAGCCGCTGAGGGTAAGATCGCCGTGCTGCCACTCAATAGCCAGCGCATGTTCGAGGAATGGCGTACCGCAAATAGCGCCCAGACGCCGCTCGCGCTGGCCGTCCTGCGACACTGCGCGATACTGACGCACGGCTTTACCGTTGTGACTGAGGTTGATGGTCACGTCGAAACGCGCCAGCGCAATACGCCGCACGATCTCATCGATATGGCCAAACTCGGTTTTTTCAGTGCGCATAAATTTGCGTCGGGCAGGGGTATTGTAAAACAGATCCAGAACCTCCAGCGTTGTTCCCACCGGATGCGCCGCTGGTTTCACAGTAACTGCCTGATCGCGCCCTTCGGCATAAGCCTGCCAGGCTTCTTGCTGTTCCTCTGTACGTGAGGTCAACGTCAGGCGGGCAACCGAGCTGATACTGGCTAAGGCTTCGCCGCGAAAACCGAGGCTGATTATTGCCTCCAGGTCATCCAGCGAAGCGATTTTGCTGGTCGCGTGACGCGCAAGCGCCAGAGCCAGCTCGTCTTTTTTAATGCCGCAGCCGTTATCGCGAATGCGGATTAACTTCGCGCCGCCGCGCTCAATATCAATGTCGATGCGCGTCGCCCCAGCGTCGAGGCTATTTTCAACTAGCTCTTTGACCACCGACGCCGGACGTTCCACCACTTCACCTGCGGCAATCTGGTTGGCGAGCTGTGGCGGTAGAACCTGAATCGGCATGGCCGTCTCCTTAATTTAATAACGTCCCATCTGATGAAGCTGCGCTGGCAGTCTGCGCAGCCGAACTGCGCGGCGCTAATTGCAGAGGATGCTGCATAAAGTAATTACGCAGGCCGTTATAAATCGCTTCTGCAACCTGCTGTTGATAAGCATCGCTGTCCAGCAGTCGCTCTTCGCCAGTGTTACTGATAAAACCCGTCTCAACAAGGATGGATGGGATATCCGGCGAACGAAGTACGCCCAGACTTGCATGCTCAGGGCGGCGCTTATGTAAATCGCCGATCCGCTGCAACTGGCTCAACACATTGGTCGCCACATCATACCCGACGCGCTGCGAATGACCGAACTGTAAATCCAGCACCGCCTGGCTCAGGTAGGGATCCGACTGACTGTTAGCCAGCACATCGCCCGCGCCGCCCAGCAGTTCGGACTGCTTCTCATGCTGTTCAAGCCAGCCAGCCATTTCGCTGTTAGCCCGGCGGTTGGAAAGCACCCAAACCGAGGCGCCGGTCGCGTCACGATTTGGCGCAGCGTCTGCATGAATCGAAACAAGGAAATTGGCGTTTTGCTTACGCGCTACGTCAGAACGTCCCATGACCGAAATGAAATAATCGCCGTCGCGTGTCATCACCGGCCTGAACTGCGGATCGGCATTCAGCAGTGTGCGGAGCTTACGCGCAATGGCAATGGTCACATTCTTCTCTTTAGTACCATTTGGGCCAATTGCTCCCGGGTCCTGACCGCCGTGACCCGCATCAATGGCGATAATCACTTTATCGTTGGTCGATAGGGTACGCGCCACAGAACGCGTTACGCTACTCGTGCTGGTCACGGCGGTGAGCCGGTCGTTATCGGCTTTAAACGGGTTACGCGCAGGTTCGCTCGGACGAACAGGCTGCACCACAGGTCTTTCTGCCTGTTTAACCACTACCGGTGGAGGCGGCGCATCGGCGTTAATCGTGAACACTACGGTATAGTTAGAGCCGTTCTGCTGTTTCACCGCGCGCGTTTTACCATCGGCGGTCAAATCCACCAGCAGGCGCAGCGACTGCGTATCCTGTGGCGTCCCGGAACGAATGCTTTTTACCAGATTATTACCGCTAAATTGCAGCGGTAGCCCCTGGATCACACCAGTCTGTTTGATATCCAGCGCCACGGTGCGTTTACCCTGGGGGCTAAACGAATAGTCAGGCTCGCCGATAAAACTAATGGTAATACGGGCCTGCTGACCTCCATTTGAGACCTGAATATCGGATAAACTTGCCGCAGTGGCCTGAATGCTGAACAGCATCAGTGCGGCGGCCAGCCAGCTGATTATGCGATACTTCATCCCGTCATCCTTCAGGCTAATTAGCCAAACGCGCCAATAAAGATTCACCCAATGAGGAAACCGCAGTTATGCGCGCCTCACGCCCTTGTGACTGATACTCAAGGTGAATTTCAACATCCGGGTCCGGTAGTACCCCTGTGCCCTGCTGAGGCCATTCCACCAGGCAGATAGCATCGTCAGTAAAATAATCGCGGATCCCCATAAACTCGAGTTCCTCAGGATCCGCCAGGCGATATAGATCGAAGTGATAGACCATCAAATTATCGAGACTATAAGGCTCCACCAGTGTATAGGTTGGGCTTTTGACATTGCCACGATGGCCGAGAGCGTGGAGGAAACCGCGGCTAAAAGTCGTCTTACCCGCCCCTAAATCGCCATACAAATAGATGACCGTCGCGCCAGTGCATGCCTGCGCTACGCGGTTGCCAAGGCTTAAAGTCGCCTGCTCATCGGGTAAAGGAATCACTCGGTTAATCATGGTCTACGTCAATCACATCCGGGTTAACAACACGCCTGAGCGTGGAAAAAAGATCGGTCGCCAGCATTCCGCGGGTGCCGTGTCTCGCGGCCAACCGATCGGCGGCTTCACCGTGAGCAACGCAGCCCGCGCAGGCAGCAACATACGGCGTCAGGTGCTGGCCTAACAACGCAGCAATAATGCCGGTCAGCACATCGCCCATCCCACCGCTGGCCATTCCAGCGTTACCGGCATCGATAATGCCCATCTCGCCGGTGTCACTCGCCACTATCGTACCTGCGCCTTTCAGCACCACGACGCCACCATACCGTTTTACCAGACGTTGCGCAGAATGTAAGCGATCGCTTTCAATTTCTGCCACACTCACGTTCAGCAGGCGGGCGGCTTCGCCGGGATGCGGCGTCAGCACGCGATTGTGACGTTTATCGGGATTGATTGCCAGCAGGTTCAGCGCATCCGCATCCCAGACCATTGGTTTGCGAAAATTCTCCGCCTGACGCAAGGCATTTTTACCCCACTCGCTCTGGCCTAACCCCGGCCCAATCGCCACGACATCCGCCCATTGCAGGCTTTCCTCCAGTGAGCGAGATGTCAGCTCATGGACCATGAGCTCCGGCCTGGTGGTCAGAACAGGTGCGATGTTGTCCTGGTGAGTGAGTACTCGCACCAGCCCGGCGCCTGTACGCAGAGCCGCCTCTCCACTCATCCGGATGGCTCCCGCCGTACCCGGTTCACCGCCAATAATCACCAGTTTACCGTGGTCGCCTTTATGCGAGGTTGGGCGTCTCGGAGGTAGCCAGTCAGGAAGCTGCGAGGCATCGAATCGACTGAGTACCGTAGTCTGACCTGCCAGCCAGCGCTCAAGCCCCAGAGCATGGTGATGCAAGCGGCCAACGACATCGCGGGCTTTGCCGGTCAGCAACCCCGGCTTAAGCGCGATAAAAGTGATGGTATGGGCAGCGTTGATAACCGCTCCCGGCGTCGTGCCAGTCTGCGCATTCAGACCTGAGGGGATATCCAGCGCCACAATTGGTGCCGGATGTGCATTAGCGCGCACGATGAGCTCCGCAACGTCTTCCCGTGGGGCGCTCTGTAATCCGGTACCGAGCAGGCCGTCAATAATCAGCGTGATATCTTCTGGCCAGGGGATGCTGGCGGCATGAATCGTACCGCCAGCGTTGAGCCACTCTTCTCGCGCGATGCCAGCCTCTTCCGGCAGCGGCTTCTCGCTCTCCAGCGCCAGCAGCGTAACCTGAATCCCTCGCGACTGCGCCAGGCGAGCCACCACATAGCCGTCGCCGCCGTTATTACCGTGGCCGCAGAGGATCAGCCAGTGCTGGCTTTCAGGATATTGTACGCAAGCAAGTTCAAAAGCCGCTTCGCCCGCACGACGCATAAGCTCAAATAACGTCAGCCCGAAAGTGTCCGCCGCCTCTTTTTCCGCTCGCCGTAGCGCATCCGCCGACCAGATGATGTGTGGTATACTGTCAGTGTTTTTCGTCATCGTATGGTCCATCATGTCACAGCCCCTCGATCTCAATCAGTTAGCGCAGCAAATCAAACAATGGGGCACAGAGTTGGGGTTCCAGCAGGTCGGTATTACCGATACCGATCTCAACGCCAGCGAACCTAAACTGCAGGCGTGGCTGGATCAACAATACCACGGCGAAATGGAGTGGATGGCACGTCATGGCATGATGCGTGCGCGCCCTCATGAACTCCAGCCCGGTACGTTACGCGTGATTAGCGTGAGGATGAACTATCTTCCCGCTAATGCCGCTTTCGCCCGCACCCTGAAAGATCCCACACTGGGCTACGTTAGCCGTTATGCCCTCGGACGGGACTATCACAAGCTGTTACGTAATCGTCTGAAAAAATTAGGTGAGATGATTCAGGGACAGTGTGCTTCGCTCAATTTTAGACCTTTTGTCGATTCCGCGCCGATTCTTGAGCGTCCTTTAGCCGAAAAAGCGGGGCTTGGATGGACGGGTAAGCACTCACTAACTCTCAGTCGCGATGCTGGCTCGTTCTTTTTCCTCGGCGAGTTGCTTATCGACCTCCCTCTTCCCATCGACCAGCCTGTCGAGGAAGAGTGTGGTCGCTGCGTTGCCTGCATGACTATCTGTCCAACCAATGCAATCGTCGAGCCCTATACCGTTGATGCCCGGCGTTGTATATCCTATCTGACCATCGAGCTGGAAGGCGTCATCCCGGAAGAATTCCGCCCGCTGATCGGTAACCGCATTTACGGCTGCGATGACTGCCAGTTGATTTGCCCGTGGAACCGCTTCGCACAGTTAACCGATGAAGATGATTTCAGCCCGCGTAAGGCGTTACACGCCCCTGCGCTGCTGGAACTGTTCGCCTGGAGCGAGTCCTGGTTTTTAAAAGTGACGGAAGGATCGGCCATTCGCCGTATTGGCCATCTACGCTGGCTGCGTAATATCGCTGTAGCGTTGGGCAATGCTCCCTGGGATGAAGCTAATCTGAAAGCTCTGGAGAGTCGCCGGGGTGAGCACCCACTTCTCGACGAACACATTGAATGGGCGATTGCGCAGCAAATTGAAAAGAGAAATGCCCATGTGGTTGAGGTGCAATTACCGAAAAAACGACGGCTGGTCAGGATGGTTGAAAAAGGACTACCGCGCGACGCCTGATTCATTCACAGGGTGTGAATAAAAATAAAAACACATTGCGTTTCAACGTGCAGACGTTCGTCAAGTGATCGGATTAACACTTTGCAATGAAATTTAATTGTTATATTTCAACTATATATACAAATATCATTTACAAAGCGAAGCATTTCCCTGAGCAGAGACAAAAGATTAACCTGTGGATAACTCTGTTTACAGTATTTTCAGGAAGCAACGAGAATCATCGTCGACGCGTGATTGCGCTGTGGATAAACCAGGTATGAGAAGAAATTTTGGAGCGGGAAACGAGACTCGAACTCGCGACCCCGACCTTGGCAAGGTCGTGCTCTACCAACTGAGCTATTCCCGCTGGGGTATGGTAACTTTCAAAGTTTGGATCGGGAAACGAGACTCTTACTTTAGCCTCAACCCATTGAATTTCAATAATTTATTCCACAATATCACTTCGGAATGGACATAATTCTGGACTTAAACAGAGCGCGTGTCAACAAGTATTGCTTTTCTCTCTAGAAAGGAGAACCTGTTTGCTCTAAAAATGTGCATTGTACGTCAATAACAATCAAAAAAATTAAGGGGTTCCCCACACTAATAAACTCTGTAAAGCTTAATTCTGGCCAAGTTCTTAGAGTTCGTTTTCTCATTTTCGCGAATGGTGATTTACCAGTTTCGGGGAACCGCCAAACGACATAAAAACTGTAATGTACTACTTTTATAGTGCGTTTGTTCAATCCACGATGAAAACGGTTGTACCAACCCTTTAAGCTAGCAGTTAGCTTAACTACTCCACTTGATGAAACCCGTTTTCTTGGCGCAAATTCTTATGGCTGGATTAACGTCAATGGTTAAAATGTTAATCATTCATGCGGACGCCCTGCCTCTTACTCTACTGTGGACGGACCAAGGCTGGTTCTACATGAGTGTGCTAAGAACAATATTAGTTCACGGAAGTGGGATATTGGGTTTCAAAATGCCATGCTGTAATAGATCCATTTCCTGCCCTCTAACGGTTGCTGTTGCGGTTTTCACTTGGTATGTAAAGTCACTACGCTGGCAAAAGTCGGAGGTTTCCATCGGTAATAAAGTTGAAAATAAGAAAGAATTACCCTCTGGATTCGATAAACGTTCGTTCATGGTATTTAATCCAAAATGCGGAAAAGCCAAGGTACGCTCTGATTTCATGCCATTATCATTTGTCAGCACGATCTGTATTCGCAAGTTGGTAATTTCAGCGAGTTTATCGGTATTGACATCAAACTCAAGTTCGCATTTTAATGCGCCACCGTTTCCACCAAAGTATATCGAACTCTGATTTAGGGTTAATATCGGTAGTGCTTGGTTTATTTTTTCTTTTTCTCTTTCTTTCTCGTCATTTTTACACGCACGAATAAATTTGTTTTTTTCAGACTGGTCATTATGTGAACTCCCCCTGTTCTCTACGCGATAATCCCAAGCTTTAGCACAGTTGACGGCAACGGATTGACCGTAGTAATACATCCAGCTCAAATGTTTAGCAGGTCGAGAACGATCTATTGCAGGGTCTTTATAAGCCTGTTCAAATAAAGCTAATGCTCGGTTGTAATCGACGCGAACTATTTCTCCTAGATAATATATCTCACCCAAATTTATGAGTGCATCGTAATCTCCTTGTTTGCCTGCCCGCTCAAACCACTGTATCGCAAGTTGTGGGTCCATCTTGGTACCCCAATCTCCTCTCTGGTAAACGATTCCAAGGATATTTTGCGATTCAGCATTACCAGCTTCTGCGGCCCGTTGAAACCATTTCAATGCTTCAATATTTTTCTCTGCTTCGTAGGAATAGTCAAAATTGTAAAAATGGCCTACAGAAAAAAGTAGATCTGGATTACCGTCCTTAGCCCAAAACCGAGCCAAGCGCAGTGCATCTCTTTGACCGATCCCCATTCGATTAAGCATCACTTGAGTTTCCTCATCACTATTGGTCAAGAAACGGCTTAGATATTCGATCAAGCGTGGCCGTAGGGATACGTCCTTTTCAGCTGCGGCCTTGCCTTCGTAAAACTTGTCACGTAACTCAAAGAATATTTCTACATTCTGTATATCGTCGATTTTAAGACGCTCGTTAAGCTGGTGAGCCCGTGCTAAATCTTGAGGAACACCTACACTATATTGATAGAAATAACTGGCATTGCTGCAACCGAAGTTACCTCCATGCTCACAGGCTTTCTGGTAGTAGCCAATCGCCTGTTCGACGTTTTTTGGCACAGATACCCCAAACTCATAGATAAACCCTAAAACGGACAGTGCTTGTGGGTCATTTCTGTCACCTAATTCATTAAGAGAACTCAAGGCCGCAATATCCTTCTGCTCAATACGATCGTAGAGTCGATCGACTTCATCACTGGCATATCCAAATGCAGGGATACACATTCCGAATAGTAATGTGCAGGCAATTTTTTTTATCATTTCTGTACTTTTCCTCATAACAATGACCCTAGCATTCTTTCCGAAAATTTTTCGCAAGGCCAAAGCTTTTATTTTGTGTTCCCCGGTGAGCGCCTCATCAGACCCGCACAAGCAACAACTCGCTGCTTGATACGGCTCGAAGAATATTCCCATCAAAACCCTCCAAACATGTTCGACATTCCATAAGGCTATAGATCCGGCTGTAGGATCACCTTGAAACCATCAAACCATAATACCGGAGTCACATACACCGGTATTTTCATCGCAAGATCAACGGTTCGCCCTTAGCTTTTAAGTAATGACTAATCCACAGAACACCCTGGGCACGCTCCTCCCTTAATTTACCCCAAGCGTGGTCAAGACAAGGTGAGCCGCTTTATTGAGATTTTCTGCGGTGATCACTTCAACCGGCGCACATCCTTCCCGTTCCTGATAAGGTTCCGACACAGCGCGGTAGATATCCCAGTTTTCCACATGCTGTGTTCGCGCCAGCATGCCATGGATAAAACGCTGGCACAGCGGGTCAAGTTGCCACTCAGGAATGCGATGTCCACGGTTTCCCAGATTTAGCGACGCAGGCGGCGTGCCTTGATATCGCGTGTGATCTGGTCACGCGATTTGCCCATCAGTTTGGCGAATGTCGGCACCGGCAGGTTATGCGGTGCTTCAAATGTCGCCACCATTTGGGCGCGTTCGCGCTGGAGATCAGTCAGCATCGGCTGTGGTCGCATTTCCTTACGGGCGATAAGAGTCATGATGTTTTGCGCTACTTCTTTATTGATGGCTTCCTGCTCAACCAGCGGTGGGGTCATTGAAGTAGCTGGCTCGGCTTCCGGCGCTAGTTCTGTCGCTGCCGCAGTAATTTCATCTTTCTGCGGGGCGCGGCTAGCCTCATGTCCTGTAATCGGCTGATAGCCCTTGACTTCCCACCGGTCGAGGCGATCGGCCCAGTCCTGCATCATGCGACGCCTTGGCTCAACGTATTCAGCGTGGTTGTAGGAGGCGCTGACCTGATCGGGGTCTGTGTGTGAAGTTGGGCATCGACCCATTTCTTTTCATAGCCCAATTCGTTCAATGCCGTTGAAATCGTCGCGCGGATACCGTGACCTGTCAGGATATCCTGATAGCCCATACGTTTCAGCGCACCATTGAGGGTGTTCTCGCTGATGCGTTCTTTCAGGTCGTCCCGATGCGCCAGCAGGTAACGTTGGGCAGGCCGCATTTCCGAAAGCAGGTGCTGAATAATCAGGATAGCCTGCCGCGACAGCGGCACAATATAAGGTGGAATATCACAGTCTTCCGTGCGTAGTGGTTGCTGTAACTGTTTGACGATTTCCGGCGGGATGATCCACAGACCTTGTTTCAGGTCGAACTGCTCCGGTACAGACGCAATTTCCGCAACAACTACGGGATCTCGGGCATGCGTAGAAAGGGATTATGTTTCACCGGCGGTTGCGGCAATGCAACGATATCGAGATCCGCAGCCGGATTCGTCGGCAGATTGAGTCTCACCCACGCATAGCGAAAAAGCTGATTGAACCAGGTACGGCATTTTTCTGCTATGGTCAATGCGCTGCGCCCTTCAATTTTGCCGAGTACTTCCAGCAGATCAGCCTGAGTAATATTGTAGATGGAATGCTTACCTAAAATCGGCAGGATGTCTTTGTCAAAAATCCGGTTGATTTGCGAGAGAGTACTTTGACGCCCTTCTTTCAGGCTCTTGGCCCTGAAGTCGCGCCACGCTTTGAAGACGGCGGTAAAGGTGTTTTCTGCGGCAACGCAGGCTTCCTGACGTTTCCGGGTGCGATGCTGGAGAGGATTGATGTTCTGAGCGACCAGTTCGCGGGCATCATCGCGTCGCTTTCTTGCTTCTTTCAACCCGATTGCCGGGTAAGTGCCCAATGACATGCATTTCTGCCTGCCATTCCAGTAGTAACGGAAATGCCAGGACTTTCCCCCTTAGCCGTTACGCTCAAGGACAGACCATCCATATCACAGAGTGTATAATCTTTACCTGTTGCTCGGGCTTGCCGAGCCGCCATATCTAGCTCCTATACGGTAAGGACTAGAATATGTGCCTCGTCACCCGATGTATTCCAGCAACAATGTGGTCAAGGATCTACCCGCGTTGTTCGACTGGCTTCTGGACTCAAAAGTGTCGAATGGTGCTGGATTTCAATGGAACTCACTAGACGAAAAAAAGACTAAATGATGATGTTTAGTCTTTTAATTCAACAGGCTATAGAACTCTTTGGAATTCTATAAACAGAAAAATTGGAGCGGGAAACGAGACTCGAACTCGCGACCCCGACCTTGGCAAGGTCGTGCTCTACCAACTGAGCTATTCCCGCTTGGGTGTGGTAACTTTCAAATTTTGGAGCGGGAAACGAGACTCGAACTCGCGACCCCGACCTTGGCAAGGTCGTGCTCTACCAACTGAGCTATTCCCGCGTACTTCTGACCATATTTCTACGGCGTCGTGACTTGCATTTCTGCTTCGTCACGGGAGGCGCATTATACGAGAATTCAATTTGCCTGCAACCCCCCTGAGAGCAATTTTTTTCGTTTTTGATTTAAGTGACCACTTTATCGCCAGACATACGCTTAAATTGTTTAAATAACCAGCATATGCGGCAAAATAACTTTTTCCGCCCTCGCTAAAGGCGCAAAATGGCTCAAGTTTATACCCTAAATCATTCAAGTTGCAGGGCAAAACAGTTAGCCGTTTTGAACAGCGCTTGCGCTGGCCCCGAAGGGACCGAATAACTTACCAGCCAACGCACATGCAACTTGAAGTATGACGGGTATACAGGCGGATATCGCCCGCTGATGGTCAACAACGATCACAATCAGGGAAATAAAATGAAAAAAGCGCTTACTGTCCTGCTGCTGAGCACGCTTGCAACAGGAACAGCATCGGCAACAACGCTACATTTTGGGACAACAACGGCCAACCCGCCGTATGAAACCGTCAGTGGTAAAAACCAGCCTATGGGTTTTGATATCGACCTGGCCAATGCGCTGTGCAAGCAGATGCAGGTCGAATGCAAATTTACCCCTCAGCGCTTCGATACCCTTATCCCGGCACTACGCTTTAAGAAATTCGACGCCGTGATTGCCGGTATCGAAGTGATTCCGATGCGAGAAAAGCAGGTCGCGTTCAGCCATCCCTATCGTCAGGCGCTGTCCGGTGTGGTCGTCACAGCGAAGGACGCCGCTCATACATTTGCCGATCTGAAGGATAAAAAGCTCGGCGTCGTGAAAGGCTCAATTCATCTGAGCTACCTGCGGAACAAACAAAAAGCCGTGCATGCAGTGCCTTACGAGAGTGACGAAAGCGCACTGGAGGCGCTGAAAAAAGGCGTCATTAGCGGAGTAATAGGCGATCAGGAAACATTGACTACATGGCTACAGAATAACTCCGACTATGCCATTATGGACGAACGCGCCACAGATCCCAGCTACTACGGTAAGCAGTACGCCATTGCGGTACGTAAAGATGATCCTGAGCTGCTGAATAATATCAATGCCGCTCTTGAGGTGGTAAAAGCCTCGCCGGAATTCCAGGCGATGGAACAGAAGTGGTTTAAATAGTCTGGCATATTGCCGGGGCGCTTTTGGCCCCGGCACAAACATTAAAGATTAATGAAGTGTTCCCGATAGTAGGCCAGTTCCGCTACCGACTCGCGAATATCGTCCATCGCCTGATGCGTTCCTTGTTTCTTAAAACCATCGAGAATTTCCGGCTTCCAGCGACGAGCCAGCTCTTTCAGCGTACTGACATCCAGATAACGGTAATGGAAATACGCTTCCAGCTCCGGCATATATTTAAACAAGAAGCGACGATCCTGGCCGATGCTATTACCACAGATCGGCGACTTACCCGCCGGTACCCATTTTTTGAGAAATTCGATAGTCGCCAGCTCCGCTTCACGATCCCCCAGGCTACTCGCCTTCACCCGCTCCACCAGACCGCTGCCAGTATGGGTTCGCACGTTCCACTCGTCCATTAATGCCAGTTGCGCATCTGACTGATGCACCGCAATCGTCGGCCCTTCTGCCAGAATGTTCAGATTCGCGTCAGTCACCAGGGTGGCGATTTCAATGATGCGATCGCGCTCCGGATCCAGCCCCGTCATTTCAAGATCAATCCAAATGAGGTTGTTTTCATCTGCACTCATGTTATTTTCCACCCTTCTCACGTCACTATATTCATCTAAAATAGCGTGTATCATAGAGGTTTTGCCCATACAGGGCGACCAGGAGCCAGTTCGATTGAGTAAAAATAAACTCTCCAAAGGCCAACAGCGCCGCGTGAAAGCCAACCACCAGCGCCGCCTGAAAACGACTTCGGAGAAGGCCGATTTTGATGACAACCTGTTCGGCGAAAAATCTGAAGGGACCGTCATTAGCCGCTTTGGCATGCATGCCGATGTCGAATCCGCTGACGGTAGCGTCCACCGTTGCAATATTCGCCGCACTATCCGTTCGCTGGTCACTGGCGATCGCGTGGTCTGGCGGCCTGGCAAAAGCGAAGCTGACGGCGTCAACGTCAAGGGCATCGTCGAGGCTGTGCATGAACGAACCTCCGAACTGACGCGTCCTGATTTCTACGATGGCGTCAAACCCATCGCCGCCAATATCAATCAGATTGTCATTGTTTCTGCGATCTTGCCTGAGCTATCTCCGAATATTATCGACCGCTATCTTGTGGCCTGCGAAACACTGAACGTTGAGCCGCTGATTGTACTCAACAAGATCGATCTGCTGGACCAGGAGAGCCTGGACTTCGTCAACGAGCAAATGGACATTTATCGCCATATTGGATACCGCGTACTGATGG
Organism: Klebsiella sp.; assembly: GCA_036498385.1. Lineage (GTDB taxonomy): Bacteria > Pseudomonadota > Gammaproteobacteria > Enterobacterales > Enterobacteriaceae > Klebsiella. The sequence continues at coordinate 36,119 of DASYFN010000019.1, forward strand.
TCTCCAGCCGTACCCAGGATGGCCTGAAGCCGCTTGAAGAGGCGCTCACTGACCGTATCAGTATCTTTGCCGGGCAGTCCGGGGTAGGAAAGTCCAGCCTGCTGAATGCTCTGCTGGGCCTGCAGGATGACCAAATCCTCACCAATGACGTTTCTGATGTCTCCGGGCTGGGGCAACACACCACCACAGCCGCGCGCCTGTACCACTTCCCGCACGGCGGCGATGTGATTGACTCGCCGGGCGTACGCGAGTTCGGTCTGTGGCATCTCGATGCGGAACAAATCACCCACGGTTTTGTCGAATTCCATGATTATTTAGGCCACTGCAAATACCGCGACTGCAAGCATGACACTGACCCGGGCTGTGCCATTCGCGAAGCTGTAGAGAAGGGTGAAATCGCCGAAAGCCGGTTTGAAAACTACCACCGCATTCTGGAAAGCATGGCGCAGGTACAGGTAAAAACGCGTAAAAGCTTTTCATCAACTGATGACTGACATTTAACCTGAGCATCGTTAGAATCGCCCCTTTTTTCAGGCTCCGCTGTTCCGCGGCGCCAGGAACGACAAATAATGGCCTGGAGGCTACCTTGTTAAACGATCTTAAACTTTCACTGCAATACATTCTGCCTAAACTGTGGCTCACCCGCCTCGCAGGCTGGGGTGCACGCAAGCGAGCAGGCTGGCTGACAAAACTGGTCATCGATCTGTTTGTGAAATACTACAAGGTCGATATGAAAGAGGCACAGAAGCCTGACACCGCCAGCTACCGTACCTTTAACGACTTTTTCGTTCGCCCGCTGCGCGATGACGTGCGCCCGTTAAACACCGATCCGAGCGTACTGGTGATGCCCGCCGACGGCGTAATCAGCCAGCTCGGCACCATTGAAGACGACAAAATTTTGCAGGCCAAGGGCCACAATTACAGCCTGGAAGCGCTGCTGGCCGGTAACTACCAGATGGCCGACCTGTTCCGTAACGGTAGCTTTGTTACCACTTATCTTTCTCCGCGCGATTACCACCGCGTGCATATGCCATGCAACGGTATTCTACGCGAAATGATCTACGTGCCGGGGGATCTGTTCTCCGTGAACCATCTGACCGCGCAAAACGTACCGAATCTTTTTGCCCGCAACGAGCGTGTCATCTGCCTGTTCGATACGGAATTTGGCCCAATGGCGCAGATCCTCGTCGGCGCCACCATCGTCGGCAGCATCGAAACCATATGGTCCGGTACCGTGACGCCGCCGCGTGAAGGCATTATTAAGCGCTGGAGCTGGCCTGCCAGCGATAGCGAAGACTCCATGGCCCTGCTTAAAGGCCAGGAGATGGGCCGCTTTAAACTGGGCTCCACGGTGATTAATCTATTTGCGCCAGGCCAGGTGAAGCTGGTTGAGCAGTTACAAAGTCTGTCGGTAACCAAAATAGGCCAGCCGCTGGCGATCGCGCCTGAAATCGTGATGCCGGTCGAGCCCGCTCCGCTGGCAGCAGAAGAAGTCCGCGCTGAACACGCAGCCAGCCCGCTGGTTGACGATAAACAAGACGAAGGTTAATTCCTGAGAGAAAAAGGTTACGCCGTGCGCCTGATATATACTTTCCTGTTGGCCTGGTGCCTCAGCTTTGGGGCGTACGCAGCGACAGCTCCGGATGCTAAACAGATAACTCAGGAACTGGAACAGGCGAAGGCGGCGAAGCCCGCCCAGCCTGAAACCGTCGAAGTTCTGCAATCTGCCCTGAACGCGCTTGGGGAGCGCAATGCTTCCCTTGAGCGCGCCCGCCAGTACCAGGACGTTATCGATAACTTCCCCAAACTGTCGCAAACCCTACGCGCGCAGCTCAATAATCTGAGCGATGAGCCGCGCCAGGTATCCACCACTCTCTCTTCCGACACGCTGAATCAGGAGATCCTCCAGGTCAGTAGCCAGTTGCTGGAAGCCAGCCGTAAAGCTCAGCAGGAACAGGATCGCGCCCGCGACATCGCTGACTCGCTCAACCAGTTGCCGCAGCAGCAGAGCGATGCCCGCCGCCAGTTGAACGAGGTTGAACGCCGGATCGGCGCGCAAAGCAGCAATACGCCGCTGGCACAGGCGCAGAATCTTGGTCTGCAGGCGGAGTCCGCGCGGCTGAAAGCGCTGGTCGATGAGCTGGATCTGGCCCAGCTTTCCGCCAATAGCCGCCAGGAGCTTTCACGGATGCGCTCCGAGCTGGCGCAGAAAGAGAGCGAACAGCTCGACACCTGGCTACAGGCGCTGCGTAATCAGCTAAACAACCAACGGCAGCATGAGGCAGAGAAAGCGCTGGAAAGTACCGAACTGCTGGCGGAAAACAGCGAGAATCTGCCGCCGAATATCGTGGCGCAATTCAAAGTTAACCGCGAGTTGTCGCAGGCGCTAAACCAGCAGGCGCAGCGGATGGATCTGATCGCCTCGCAGCAGCGCCAGGCTACCAATCAAACCCTACAGGTGCGTCAGGCTTTAAACACCCTGCGCGAACAGTCCCAGTGGCTGGGCTCTTCCAATCTGCTTAGTGAAGCCTTGCGCGCGCAGGTTGCACGTCTGCCGGAAACCCCGCGACCGCAGCAACTGGATACGGAAATGGCGCAGTTGCGTGTGCAGCGTTTACGCTATGAAGATCTGCTCGGCAAACAGCCGCAGCTAAGGCAAACTCGTCAGGAGGATGGTGAACCGCTCACCAGCGAGCAGAACCGCATTCTGCAGGCCCAGATGCGCACGCAGACTGAGCTACTCAACTCCCTCTTACGCGGCGGCGATACGCTCATGCTCGAACTGACCAAGCTGAAAGTCGCTAACAGTCAGCTAGAGGATGCGCTTAAAGAGATAAACGAAGCGACCCACCGCTATCTGTTCTGGACCTCCGACGTCAGTCCAATTGGCTTCTCATGGCCGCTGGAGATAGTTCAGGACTTACGCCGTCTGATCTCACTCGATACCATGAGCCAGCTCGGTAAAGCCATCATGATGATGCTGACCAGCAAAGAGACCTTACTGCCGCTATTCGTCGCGCTCATTCTGGTGGGGTTCAGCATTAGCTCGCGCCGCCATTTCACCAATTTCCTTGAGCGCTCCAGCGCGCGCGTCGGTAAGGTTACGCAGGATCACTTCTGGCTTACGCTGCGCACGGTGTTTTGGTCAATACTGGTGGCCTCGCCGTTGCCGGTCCTGTGGATGACGCTGGGCTACGGCCTGCAGGCCGCCTGGCCTTTCCCGCTGGCGGTGGCCATTGGCGATAGCGTCACCGCCACGGTGCCGCTGTTATGGGTAGTGATGATTTGCGCCACTTTTGCTCGCCCGAACGGCCTGTTCATCGCCCACTTTGGCTGGCCGCGCAGCCGTGTCAGCAAAGCGATGCGCTACTATCTGATGAGCATCGGGCTGATTGTACCGCTGATTATGGCGCTGATTACCTTCGATAATCTCAACGATCGCGAGTTCTCCGCCTCGCTAGGTCGCCTCTGCTTCATGCTGATTTGCGGCGCGCTGGCGATGGTTACTCTGAGTCTGAAACGCGCCGGAATACCGCTGTATCTCGACAAAGAAGGCAGCGGTGACAATATGCTAAACCGGCTGCTGTGGAATATGCTGCTCGGCGCGCCGCTGGTGGCGATGCTGGCGGCGGCGATCGGTTATCTCGCCACATCGCAGGCGCTGCTCGCCAGGCTCGAAACCTCGGTGGCCATCTGGTTCCTGCTGTTGGTGTTTTATCATATCATTCGCCGCTGGATGCTGATTCAGCGCCGTCGCCTGGCGTTCGATCGTGCAAAGCACCGACGGGCGGAGATCCTCGCCCAGCGCGCGCGTGGTGAAGAGGAGGTCCAGTATACCAGCAGCCCGGAAGGTTCAATGGAAGCTGAGGCCAGCGAGGTCGACCTTGATGCTATCAGTACCCAGTCGTTGCGTCTGGTGCGCTCCCTGCTGATGCTAATCGCGCTGGTATCGGTCATCGTGCTATGGTCAGAAATTCACTCCGCATTTAGCTTTCTGGAAAATATCTCGCTGTGGGACGTGACCTCCACGGTGCAGGGGGTTGAGAGTCTGGAGCCGATTACCCTCGGCGCGGTGCTCATTGCCATCCTGGTACTAATTATTACCACGCAACTGGTGCGTAACCTCCCCGCGCTGCTGGAACTGGCAATCCTCCAGCATCTGGAACTGACGCCGGGTACCGGCTACGCCATCACCACCATAACCAAATATTTGTTGATGCTGATCGGCGGCCTGGTCGGCTTCTCAATGATTGGGATTGAGTGGTCGAAGCTGCAGTGGCTCATTGCCGCCCTCGGTGTTGGTCTCGGTTTTGGTTTGCAGGAGATCTTTGCCAATTTTATCTCCGGCCTGATTATCCTGTTTGAGAAACCGATACGGATTGGCGATACGGTCACCATTCGCGATCTCACGGGCAGCGTGACGCGTATAAATACCCGCGCCACCACCATCAGCGACTGGGACCGTAAAGAGATCATTGTGCCGAACAAAGCGTTCATCACCGAACAGTTCATTAACTGGTCCTTGTCGGATTCCGTTACCCGTGTGGTGTTAACGGTGCCTGCGCCAGTGGATGCCAATACCGAGGAGGTGGTGCAGATCCTGTTAACCGCCGCGCGCCGCTGTTCACTGGTCATCGATACCCCGTCGCCGGAAGCCTTCCTCGTTGATCTGCAGCAGGGGATCCAGATTTTCGAGCTGCGTATTTTCGCCGCCGAAATGGGACACCGCATGCCGCTGCGCCACGAGATGCACCAACTGATTCTGGCTGGATTCCGCGAGCACGGTATCGATATGCCGTTCCCGCCGTTCCAGATGCGCCTGGAGAGTATTGATGGCAGAAAAAGCAGCAGAGCGCTGACCTCCGCAGGAAAAACCAGCCGCCGCGCCCCCGGCAGCCTGTAAGAAAAGCCTTGCCTGAATACGGGCAAGGCCAGGGTTTTAATTCTCCTGAACAATCAACTGTACCGCCGTACGTCAGCGGTCATGCTCATCTATCTCCAGAAAAGAAGAGAGGAGATCAGGCGCGGTCGACGGTAAATGAGATGACCTCACCGATGCTTTCTGCACCCAGCGCCAGCATCACAACGCGGTCAACGCCCAGCGCCACGCCGGAACAATCCGGCAACCCGGCTTCCAGAGCGGCCAGCAGATTATGATCAATTGGCTGCTGCGGCAGGCCGCGAGCAGCACGCTTGCGGTTATCCTGCTCAAAACGCTGCTGCTGTTCGCGCCCGTCAGTCAGTTCATGAAAACCATTCGCCAGTTCAATGCCTTTGTAATAGACCTCGAAACGCTCAGCCACACGGTGATCTTCAGTACTGATTTGCGCCAGCGATGCCTGGCTTGCCGGGAAGTGATAAATAAACGTCGGACGATCTTTACCAATATGCGGCTCGACGCCCATAGTAAAGAGTAGCTGAAGTAGCGTATCCCGGTCTTCTTCCGTATCGGCGATATTGCTCAAATCCAGCTTCGCCGCTACTTCGCGCAACTGCGTTTTATCTGCCGACAGTGGATCGATTTCCAGATAACGCTGGAAGGCTTGCTGATAAGAGAGGCTTTCGGCTGGCTGGCAGTCGAGTACCTGTTGTAGCAGATCGTCGACTTCATTAATCAACCGGTACATGTCATAGCACGGACGATACCACTCCAGCATGGTGAATTCCGGGTTATGATGACGCCCCATCTCTTCATTACGAAAACTACGGCATAGCTGAAACACCGGGCCGCAACCGGCCGCCAACAGGCGCTTCATGTGATACTCCGGGCTGGTCATCAGGTACAGGTTCAGCCCCTGAGAATGACCAGGCCCTACGAAACGCGTCTCAAACGGGACCATATGGATATCCGTCACCGTCGCCTGACTCATGCAGGGCGTCTCCACCTCCAGCACGCCGCGGTCGGTAAAGAAACGGCGAATTTCCGCCATCACCGCTGCACGTTTTAATAGATTTGGAATGGATGCGCTCGGTTGCCAGGTTGCCGTTTCGCTCATGATACTTTCTCCGATTTGAAACAAGGGCACGAAGTCTACTCGTAACTGGCAGATGAAACAAATTTTGTGCGAATGCGTAAACGCGTTACATATACTTAATTTATTGATAACCCAAAAACGTAAAGCAAGTCGCTAAACAACCGCACAGAACGATAAAAAAATCGAACACGTCAATTTTCCCTCATGCCCCTACAGCTATACTCCTTACCTATAAAGGAGCAGTGATACGTTTTCGCCAGCCCGGCGGCGAAATAAACAAAAACTGGAGGAATGTCGTGCAAACTTTTCAAGCCGATCTTGCCGTAATTGGCGCAGGCGGAGCAGGTCTTCGCGCCGCAATTGCCGCCGCGCAAGCTAATCCAAATGCTAAAATCGCTTTAATTTCAAAAGTCTATCCTATGCGCAGCCATACCGTTGCTGCAGAAGGAGGGTCCGCTGCCGTCACACAGGATCATGATAGCTTTGAGTACCATTTTCACGACACCGTTGCAGGCGGCGACTGGTTGTGCGAGCAGGATGTCGTCGACTACTTCGTTCATCACTGCCCGACGGAAATGACTCAGCTCGAACAGTGGGGATGTCCGTGGAGCCGTCGTCCGGACGGCAGCGTCAATGTCCGACGCTTCGGCGGCATGAAGATCGAACGAACCTGGTTCGCTGCCGATAAAACCGGCTTTCATATGTTGCACACCCTGTTCCAGACCTCTCTTCAATTCCCGCAAATCCAACGCTTCGATGAACATTTTGTCCTCGATATACTGGTCGATGATGGCCAGGCGCGCGGTCTGGTTGCGATGAACATGATGGAAGGGACGCTGGTGCAGATCCGCGCCAACGCAGTAGTACTGGCGACTGGCGGCGCAGGACGCGTGTATCGCTACAATACCAACGGCGGGATCGTCACTGGCGATGGAATGGGTATGGCGCTCAGCCACGGCGTGCCGCTGCGCGATATGGAGTTCGTGCAATATCACCCAACCGGTCTGCCGGGTTCCGGTATTCTGATGACCGAAGGCTGCCGCGGCGAAGGCGGTATTCTGGTCAACAAGAACGGCTACCGCTATCTGCAGGATTACGGCATGGGTCCGGAAACTCCGCTGGGCCAACCGAAAAACAAATATATGGAGCTGGGTCCACGTGACAAAGTTTCTCAGGCTTTCTGGCACGAATGGCGTAAGGGTAACACCATCTCAACGCCGCGAGGCGATGTGGTCCACCTCGATCTGCGTCATTTGGGCGAGAAAAAGCTGCTTGAACGTCTGCCGTTTATCTGTGAACTCTCGAAGGCCTATGTTGGCGTCGATCCGGTGAAAGATCCGATTCCGGTACGACCAACCGCACACTACACCATGGGCGGGATCGAAACCGACCAGCAGTGTGAAACCCGCATCAAAGGGCTGTTTGCCGTTGGCGAATGTTCTTCTGTAGGTCTGCACGGTGCCAACCGTCTTGGCTCCAACTCACTGGCAGAGCTGGTTGTATTTGGCCGTCTGGCCGGTGAGCAGGCCATGCTGCGCGCAACCGAAGCGGGCGAAGCCAATAGCGCCGCGTTGGACGCGCAGGTCGTCGATATCGAGAATCGCCTGAAAAATCTGGTTAATCAGGAAGGTAACGAGAACTGGGCGAAGATTCGTGACGAAATGGGGCTGTCGATGGAAGAAGGCTGCGGCATCTACCGTACGCCGGAGCTCATGCAGAAAACGGTTGATAAACTGGCCGAATTGCAGGAGCGCTTCAAGCGCGTGCGTATCACCGACACCTCCAGCGTATTTAATACCGATCTGCTTTATACCATCGAACTGGGTCATGGTCTGAACGTCGCCGAATGTATGGCGCATTCCGCCCTCGCACGTAAAGAGTCCCGCGGCGCGCATCAGCGTCTGGATGAAGGCTGTACCGAGCGTGACGACGTCAACTTCCTCAAGCATACCCTCGCCTTCCGCGATGCCGACGGCAGCACAAATCTGGAGTATGGTGATGTAAAAATCACCACTCTGCCGCCAGCAAAACGCGTGTACGGCGCTGAAGCGGAAGCAGCCGAGAAAAAGGAGACGACGAATGGCTGAGATGAAAAACATGAAAGTCGAAGTGGTGCGCTACAACCCGGAAGTGGACATCGCACCGCACAGCGCTTTCTATGAAGTTCCCTACGATGAGCAAACCTCACTGCTTGATGCCCTGGGCTACATCAAAGACAACCTCGCGCCAGATCTCAGCTATCGCTGGTCCTGTCGCATGGCGATTTGCGGTTCCTGTGGCATGATGGTGAACAAAGTGCCGAAGCTGGCCTGTAAAACCTTCCTGCGCGAATACACCAAAGGCATTAAAGTTGAGGCCCTGGCTAACTTCCCGATTGAGCGCGATCTGGTGGTCGATATGACCCACTTTATCGAAAGCCTGGAAGCGATTAAGCCGTACATTATTGGCAACCCGCGCACGACTGACCAGGGACCAAACAAACAGACGCCGGCGCAAATGGCGAAGTATCACCAGTTCTCCGGCTGCATTAACTGCGGCCTGTGCTACGCGGCCTGCCCGCAGTTTGGTCTTAATCCGGAGTTTATCGGCCCGGCGGCGATCACTCTCGCCCATCGCTACAACGAAGATAGCCGTGACCACGGCAAAAAGGAACGTATGGCGCAGCTTAACGGCCAGAATGGCGTCTGGACATGTACTTTCGTAGGCTACTGCTCCGAAGTCTGTCCTAAACACGTCGACCCGGCGGCCGCGATCCAGCAGGGCAAGGTGGAAAGCTCGAAAGACTTTCTTATCGCCACCCTGAAACCACGCTAAGGAGTGCAGTATGACGACTAAACGCAAACCCTACGTGCGGCCGATGCCGTCCACCTGGTGGAAAAAGCTGCCGTTTTATCGCTTCTATATGCTGCGTGAAGGAACAGCGGTACCCGCGGTCTGGTTCAGCATCGTGCTGATTTACGGACTGTTCGCGCTGAAACATGGCGCGGAGAGCTGGGCAGGTTATATCGGTTTTCTGCAAAATCCGATTGTCGTGATCCTGAACCTGATCACGCTTGCAGCCGCGCTGCTGCATACCAAAACCTGGTTTGAGCTGGCACCGAAAGCTGCCAATATTATCTTTAAAGGCGAGAAAATGGGGCCAGAGCC